>NZ_NMOK02000002.1:0-390209 GCF_003399985.2 Paenibacillus sp. ATY16 | reverse complement strand
CGCGGCGCGCGCGGCGGCAGCGCTGCGGCGAGCTGCGCCGCATGCGCGGCTGCGCGCTGCGCCAGCGCCGCGAGCTGCGCGAGCGCGCCGGCCTGCTCGCCAAGCGCCGCTAGCTGCGCGGCAACCTCATCCGCTGCGGCTGTGCTCGCGGCGGCAACATGCTGCGCAAGCACGTCGATGATATCGAACGCATGCTTGCGGTAGATGAGCTTCACTTCCGCGGCCAGCTCGCGGCTGTAAACCATCGTATATTCATTGCCGAAGGTCGCCCCGGTATTTACTTTCTCGATAAGCCAGTTCGGCTCAGGCTGCCAGGATAAGCCGGCGATCAGCTCCTGCTCTATCCGATCGGCCGGATAGCCGGCCTTCTCTGCCGCGCGGCGAAGCATATCCTTCACATGCCAGTCAATGGCGGCATTCACCTGAGAAGCAAATTCGGTCCGGAACGTCTCCAGTCTGCGTTCCTGCTCTGCAGCCGTTTTCGCCCCGGCAAACAACAGGCCCGTCTTGAAGCCTGGCTTCCGGCTTTCCAGGAAGACATGCGCTTTGTCCCGCAATGGCGCCGGTGTAATGATCGCGTTATCCAGAAGCGACTGAACGCTGCGGCGGAGCTCAACGCGCAGGCGCTCCGGCTCTTCCGCAAGCCTGTTCTTCTCGGCTTCAAGCTGAGCCATCTCCGCCTTCACCTTGGCTGCCGCTTCCTCGCCTCCAGCTTCGGCAATCAGGCGTTCACGCTCCGGTTCATCCCGCAGGTCCCACCATTTTTTGTGCTCGGCCACCAGATGATGCAGCGAAGCATCTACGCTGTATGCCGCAAGAGGTACTCTTTCCGCTGCCAGCTGGGACAGCAAAAGCTCGAGCTGCTCCCATTCCTGATGAGGATGATCCGGCTGCCGCAACGACAAATAAACGATTCCCGCCGGCTCCAGATGCCAAGCTTGAAACGCTTCTTCCACACTCTTCCGGTACTGCTCGAACGACAATTCACGGTCACGGTGCTTATCAATCTGATTTACGATAAAGTATAAGGGCTTGCCCCAGTCCTTCAATTGCTTCGCGAACGCAAAGTTAATCTCGGATTGGACATGGTTATAATCCATTACATAAAAGACGACATCCGCCAAATGAAGGGCGGATTCAGTCGACATTCTGTGAGCGTCATCCGTGGAATCGATACCGGGAGTATCGAGAAGAACCGTATGATCGCCAAGGCGATCGGTAGGATAATAGATCGATACGGATTCAATGTTCTCGCCGTCTTTGCAATACGCGTCCAGCTCCTCGAGCGGAATATCCACGCTGACGCGCTCTCCGTTCTTCACGCTAACGACGCTTGCCTTTGCCGTCTCGCCGCCGCGAATGGCCACAACGTTTGCGCTTGTAGGGATCGGGCTGGACGGAAGCAGTTGTGCTCCGCATAATCGGTTAACCAGAGTTGATTTGCCGGCTGAAAAATGTCCGCAAAATGCAACAGTAAGCCGGCCTTCGGCCAGCTTACTGTTCAACTCCAGTACTTGCTTTGCGTGTAGACTGTCGCCCGCCGACTGCATTTCCGCAGCGGCATGCGACAGTGCTTCTGTCATGCTTCGTACTGTCGTTTCCATCATGGTCTATACAGCTTCCTCTTCCGCAGGCAGGCAGATTTCAAACACGTTGCCGTGCTGCAAAATCATAATGTTGCGTTCTTTTTCCTTCATAACAACGACTTCAGGCTTTTGGCGCATACGCTCAATGTACTGATCCGGTACATCGCCGGAGCCGCTTACGGTGACGCCTTCTACCAGAATATCCTCGTTTTCTTGCGGAGGTGCTTCGAGAACCTGCTCAAAAATATCGGAGAACAGTTCAAAATTGTTTGTATACACGGAAATGCATTTCATCTTCATCATCCTTCACTGGCTTTTTTCGGTTTAGTTGCTAAAATTTTAGTTTTCGTTTGTCCACCCGGCTTCATACGCTGTTTGCCTTCCTTGCACAGATCCAGCAGCGGGCATATCGGACACTGCGGGTTTTGTGCTTTGCAATGATAGCGGCCGAAAAAAATTAGCCGGTGATGGGTGAGCGTCCATTCCTCGCGGGGCACAAGCTTCATCAGCTTCTTTTCGACTTCCAGCACGGTATCATCCAGCTTAGCCACGCCAAGCCGTTTCGATACCCGCTCCACATGCGTATCTACGGCGATAGCGGGAACGCCAAACGCGTTCGAGACAACCACATTGGCTGTCTTCCGCCCAACGCCGGGCAGCTCCGTCAACTGCTCATGCCTCTCGGGAACTTCCCCTTCGTATTTATTGATTAGGATGCGGCATAGCTTTTGAATATTAGATGCCTTACTGCGGAATAATCCGATACGGCGAATATCCTGCTCCAGCTCTTCCAGCGGCACAGCCAAATAATCCTCCGGCCGTTTGTATTTCTGAAACAGATTGACCGTGACTTTGTTCACCGTCTCATCCGTACATTGCGCCGACAGCAGGACGGCTATGGTCAGTTCGAACGGGTTGCTGTGATGCAATTCACAATGTGCATCCGGGAACATCTCCGCCAACGTATCCAATATATGTCGCATCTTCTGCTTCGCATTCATCGTCTCTCTCCTAATCCCAAACACTATCGTTCAAAGTGTAGCGAAATTTGTCACGAGAAGCAACCTTATTCAGCCCTAAATAAAGAAAAAACCGCCCTTTTGGACGGTATTTTCACAAAATATAAGAATTTAGGGCGAGGTCTTCATGAAATCCCGTTAATTTTTAACAAAAGCCTACGATTTTACGATTTTGAGAGCCGTATTATTGAAGGCATATACTGTAATCGTATCCCCGTCTTTTAACGCGCTCACTTGGATGGACGCATTGTTATACAGGATTTTTGTGTTCGAAGTAATATAAGCAAAGTTGCTGTTATCCTCCGAAGTATTTTTGTAAGTCCACAGGGTTGCGTTAGGAGCATCGTACTTCCAGAAGGTACGCTTGTCGCCGACTGCTACCGTAACAATCGTCTGCTCGTTCTCGTCCTTGTAGACTTGAATGATATCTCCCGCGGCTATCGCGGAGGACGAATAGGTTGTTTGAGTGCCTTTGACGACTTTAATGCCTTTCGAGAACGTCACCGTTGACGATGTGCCGCTAGGTTCGGTAACGGTCAAGCTGCTTGCCGCAACGGAGGAAACGGTGCCGTATTTCATCGTAATCGTCTTCACCGACTGGATGTTGCTGCCGATGTAAGGGACATTAATGATCGTGCCGCTTGTCAAAGCGCCCACCGTCAAGGCATTTCCGTTCTCGTCCGTGATCGGAACATTAACCAGCGAAATGTCTTTCTGCGAATTATCCGCCGCTTTCACGGTAACTAGCTTCGTCGACGCGTTTGCGGACACAACCTGGTACTGCAAGGTTTTATGAACCTGAATCGTAGCCGCCTTCTCCTGATTGGCATCCAGCAATACGGTTACGGTATCCCCTGCCTGCAGGCTTCCGATTGTAGGCACGGATACGCCGGGAATTTGGAGAAGCGGCGACACGTAAGGAATGGATACCTTTTCGCCCGAATCGAGTTTAACGGACAATAATTTATCCGTTGTATTTACCGACACCAAGCTGCCGGTTTGTTTGTAAATAAAGCTGAGCGAGATAATGTTTTTGCCGGAATACGTAATTTTCACTTTGCGGTTCGCAACCAGATAAGATCTGGCCTGGCTTACCGTGATAGACGATCCGCTGTAATCAATCTTGGTGGAATCCGTCAGGAACAGGGCATTGGCGTTCGAAGTTGCAGGATCGAATACCGTAAGCAGCTTATTATCGCCGCTGTAATTGACAACCGTAGCGGACTCTATCGTCGAGACATTCCGGTTTACCACCTCAATGCGCGTCACTTGCTGATTATCATTCAAAGTCAGCTTGATATTATCAACGTCTTTAAGCAAGTCGCTAACCGTGGGCGTATCGATACCGTTTATCACGACAACTACGTTATCGGCCAGGAACTTGGACTGCAGAGTACCGTCTACCAGATAGTTAATCAGGCCGCTGCCTGCGGAATAGAATTGTCCGGTTACGGTATTAGCGCCAGTCTGCGCTTCTGCCGTAATGGATACAACCTGAGGAGCCGTACGGAAAGTATCCTGTACGATCGTCAGATTCGCATCGCGCTTCAGATCGGAGATTTGAAGCGTTTTGCCGGTGCTGTCTTTTACGGTAACCGCGCTGCTATACGTGAACTTCACAGGCTCGTCGTTCACCCATGCGTAGAAGTAACGGTCCGTCGTATTGATGCGGTCCAGCTTGGCGATTGTCGTTTTGACATGCTGCTCCGTGCCTTGCGTTTCCACGTACAGCGCTTTGCCGGAGTTGCCAATCAGTGTAACGTCCGTATACAGCTTGATATCCCCCGCCGCAATGGCGTTATCGCTGTCTGCCGAATAGTACAAAGTATTGGAATCAAGCGTGTAGGTTGTTTCTTTCCCTTCGCTGTACAGCGTGATCGATGAAGCGGTTTGAGCGGTAACAATACCGCTTACTTGTCCGGCATAAGGCACCTTGTATTGCTTCTCTGCCCGGCTGAACAAAGTGGCAAGGCTCGCACGGTTAACCGGAGCTTTCGGATCGAACTTCGTCGCGGATACGCCTTTTACCAGGTCAAGCGATACGGCCGCGTTAACGTAGCCCAAATATTTTGCCGTAATCTGATTGCCGTCGGCGAACGTGGAAGCGGTCTTGCTCAGATCATCCGCTAATTGTTTCTTGTCAATGGCTTTCACCAACAGCTTCGTTACCCATTCGCGAGTCGCCGGCGTTGTGCCCCATGCTGCTTTCGGGTTGGCAGCCGCGTTGGCGTACTCATCATTCTGGTCAAGCAGACCATTCTTGAAAGCTACGATAATATAAGGCTTGGCATAGCTGCTTACCTTGAAGGAATCCGGATACGCGACGATTCCGTCCGGATCTACTTCGCCCTCAAGTCCGGCGAAACGAAGAGCCATAACGACCGCTTCTTCTTGGGAGACGCTTTTCAGAGGGCGGAATTCCGTCGTGCCGCTGGATGTTTTGTAACCATTAATAATGCCTTGAAGCGCCAGCTTGGAAACATGCTTCTGCGCCCATGCGGGGATCGTGTCAACAAACATGCTGTTCGATACGGCCGCAAACGCGGATGGAGCCGGAATCGCAATGGAGGTGCCACCGGCAAGCAAGGAGAACGCTAAGGCGCCGGCAATAAGTTTGGAACGGGATGAATGCTTTGGCATGGTTGAATAATCCTCCTCAATTCATTTGTTTGATTCTAGGAATGACGAACCGTTGGATGGTCCAGATCAAAGTGACCCATCAGGCTCTCCAGCGCTTTACCGTCAACCAGAAGATCGTAAGATTGCACAAAATCAAACTGGAACAAGGTCTGACCCAGGGAATCCAGCAGCATTTGCTCTCCCGGTGCGCCAAGACGGGCGGTATCCGGCAGCTCAATGTCGATGGTTACCGCATTGTCCTTAAGCGTCACGGATTTGATTGGAATAGGCTTCCACAAATTCACCGTGCCTTCGGGTCCATCCTGCTGCAAAGCAGCCAAGGCCTGCTTGATCAGGTCTTCATTGGAGCCCGACTTCACTTGAATATCCTTAGATACCATCTTCTCGAGCTCCGTATCCGAATAATAGATCTTAACGGAAGTTTCTTGTTCAGCCTGTACGGTCGGTTCTACGGATGGATCGGGAGTCGCCGCTTCCTCCGTAGTTGCAATCGCTTCTATCGTTGGGCTTGGAGAAGATGCATTGCCGCTTACCTCATTTCCGGACTGCCCGAGAGGTTTGTTTGTGTTTCCGCATGCGGCTGCGGTAAGAATAACGACTAATAATAATAGGATGAATGCCGGTTTGCGCACGATCGAATTCCTCGCTTTCTCAAGGTGAAACTGCTTTCGCCGTTCTTGGACGGCAAGCTTGTCTCATTCCGGTAAATTCTAAGCCCTTATATCTAAGTCAAAAGATTAAATTCTTAGAATCTAGGAAAGTTTCAGGTACTCCTTAATTCCAGCTACGATTTCTGATGCCATTTTATTTTGCGCCGCATCGCTGTACAGGATATCGGAGTCGCCTTTATTGGACAAAAATCCGGTCTCGAGCAAAATGGCAGGCATCGTTGTTTCTCTCGTTACATGCAGGTTTCCGTATTTCACGCCGCGGTCCTTAAGACCGGTAGCCTTCACGAGATGCTTGTGGATCACATTCGCAAGCGCTTTACTGTTGTCGCGCGTATAGTAGGTTTCGGTTCCGGATACGCTTGATGTAGGATTGCTGTTTGCATGAATCGAAATAAAAATATCAGCTTTGTTGTTCTTGGCGAACGTTACGCGGTCTGCAAGCGTTACGAATTTATCTTCCGGTCTGCTAAGCAGCGGCTTAATATTTTTTTCTTTGTCCAGCAAAGCTTTGACTTTAAGAGAAATAGCAAGGTTTACTTCCTTCTCCCAGCGGCCGTTAATGCTTTTCGCGCCCGGGTCGGTTCCGCCGTGACCGGCATCAATTACAACGTTGTATACTTTCGTACCCGGATCCGTTGTTACCGGAGGGGTTGTCGTATCAACCGGAGGGGTCGTCGCCGGATCCGTAAGACCAATGGTTATTACCCCGGCTCCGTTATCTTGAACCACGGCATCCGCATCTTTGTCCGTATTCAAATCAAGCACTAGTCTAGCAGTAGCCGGATTCGTAGAAAATACCGAGTAACGGAACATGGAGATGTACGGATTATCCGCTACGGGAATGCGTGTTTCCGCTCCCATGAATTGCGACGACAAATTGTCCGAATAAGTCGCGTTCGGGAAATCGATTACGATGCGCTTGGGACTATCGAGCTTAAACGGTTTATTGGCCGTTACTTTACCATCGTAATTGATGATAATGCCGAAGCTGCTGTCGTATTGAATCGAAGTGATCGAACCTGTCTGACCGGGATCCGGCGTAGTTGAAGGTTCTTCAGGGTCCGCTGCTTTGTACAAATAGACGGACTGAGACGCTTGATCCCATTTTACCGTTAATCCAAGCTGTTCGCTTACGAAACGGATTGGAATCATCGTTGTTCTGCCCTTCTGCAGCTTGGCAGACATGTCCATTTGCACCTTGTTGTTGTTAACGAGTGCGATGTTGTTGTCAATGGTAAGTACAATTACGTTCTGATCGTTATGTATGGTGACTGTCTTTGTAGCTGCCGCCCAATTTACCTCATAGCCCATGTTCTCGGACACGACCCTGATCGGGACGAGGGTAAAATCGTTGACGATCTGAGGATCGTCATAAGGCTTCAGCAATTGGTCGTTCAGATAAAGCTTCGGGACGACTGGCGTTGTTGCAGCTTGTCCCACTCCAGTGAACAAAGTAAACAGAACCGCCATAAACAACAAAATAGGTACAAACTTCTTCTTCATTTTCCACCTCGATGACTGAAATTGCCTGCATCGAATGTGAGATCATTCGACTTTGCTAGACGATTAAATAGACGCAATTTGTCAGAAAAAGTTGCGTGCAGAGGAAAAAAGAGGACAACTCTTCTTTGTCCGAAGAGCTGCCCCCTTTTCTTAGTCTATCTATTAACCCAAATAGGCAGGACGCTTTTGTTCGTAAGCCGTAATTTCGTCTTCATGCTGCAGTGTCAGACCGATATCGTCCAAACCAAGAAGCAGGAACTGGCGGCGGTGCTCGTCAAGATCGAAGGAAAGATCAAGACCGTACTCGTCAGTCAGCTTTTTGTTCTCCAGATCAACCGACAGCTTGTAGCCCTCATGCTTCGCCGTGCGCTGGAACAGGTCTTCGACTTGCTCTTCGCTCAGTTTGATTGGCAGAATGCCGTTCTTGAAGCAGTTGTTGTAGAAAATGTCCGCATACGAAGGTGCGATAACAACCTTGAAGCCATAGTCCAGAATCGCCCAAGGAGCATGCTCGCGGGAGGAGCCGCAGCCAAAGTTCGCGCGGGAGATCAGAACGGAAGCGCCTTGATAGCGCGGTTTGTTTGGTTCGAAATCAGCGTTTACTTCGCCGTTTTCGTGGAAGCGCCATTCGAAGAACAGGAATTGGCCAAAGCCGCTGCGCTCGATGCGTTTCAGGAATTGTTTAGGAATGATAGCGTCCGTGTCGACATTCACGCGGTCGACCGGGGCAACGATGCCCGTAAGTTGTTTAAAAGCTTCCATGTCGGTAATACCCCTCTCTCACACGTTCAATTAGTTCAACACTTCGGATTTGATTTTCCAGTCGCGCACGTCCGTAAAGCGGCCATTGATTGCAGCAGCCGCAGCCATTGCAGGCGATACGAGATGCGTGCGTCCGCCGCGGCCTTGACGGCCTTCGAAGTTACGGTTGGATGTCGATGCGCAGCGTTGTCCCGGCTGCAATACGTCAGGGTTCATCGCAAGGCACATCGAGCAGCCTGCTTCGCGCCATTCAAAACCGGCTTCCGCAAATACTTTGTCGAGACCTTCTTTTTCGGCTTGCAGCTTAACGCGTCCGGAGCCCGGAACGACGATAGCCGTTACTTTCTCGCTTACTTTGTAGCCGCGCGCGATTTCAGCCGCAGCGCGAAGGTCTTCGATACGGCCGTTTGTGCAGGAACCGATAAAGACATAGTCGATCTCGATTTCGGACATTGGCGTACCTGGTTTCAAGTCCATATATTCAAGCGCTTTTTCCGCTGCTTTGCGCTCGTTTTCCGTTGGCAGATCTTTCGGGAACGGAACGGAAGAAGTGATGTCCGTACCCATGCCCGGGCTAGTGCCCCAAGTTACTTGCGGGATCAGCGAATCAACATCGAATTCAACCACTGTATCGTAAGTCGCGCCTTCGTCTGTTGTAAGCTGCTTCCAGTCTTCCACGGCTTCGTCGTAGTTCGCTGGAGCGTACTCGCGGCCTCTCAGGTAGTCGAACGTAGTTTGGTCCGGTGCAATCAGACCGGCGCGCGCGCCGCCTTCGATCGACATGTTGCAGACCGTCATGCGCTCTTCCATAGTCAAGGACCGGATAGCTTCGCCTGTGTACTCGATAACGTAACCGGTAGCGAAGTCCGTGCCGTATTTCGCGATAACGCCAAGGATCAAGTCCTTCGCGGTAACGCCAGGTTTGCGGGAACCTTTGAAGCGAACTTCCATGGTTTTAGGTTTGGATTGCTGCAAACATTGCGTCGCCATAACATGCTCAACCTCGGAAGTACCGATACCGAACGCAAGAGCGCCAAACGCGCCGTGCGTCGAAGTGTGGCTGTCGCCGCAGACGATTGTTTTGCCCGGGTAAGTCAGGCCGATCTCAGGACCCATAACGTGCACGACGCCTTGGTCGAGGTTGTTCAGGTCGAACAGTTTTACGCCGAAGTCCGCGCAGTTTTGCGTCAGCGTGTCGATTTGTTGTTTGGAGATCGGGTCTTTAATATTGAAGCGATCCTTGGTAGGAACGTTGTGGTCCATTGTCGCGAATGTCAGGTCAGGACGGCGAACTTTGCGGTTCGACATGCGGAGTCCTTCGAAGGCTTGCGGCGAAGTTACCTCGTGCACCAGATGAAGGTCGATGTAAATGATGCTTGGTTTGCCCTCTTCTTGATGAATGACGTGCTTATCCCAGATTTTCTCAAACAGTGTTCTTTTCGTCATTATGTTCACCCCATCGTTCAAGCGAATAATCGCTTTGCTCTATTAGATGTTACTAGCATAGCATCTCCTGCTTGATTCAACAAAGATATAATATCTATAATGATTATAGGCAATAACTATAAAAGATCGATAACTATTCTCATTTGGACTATAAGGGGAATGCTGGAATGGAACTTAGACAACTTCAATACGTCATTCAAATCGCAATCGAGAAAAATTTTTCGCGCGCTGCCGAGAAGCTGCATATCGCGCAGCCTTCGCTCAGCCAGCAGCTGTCCAAGCTGGAACAAGAGCTGGGCGTCCTGCTTTTCCGCCGCACGACGAATTCGGTTGAGCTGACGCAGGCCGGCCAGGTATTCGTGGATAAATCCCAGTCGATTCTGGATGCCATCGAGCAGCTAAAGCAAGAGATGGACGATATGGCGCAGATGAAGCGAGGCCGTCTTGTCGTAGGGACGCTGCCTATCACGGGATCGCATATACTGCCGCTGGTTCTGCCGGTGTTCGGGGAACTGTATCCGCAGATCGAGGTCATATTAGTAGAAGACACAACCGTCAAGCTGGAGCAGCTTACGGCTAACGGGGGTACGGATTTAAGCCTGCTTACTCTTCCTCTCGTCGATCAGACGCTGGAATGGGAACCGCTAATGGAAGAGGAAATCTGCCTGGCCGTACCGCCCAGCCATCGCCTGGCCGGACGCGCCGACGAGATTTCGATCGAGGAGCTGCGGGACGAGCATTTCATCGGCTTGAAGAAAGGCCAAGGCTTCCGCCAGATTCTGGTGCATCTGTGCCAGCAGGCTGGATTTACTCCTAACATCGTGTTTGAGAGCAGCAATATTGAGACGGTGCAATCGCTGATTGCGGGCGGCATGGGCATCACGTTTGTCCCGAAAATGCTGACCCGGGCCGCGGGCGGCGATTTCGTACCCGTTTATTTATCGCTAAAGGACCGTCCTTCCCGCACCTTGATAATCGCCAGCCGCAAAGGACGGTATTTGTCCAAAGCGGCCGTGGCGTTTATTGAAACGATGAACAGAACGATCAGTCCGTACAAATAGCTCCTTAATATAAGGAAGGTCTGCGGTCCTCGAATACCGGAATTTTACCGCGTACGGCATCAACGAGAGATAAATCGATCTCGGCGTAAACAATCGTCTCTTCTTCCCCGGCTTCGGCAATGGTCTCGCCCCAAGGATCAAGAATCATCGAATGCCCGAAGAAATGCGTCTCTCCGCTAACGCCTACGCGGTTGCAGGCAATAACGAACATTTGGTTTTCGATCGAGCGGGCCGTCAGAAGCGTGCGCCAGTGATGAAGCCTCGGATGCGGCCATTCAGCCGGCACGAAGAGCAGCTTCGCTCCATCCAGCGCAAGCTTTCTGGCCAGCTCCGGGAACCGGATGTCATAGCAGATCATCATTCCCGCTCCCGCGCCCTCAATCTCAAGCTTGCCAAGCTTATCGCCCGCTGTCAGGTATTTCTCCTCATCCATTAAGCGGAACAAATGAATTTTCGAATAATCCCCGATCTGATTTCCTTCCCGGTCAAAAGCGTAGATCGTGTTGTACACGCCGTCTTCGCGCCCTTCCGCGATCGATCCGGCAATGATATGAATGCCGTGCTTTCGGCTGAATTCCGTCAGGTAAGCTTTCGTGCGTTCACCATGCGGGTCAGCGAGCTCCGTAATTTCGGTTAAGGCATAACCTGTGTTCCACATCTCCGGAAAAACGATGACATCCGGTTTGTTAGGCTGGGAAGCAGCCTCCTCGAGCATGCCGGACAGCTTGGCGAAATTCGCTTCGGGCTGTCCTACCTCTATATTCATTTGCAAAAGCGCAATACGCAATAGCTGTGTCATAGGCCTTGTTCCTTTCATCGATTACTTTTCCCTAATGATACCTTCTCATGGTTCTGTGTCAAGATGGACAGATTAATGGAGAAGAGTTATTCATTCCCGGACAAGGAGAGATATAAAATGCGCCAAAAACGATTAGCAGCCTTGCTGCTCGCCTTATGCGTCATGCTGACGTTCGCCTCTGCCTCCGCCTTTGCGGCAGCACCGGAGGATCAGCCTTTTAAACCCGTTCAGGTATTTGACGTGAAAGCCGGCAAAGTCGTGCTTACCACGCCAAACGACAAGGAGTACCAGGAATTTGCGAACAAATGGATCTCATCCATTACGGGACTTGCCCCGCAGCTTACGAATGACGACAGCTGCAATTACGTTTACCGCGTACCGCTGGAGAAGCCGGTTACGATTTCCGTCAACGGCACCAAGCTGCTGGCCGACGATGTGTTCTTGTTTTATTGCGATGGCAAGCCTCCGCTCCTTCTCGTATTCGATGAACAGCGCAGACCTTACCTACTGCTCTTCAAAGAGGACATTAAACCGTTTATAAAGAAAATCGGGATTCCTGCGGAATAAAACAGCCTAATTGCACGCTCCATGCCGACTAATTTACTCGACATAAACGGTTTTTACATGCTACATTTAAGCTAATGTCGTTAAGGCGATTAGAGAGCATTGATGGTGGAGTGTGAGCAAATGGAAACTCGAGTGAGTGAGCATGTAATCAAACCGGCAGACCGCATGACGGCGCTGCCAACGCAGTTTTTCGCCAAGCTTGTCGGCAAAGCGAATGCCCAAGCGGCCAAAGGCCGGGATGTGATCAATCTGGGGCAAGGCAATCCGGACCAGCCTACCCCTCCCCATATCGTAGCAAAAATGCAGGAAGCGTCGGCTAATCCGATGTATCACCGTTACCCGCCTTTCAGCGGCTATTCATTCCTGAAGGAAGCGGTAGCCACACGCTATAAAGAGGATTATGGCGTTGAGGTGGATCCTGCTACCGAGGTTGCCATTTTGTTCGGAGGCAAAACGGGTCTCGTTGAAATCAGCCAGTGCCTGCTTAATCCAGGTGACGTATGTCTTGTTCCGGATCCCGGTTATCCGGACTACTGGTCGGGCGTTGCGCTTTCCGGCGCGGAGATGAGCTTTATGCCGCTGACGGCGGCTAACCGTTTCTTGCCTGATTACAGCGCTATTGATCAGGAAGCTTTGAAACGCGCCAAGCTGATGTTCATTAATTATCCGAACAATCCGACCGGCGCCGTTGCGGATTCCGCCTTTTATGAGCAGACAGTTGCCTTTGCACGCCGCACGGGAGTCGTAGTTGCAAGCGACTTTGCTTACGGCGCCATCGGCTTTGACGGAAAAAAACCGGTCAGCTTCCTTCAAACGCCCGGCGCAAAGGAAGTCGGCGTAGAGTTCTATACGCTATCCAAAACGTACAACATGGCTGGCTGGCGGGTTGGCTTTGCTATTGGCAATGCCCAGATCGTCTCCCTGATCAATCTGATTCAAGATCATTACTATTGCAGCCTATTTGGCGGCATTCAGGAAGCGGCGGCGCTTGCCCTTACGGGTCCGCAGGATTGCGTAACCGAGCTTACGGCCCGCTATGAGAGCCGCCGCGAAGCGGTATTCGGCGCTCTTGCGAAAATCGGCTGGAAAGCTGACCGTCCCGGCGGCTCCTTCTTCTGCTGGCTTCCGGTACCAGAGGGCTATACCTCCGAATCCTTCGCGGACCTAGTCCTTGAGCAAGCCGACGTTGTTGTCGCGCCGGGCAACGGTTTCGGCACGCATGGCGAAGGTTATGTGCGCCTTGGCCTTTTGACAAGCGAGGAACGGCTCGTTGAAGCCATCGAACGGATAGGCAAGCTAGGCATCTTTTAATCTGTCTTTCAGACCGGCAAATCCCGGTCTGACGGCTGTTTTATGGCGTTTGCCTTGCTTTACAGTAAGGAATGATCATGATATGCTAGCATTAACTGAACATGTAACGTGATGACGGGACTAGTAAGCGAGGGCGGCCGTGCCCAGAGAGCAAATTCGTCAGGCTGCAAGATTTGCCTCGGTTCCTTGCTGAATCCAACCCCCGAGCGGCCGGCGAGAGCCGGACAGCGCCTCCTGTTATGAGGCTTGAGATGGACCTGATTGCGCGTATTTGCCATTCGGTCAACAAAGGTGGTACCGCGGAAGCTATAGACTTTCGTCCTTTATGGACGAAGGTCTTTTTATTTTGTCAGGAAATGGGATGAGAAGATGTCGGAGAGAATTGTTGTCAAAATCGGTAGCAGCTCCTTAACCTCGGAAGAAGGCGGCTTAAACCGCGAACGTATCACCTATTTTGCTTCTGAACTCGCCGCTTTGCACAAGCAAGGCTGCCCTCTTATTCTGGTAACCTCCGGCGCGGTGGCTGCGGGCTTCCGCCAGATCGGTTACGCAGCGCGGCCAAAAGCGGTACACGAGAAGCAGGCAGCTGCCGCGGTTGGTCAGGCGCTGCTCATGCAGGCTTATCAGGAAGCTTTCGGAGAGTTCGGCATCGGGGTAGCCCAAATCCTGCTGACCCGGGCAGACTTCTCCAACCGCAAACGGATCCAGAATGCGCTTAAAACGATAGAGGAATTGCTTCGCCTCCGCATCATACCTATCATTAATGAAAACGACACGGTGGCTACCGACGAGCTTGAGCTGAAATTTGGCGATAACGACAAATTGTCCGCGCTGGTTGCGGCGATGACGAAAGCAAGCAGCCTGGTCATGATAACCGATATGGACGGCCTGTATACGGAGGATCCGCGAAAAAATCCGGAGGCCGTCAAGATCGAACGGGTGGATCAAATCTCGGAGGAAATTATGCAGCTGGCTGGAGGAGCTGGCTCTGCGGTCGGTACCGGGGGCATGCGCTCCAAGATCGAGGCGGCGCGAATTTCCATGCGCGGCGGCGTCAGAGCTTTTATCGGAAAAGTTCAACAGGCTGGTGATCTGCAATTAGCCGTTGACGGTACGGGCAAAGGCACTTATTTCGATACCCGGTTACATAGCCTGCCCATGAAGAAGCAATGGCTGGGCTTCCACTCCAACCCCCATGGACGCATTATCGTTGACGACGGCGCCGAGCATGCCCTGCTTGTACGCGGCAAAAGCTTGCTGCCAGCCGGTATCCGCGAGATTCAAGGAGATTTTCATTCGGGGGATGTTGTAGAGGTAACAAACCTGACTGGAGACACGATTGGCCGCGGCGTCGTAAACTACGAAGCTTGGCAGGTTCAAGCCGTAGCCGGTCTCAGTACCGAAGAAGTAAAACGCCGGGTGGATGTTAATCGAATCGAAGTCATTCACCGCGACGAGTGGGTTTCCCTTCGATAGAGTATTTAGCAATTCATTACGTTTATGCTTTCGAAGCAGGAATGGCTTCGCATTTCATTTTAGGAGGAATCGTGATGGTTAGTGAAGTTAGACAAAAAGCAACGCTTGCCCAGGCCGCTGCCAGCATCATGAACAAAATGACGACCGAGCAGAAAAACACCGCCCTTACGGCGATGGCCGATGCCCTTATCGAGAATCAGGCTTCTATTATCGAAGCCAATAAAAAAGATCTGGAACGCGGCCGCGAGAATGGCACAAGCCCTTCCCTGCTGGACCGCCTCGCTTTGAACGAAGCCCGTGTTGCGGACATTGCGGAAGGTCTTCGCCAAGTTGTGGAGCTTCCGGATCCGGTGGGCGAGCTGCTTGAGCAATTCGACCGTCCTAACGGTCTTCGCGTAGAGAAAACGCGCGTGCCGCTTGGGGTTATCGGCATGATCTACGAAGCGCGTCCTAACGTTACCGTTGACGCTGTGGGCCTTTGCCTCAAAACCGGCAACTGCGTTGTGCTTCGCGGCGGCTCCGCCGCCCTGGACTCGAACCGCCGCATCGTTGAGGTGCTTAGGGAAGCGCTGGCTTCAACCGCTTTGCCTGAGGATGCGATTCAGCTGATTGAAGATTCGGACCGCGCTTCCGTTAACGAGATGCTTAAATTAAACGGATTGCTAGATGTTGTCATCCCGCGCGGCGGCGCGGCACTGATCCGCAATGTAGTCGAAAACGCGACCGTGCCGGTTATCGAGACGGGTGCCGGCATCTGCCATACGTTCGTCGATGAGAGCGCGGATTACGACATGGCGGAACGGATCGCCTTCAACGCGAAGGTTCAGCGCCCTTCCGTCTGCAATTCGATGGAAACCCTGATTCTGCACGAAGCATTTGCAGAGAAACATCTTGAGCAAATCGCTGACCGCTTCCTTGCGGCAAACGTCGAGCTGCGCGGCGATAAACGAACGACGGAAAACATAACGCAAGCCAAGCTTGCCACTGAACAGGATTTTGCTACGGAATATAACGATTATGTTTTAAATATTCGTATTGTAGCAAACTTAGACGAGGCGCTTGATCACATTCGCGAATACAGCACGAAGCATTCGGAATGCATCGTAACGGAGAATGCCGGACATGCCGAGCGCTTCCTGAACGAGGTTGACGCGGCAGCGGTTTATCATAACGCTTCTACCCGCTTCACGGACGGCTTCGAATTCGGCTTTGGAGCGGAAATCGGAATCAGCACGCAAAAGCTGCATGCACGCGGACCAATGGGTCTGCCGGCTCTAACATCAACAAAATTCCGGGTTTACGGCAACGGTCAAATCCGCGGTTAAGATATAGAGGAAAACAAGCTTGGAGGGTGAACGAAATGTTATCAATGGAACAAACAAATGCCGGGATAGACATTGAAGCTTTGAAAATCAGCTTCTACGGCGCAGGGTCGATGGCGGAAGCTATCGTACGCGGACTTATTAATCAAAAGCTGACAAAGCCGGAGCAAATCTCGATGCTGAACCGTCAAAACGCGGACCGTTTGAACGAGCTGAGCGAGAAGTATGGTATTCAGACGGTATTAAACGGCTCTACGAACGAGCAGTTTATTCAGGATGCGGATATTATTTTCCTGGCGATGAAGCCTAAGGATGCCGTCAGCGCGATTTCGTCCATCAAGCATCTCCTCTCGGAGAAGCAGCTGATCGTCTCGGTTATCGCCGGTCTGTCGATCTCTTCCATCGAACGCGTGCTAGGCAGGTCCGCCGCCATCGTGCGCACGATGCCCAATACTTCGAGCACAATCGGCCTGGGTGTAACGGGTATCAGCTACTCGGGCAGCGTAACGGAAGAACAGCGCAAGCTTGCGGAAACGATGTTCGCTTCGATCGGCATTAATGCGGTTGTCGAGGAATCGCTGCAGGATTCGATCGTTGGCGTGTCGGGCAGCGGCCCGGCATATGTTTATTTCTTCATGGAAGCCATGATGCAAGCCGCGGAGAAGCTTGGCCTCCCTGCCGACCAAGCGAAGGAGCTGATCGTTCAGACCGTTCTTGGCGCTGCCGAGATGGTCAGAACAACCGGCGAAGAGCCTGCTGAACTCCGCCGCAAAGTCACCTCCCCTAACGGTACAACGCAGGCTGCGATCGAATCCATGGCTGCTAGCGGGTTAACGGAAGCCGTCGTTCGCGGCATGCTGCGTTCGGCTGAACGCGCAGGCGAAATCGGATCCGATATTGAAAGGAGCACGTTGTCCTAATGAATCAAATGTGTGTCGCTACTTACCGCTGCTTTGACGAGAAAGCGGATTTCGATAAAAAAGCTTTATCCATCGCCGTTGGCTTAACGGTTGGAAGCTGGACGGAGCTCCCTGAAGCTCGCAAAGCCGAGATGGAGAAGCATCTTGGCAAGGTATTGTCCGTAGAAGTCCATGAACAGGCGGGCAGCGAGCGTTTCGCGGATATCCGCATTGCGTACCCGGACATCAACTTCAGCCGCGATATCCCTGCCCTGCTCGTGACGATCTTCGGCAAGCTGTCCATGGACGGCAAAATCAAGCTCATTGATCTGGATGTCTCGGAGCAATTCCAATCCGCCTTCCCTGGTCCTAAATACGGCCTGGAAGGCGTGCGTCAGCTTCTTGGCGTTCACGATCGCCCGCTCCTGATGAGTATCTTTAAATCCGTTGTCGGACATGATCTTCCAAACCTTCAGGAGCAGTTCTATAAGCAGGCGCTTGGCGGCGTCGACCTTATAAAGGATGACGAGATCCTGTTCGAGAACCCGCTTACTCCGCTGGAGAAGCGCGTGGAGGTTTGCATGGAGGCAGCCCGCAAGGCCCAGCAGGAAACCGGTCAAAAGTTGTTGTACGCGGTTAACCTGACAGGCCCTACCTCGCAGCTCGCAAGCCAAGCGCGCAAAGCTATCGCGGCTGGTGCAAACGCATTGCTGTTCAACGTATTGTCGTACGGCTACGACGTGCTGCACGAGCTGAGCAAGGATCCTGAGATTAACGTGCCAATCGCGGCGCATCCGGCAATGGCAGGCGCCTTTTATCCATCGCCGCATTACGGAATCAGCGCTTCCGTCCTGCTTGGCAAGCTGATGCGTCTGGCAGGCGCGGATCTTGTTCTCTTCCCTTCCCCTTACGGTTCAGTTGTGATGCCGAAGGAAGAGAACCTGGCGGTAAAAGACGCGCTTCTCGCGCCTTCGGATACGCTCCGGACCAGCTTCCCGGTACCGTCCGCCGGTATCCATCCCGGACTCGTTCCGCTTATTTTGCGCGACTTTGGAACGGACGTGGTCGTTAATGCCGGCGGCGGCATCCACGGCCATCCAATGGGCACGGCGGCAGGCGGCAAAGCTTTCCGCAGCGCGATCACGGCAGCTATGAACGGCGTACCGCTTCGCGAAGCAGCGGTGCAGCCGGGTAATGAGCCGCTTCAAGCGGCTATTGACGCATGGGGGATTAAGGAATGACAACAGCCAAGAAACGCATCATCTTCTGCGACTTTGACGGAACCATCACCGTCAACGATAACATTGTAGCTATCATCAAGCATTTTAATCCGCCGGGATGGGAAGACATTGCAAACGCGGTACTTTCCCAGAAAATTTCGATCCGAGACGGCGTTGGCCAGATGTTCCGCCTCCTACCGGCTTCCATTCAGAAGGAAGTTGTGGAGTATGGCATCAACAACGTGCAAATCCGTGACGGCTTTGCCAAGCTGCTCCAATATTGCAAGGACGAGCAGATCGAGTTCTACGTGACCAGCGGCGGCATCGACTTCTTCGTGTATCCGGTGCTAGCCCGGTTTGGCATTCCGGAGGATCATATCTACTGCAACGGCAGCGACTTCAGCGGCGAGCAGATTGAAATCACATGGCCGCATCCCTGCGACGAGCATTGCACCAATGACTGCGGAATGTGCAAAACTACGATCATGCGCCGTTTCCCGGCAAGCGAATACGAACGGATTATTATCGGCGACAGCGTAACCGATTTTGAAGGCGCCAAGCTGGCCGATACGGTCTTCTCCCGCCATCATTTGACGGATAAATGCAAGGAGCTTGGCCTCCCGCATACCGAATTTACTACCTTCCATGACATTGTGCATGAGCTGAAGAAAGAAAGGATCGTTTAACATGGCTTTTACCGATATTAAGCTGGAACAAAAGCAGCAGGCGCTCGCGGAGCTGCGCAGCGTTAAAGAATTGTTCGCCTCACGCGGATGGTTTGCCGGAACAAGCGGCAATCTCTCGGTTCGCGTAGGGGATTTCAACCCTGACGAATTCTACTTCGCCATTACGGCAAGCGGCAAGGATAAAACGGTACATACGCCGGAGGATTACTTGTTTGTCGACAAGGATGGCAAAGCTTGCGAAGCAACAAGCCTAAAGCCATCTGCCGAAACGCTTATCCATAACGAGATTTACCGTTTAACGGGCGCAGGCGCTATTTTCCACGTTCACTCCGTGTACAGCGCCGTTATGTCCGAATGGTTCTGGGAGCGCAGAGCCGTGCCTGTGGATGGGGTAGAACTGATCAAAGGCCTCAACATCTGGGACGAGGAAGCGCATATCGACATTCCGATCGTCTCCAACTTCGCTGAAATTCCTCGCATCGTACCGGAAGTGACGGAACGCCTCGACAAGCGGATTCCGGGTATCATTCTCCGCAAGCACGGCATTTACGCATGGGGGGCGAACGCCTTCGAAGCGAAGCGCCATATCGAAGCGTTTGAGTTCCTGTTCGAATACGTGTACCGCTGGGAAATGCTGAACGGCCGCAAATGAACCGAAAAAGCTGGTCAACTCGCATACTACGAGATTGACCAGCTTTTTTTAGGAATTAATAAATGCGGGTTACTTATACGATTTCTTCAACTGCGGCCAGTAATTCCTCCATCTTGAACAAGGAGCGCACTTCGAATTCGGCTTCCTCGAGATTGGCTCTGCCAGCCTTTTCATTCTCGATGACGCAAAGCACCTCTTTCAGCTCCGCATCGTGGTTCAGAAGGTCTGCTGCGCTTAAGAGCACCTGTCCGCCCGTAGTAATGACATCCTCGATAATGCAGACTTTTTTGCCCGTAATATCGATTCCTTCGGCCAATTTGCTTGTTCCGTATTCCTTCGCTCTCTTGCGGACGAAGACGACCGGAATGCCCGTTTTGAGGGAAAGCGCGGTGGCAATCGGAATACCGCCCATTTCAAGTCCGGCTAAAACTTCCGTTCCTTCCGGAACAAGGGGTGCAAGCTGTTCTGCGATCGCAGCCAGAAGCACGGGATTCGATTCGAACAAGTATTTATCGAAATAATGATTCGAGGTTTTACCTGAGCGAAGCTTGAATTCTCCCGTCAGTCGTGACGTTTGCATAATTTCTCTTGCAAGCTCTGTTTTGTTCATCTACAGTCCCCTTCTTCCCTAAAAGTGAATTCCCCTAAACAAACGCCGTCTGAAAGTTTAGCAAATCTTTAAGGAATTGTCTATGCGGCTATAGAGAGTTTTTTAAATCGACGTCGATTGATAATCTTCCTTCAATAATTGCTTGGCGATATAAAATATCTGGCCCATATGCTCCGAATAATGCGCCGCGCATTGATGCAGCATATCCGCGTTTGTGCGTTCCTTGCCGCGGACCTGCTGCGTTCGTTCCAGCTGCTCATCCGATAAGGAGGAAATAGTATCTATCACAAATTGTAGGCGCTGCCGTATGCTCCTAGACAGCTCTTCGCTCGTCGTGAACGTCGGTTTTAACTCCGCATTGCGATCTCTTACGATATCCTGATGGAGAATCCCTTTATTTACTCGTTCGAGCATATTGCCTTCCATATGCCTGATTAACGTCGCTATGGAGTGGCTGTTAGTTCCCGGACTCCAATTGACCTGCCCATCATCCAGCTGATTAAGCGCTTTCAAAATTCGTTTCTGTATCTCCTCGAACTTCCTGGTCAACCACACTCGATTAAAATCATAGTTCATTATCGATTCCCCTCCGCCAAAAAAACTCCATCCCATCCGGGACGGAGTGTAGTTGAATAGGCTGCTAGTCACCCTTCAGCATATTGAAGATAGCGCCTGCCGCACTTCCTTCGTCCTTGCCTCCCGTGCCGAATCGGCGAGGCGCTGCTGCGAATACGCGGCTCGCCAGCCTGCTGAACGGCAAGGATTGGATGTAAACGGTGCCCAGTCCTTCCAGCGTTGCGAAGAATAGTCCCTCTCCGATCGTGCCACCCGCGTGCATAAAAGCGAGACCGTCGCCTTCAAAAGCCCAGCCACTATAAAGTGTATATGCAATTCCCAGAAATGTCCATAATATTTGGACACTCTAATAATCTATTGTTGTGGCAGCCACTTTGCAGAGCATTCACTTACATACTATGCTACAAATTTAACAATAATAATAACTTTTACTACATCCGAATACCTTTTTTGATGCTCCTGTCACCCAACAATAAATTAAAGAGCCGGAAAGTCCTTTCGGACTACCGACCGTTTAATTCAATTACTTTAGTATAGCAGCTACTATTAGGTCCTGTTCAGTCTCAGAGATTGATCGTCTATAATTCATTTCCTCTTCGCCAGCTGCTCTAATTTGCTGCACAACCAGAAATTTCAACTGCTCAATAGCTCTTTCTTTACCTATTACTCGCACTTCATCAAGTTTCATTGAAGATTGAAACATATGTCTCCTCCAACTAAACCATCATTATAGCTATATTATAACGAACATGTGATCGTAATTTCAAGATTCGTTAACTATGAAGTAATTGTCATCTGCCCGTTTTGTTGACTAAAGATAAATTTCCATACACGAAAGCAGCCGATCTAAAAGATCGGCTGCCGTTAACGTATGAGATTAGATGGTGAAAATCAGCCTTACAGGTTGAGGCCATTCATCGCAGCTTCGGGATAACGCAAGCCAAATGCCGTTCCTCGCGGAGCCGCTTCGTCGATGCGCACCAAGTCTGCTTCTGTCAACTCGACCGCAAGCGAGCCTACATTCTCCTCCAGGTATTTGATTCGCTTTGTACCAGGGATTGGCACGATATCGTCTCCCTGCTCCAGCAACCAGGCAAGCGCTAGCTGTGACGGCTCACAGCCCTTTTCGGCAGCCAGCTCGGAGACTCGTTCGACGAGATCCAGATTGCGCTGGAAGTTTTCTCCTTGGAAGCGAGGGGAGAATCGGCGGTAATCATCCTCCGCCAGATCCTCGAACTTGCGAATCTGTCCGGTCAGAAATCCGCGGCCAAGCGGGCTGTACGGCACGAAGCCGATGCCTAGCTCCCGACATACAGCCAAGATGTCGTCTTCGACGTCGCGACTCCACAGCGAATACTCCGTCTGCAGCGCGGCGATCGGATGCACGGCTGCCGCACGACGAATGGTAGCCGGAGCCGCCTCGGACATACCAAGGTATCGCACCTTGCCTTCGCGTACCAACTCGGCCATTGCGCCGATCGTTTCTTCGATCGGCGTGTTCGGATCGACTCTGTGCTGATAGTACAGATCAATGTATTCGACGCCGAGACGACGCAGGCTTGCTTCGCAGGCGGCCTTGACGTATTCTGGACGGCCGTTGATACCTAGGTACTTGCCGTCCTCGCTACGCACGTTGCCAAACTTGGTCGCCACTACCACCTTGTCGCGGCGTCCCTTGAGCGCTTTGCCGACCAATTCTTCATTTTTGCCGACGCCATACATATCCGCGGTATCCAGCAGATTGATGCCTAGCTCCAATGCGCGGTCGATCGTGCGCAGGGATTCCTCGTCGTCCCTGCCGCTGTAAAAGTCGGACATTCCCATGCAGCCGAGTCCGAGCGCCGACACTTCAAGGCCACTCTTCCCTAACGTTCTTCTTATCATATTCGGATTCGCCTCTCTTTTCAGGTATGTTTAATCTTCGCCTTAATTATGCAACGATGGGTGCCCTACTAGGTAACCGATTCGTATCAAGTTATTGCCTAATCCTCCGACTGAACAGACGTGTGCAGGAGATCGGTGTTATAATGAACTTACCAAGAGGATTACGATGGAGGAAGAAAATGCCGCAACCACAACTTGCAGTGCCGCTGTTAGGAGATGATCAAGACAGGCAATCGTTCTTTTGTGGCCTTAAGTCAGCTGACACGCTCGCCGAGCTGGTCTGGTTGATCGAGCGTCATACGGGCAGAGACGGGATGTTCGGAACATCCGTGCCATTGCTGCATTTGATCCGCAGCTCAAAAACCACACTACCGGTCAATACGGTTTATGAGCCAGCAATCGTCATCGTCGCCAGAGGCACGAAGGTCGTTATGCTGGGAGGAGACAGCTTTACATATGGTCCCTCCTCGCATTTTGTAGTATCGGTCGATCTGCCGGTCACCTCACAACTTATTCAGGCTTCTCCCGAAGCGCCTTATTTGTGCATGCGGCTTGGTCTGGATCCCGCCCAGGTGCTGGAAGTGATGAAAGACGTGGAGCCGGAGGCGGAAGATGGCAGGGAGGCGAAGCGGGGCGCATTCGTCGACCAGACGAGTCCCGAGCTTCTGGATGCGGCGGTTCGGCTCGTCCGGCTGCTGGATACGCCTGGCGACATTCCTCATCTGGCGCCGCTGATCGTTCGCGAAATCTATTACCGTATAATGAAGGGAGGCCAAGGTGAAGCCTTTAAGCAGTTTGGCCTCGCCGGTAGCGGCATTAGTCGGATCGCCAGAGTCATTGCCCGCATCAAGCTGGATTATGCCCAGCCGCTTCATATCGACGAGCTAGCGAGAATGGCCCATATGGGTCCCTCGTCGCTGCACCGTCACTTCAAGGAAGTGACTGCACTGAGCCCGCTGCAGTACCTGAAGCGGATTCGCCTTCAAGAGGCGCGCCGCCTGCTGTTGGCCGAATCCCTCGATGCCGCCGATGCCGCTTACCGTGTCGGCTACGAGAGCCCCTCGCAGTTCAGCCGCGAATACGCAAGGCTGTTCGGTCTCCCGCCGATCAGTGATATCAAAAGGCTGCGAGAAGAGACGGCGCAGGAGATTGGTTGAGGTATTGTCGTCGTACGGATCTTTGGAATATGTATACTTTAATATATAGAGGCTTTCAATCCGGGTGGTGCTTGCAGCAATGCAAAATCAGATGGATCGTTCCATCGCCAGCCTATCGTCTCCCGTTCAACCTCATTACTTATCTATGCTCCTTAAAACTTCTTGTGCCAGTTCCAGTGCAACTGCCAATTTAATGCGATCTTGCTTGGATAATCCAATCCTGTATTCTGATAACATCATTGTTTCGATTATAGGCTCAATATTCAAATCATGACGGTTGGTCTCGACTATCGCCACTGTATCCGTATTTATGAGGTAAGTTATGATGTCCTCCCCTTGCTCTGGTATCCAATGGAGGCTATACGCTGTGAGTAGGTTAGGAAACTTATTCTGTAGTATCCTGAGCTTCGTAATAGCTTCGGGAACTTGAGAAAACAAAGCGTCATGTGAACACATAAGTTGACGCCTCATATCTTGTTCTGTTTTACTACCGATCAATTTCATTTTATCACCCTATAGGTTATCATACTGGCAATGACCTTCGACTTATTTAACTAACATTTCCCGTAATCACATATCGCTTATCGGTACATTTGAACAAACCACATCTTAAAACCGTGCTTTCGTAGAAACCAATGATTTTCTGCCACTGCTTACTTGCGGAATACACTGTGGAACGAGTTATACCATTGCTTTCAACTGATTGGAGCATCCCCGTTAGCCATCATGCAGCGCAAAAAACAGCGCTGCACCACAGAGAATGAAAAGAGAAATGCCGTTAATAATGCTACTACGGCTGGGAGAAGAAGGTCGATGAACTATGGTGCGTTAGAGCCCATCTGTTAGTCTGACTCCAACGATCACGGTGCATCACAGAATGTCGCTCCCTCGGGAAGCACTCATAGTAGATTAATCCTAATTTGGTTGTTGCACCAGCTCCATTACAGAGCCGTAGATAGGAATTTTTTAATGGATGTTCTCATTGAACGAGCATGTGGAATGGATGTTCATAAAGACTCTATCGCTGCATGTGTAATGACTCCCGAAGGAAAGGAGATTTGTACTTTCCCTACTAAAACAGTCTTTTTATTGCAATTAATAGACTGGATTAAAGACCATGGCTGTACGCATGTAGCGATGGAAAGTACCGGTGTATTTTGGAAACCAAGTTAACCTCTTAGAATCGGAAGACATTCAGTTTCTAGTCGTGAATGCTCAACATATGAAGGCACTTCCGGGGCGTAAAATCGATGTCAAAGATGCAGAATGGATTGCTCAGCTACTACGTCATGGGCTTCTCACAGCTAGTTTTATTCCAAACCGCGCCCAACGGGAACTTAGAGAATTGGTTCGGTACCGTCGTAGCATAATTGAAGAGCGTGCTAGTCAGCACAACCGAATTCAAAAAGTTCCAGAAGGAGCAAATATTAAACTTGGATCGGTTGTTTCAGACATTATGGGTGTTTCCTCTAAGAACATGCTTCGTGCCATTGCAGGTGGCGAAGAAAATACTGAAACACTAGCAAACTTAGCCCAACGTACACTAAAAAAGAAAAAAGCCAGAACTAGAATTAGCTTTGCGTGGCTATGTGAATCCTCATCAGCGATTAATGATCAAAACCATTCTAAACCACATCGATTTCCTGACAGAACAAATTGATCTATTAGACCAAGAGATTGCCCAAAGAGTTAGCTCTTTTCAGGAAGACATAGAGAGATTAGATTCCATTCCTGGCATTGCCCCACGCATGGCGGAACAGATTCTAGCTGAGCTTGGAACAAATATTGAGAAACAGTTTCCTAGGCAGCTCATTTATGTTCTTGGGCTGCATTAGTTCCTGGGAATAACGAGAGTGCCGGCAAGCGCAAGTCGACTAAAGGCAAAAAAGGAATCAAATACTTGAAAGCTGCTTTGACAGAAGCTGCACATTCAGTAGGTGCATCCAAGAACTACCTTGGTGCCATGTATCGTCGGACACTTGCTAAAAAAGGCAGAAAACGTGCCGCTATTGTGGTGGCTCATGCTATGCTAAGGATCGGTTATTACTTACTAACCCGAAAAGATATGTATGTAGATCTGGGCGAAGACTACTTTGAACGACATAAACATGTTGCGGTCGTTAGAAATTCCGTACGAAGACTTGAGAGCTTGGGGTATTCCGTTTCTATTTCGGATGTGTCCTGATCCTATGATTAAATATGTGTTGTGATAGGTGCTCAACTTTAAAAAAGCTTAAAATACGCACCCTTCTTTGATTTTGTCTATTTTTGATGTTACTTCAATGAATTTTCATGGTAGCTCAACATTCAATTAATAAGAGGTATCGATTATTTATCAAATATCGTTTTAATTTGCATAAGATCCTCGGTTACTGTTTTCGCCTCTTCGGCAGTAGTAGCAGGTGAACTGATCACAAGCTTGGATTTACCATCATAACTTTCAGAGGTAAGCAACTTATATAAACCAGGATCAGTGATTTCAACAGAGATTCTTACCTGTTTATGATCGAAAAATACTGGACCTACGGATGTTCGTTCGCTGCCTTCATATGATATCAATAATGCACCGTGCAAAATTATAACATGATCAAGCTTGATATTATTACCTATTGTCAACGAACCTTGGAAGTTGTGATCGTCTCTGTTATAGTTCCCCTCGAGAGTAAGCCTGGTTGTTTTATTAAAGTGATCACTATAAATAAAGGCGGGACTGTCCAGTTTGATTTCCTTATAAGGATCCTTCCACCAAAATGTAAAGTACGCTATAAAAACTATTATGATTAAAATGGCAAGAACAAGCATATATCTTTGTTTTTTCAATTGATTCACCTCCGGGTCGTACCTGATGTCAAACAACTTTAACACTAAGTTGAAATTTTTGTAATAGATCTAGGTTACTAGGTGATATGTCTGGCAGTTCCTCGGCACTGGATTCAACAAAAAGCCGCGGATAGGCTTTAATCCATCTATATTGAATGCTGTCCTTTACTACAATAAACCTGCAGCGGATCTCAGATCTACTGAAGGTTTATTGTTTTGAACTATAGTTCGCGTTAAGTTAATGGATAATCAGACGTTCCCGCTGCAATTATTCTGAATGTTACTTAGTTTTCTTAACTTCTCTTTGCTCGGGCGTCAATTCATATAGTTTCGTTTCTTTTTTGTCATATGCTATCATATGAGTTTTCAATACTGGAGATTGACCGTCATCGTAAGAACGTTTGATCGCCCGGGCCACTTGATATACTCCGTCAGTTAAGTAAGCATTTTGCTCGTATCCGTCATGCCAGATGACTTTGACATGGGCGACGCGCGAGTCTTTAACTTGACCGATGTAGTAGTAATGTCGATATGTGCCGAAAGTCGACATGCCCCACTTGAAATCGATAAGAACGTCTGGATCAAGCGACATACCAAATGTGCCGCCTCGGTTTTCCCACAACATGCCAAACGGACGGGCGACGAACATATGATGGAACATCGAATGTTCACGATCCAACAGAATTACCGATTGTATGCCTCTGCCCGAGTCCATAATCGAAGCAATTGAAGCCGAAGGCATCTCCATGCTAGATTGAGCTTGATGGACGACACTTTCCAGGCTCCATGGTTTTGAGCCGTAATGCGCTCTGAACAAGAAGAGAACTAGGGCAAGGATGGCCAGCCAACGCAGAAAATGACCTATAGGCATAAGTTTCATTCTATATTTTATGTCCATCATTGTACATCGCCCCCCTGGAGATCAATTTGGAACGAGAACGATTCACTGTATGCTTCGTTATAAACGGTAATAGATTGGATACCTGCCGGGACATCTTTGAAATCATAAATGCCTCTCGCTCTCAAAATATCCGTAGAACTTCCACCACCACTGGATTGCAAGATGGTTCCTTTGTCTGTCTTTACTTGAACCCGGTTAGGTAATTTTGAATTCGGTCCGAATGCTTTCCCTGACATATAAACAAGAAGTTCTTTCTGGTTATATACAACTCCGTCCAAACGAACTGCAGTGCCGAAGTACGACTGAAATTTCGCATCTGCATCGAAATAGATACCTTCGCGTTTCGCCTTATGGATATCTTTGTTAAATTGGTACATGTCGGAAAACGGGTTAATGATCAATATAGAATAACCGATAAGTAAGATCAGCAGCGCCCACTCTATCGTACGTAAAACCTTTGTCACTTTTTTTAGCAAATTCTTTTGCGACATGACTCTCCCCCTTAAACCCCTTGAAATTGGCAATCCGCTATCCTGCACTTTTACTTCAATAAAAAAAGCAACCGATGATGTGCCGGCTGCTACTGTGTTAATTTGAACTATCGTTCCTCGTTACTTTAATGAGCGGGTTGACCTGATAGCTAATTGATTGTAAACTCCGCCGCCAAATAGTATTTATCGTAGTCGCCTGCTTTTCTAAAATCGAGTATATCTTTCACTATCCGATATTCACCAGTAACAAGTTTTCCATAGAGCCACTTCCAATCAACTGTCCATTCACTAACATTTGAAGAGCCAAAGCCATATCCAATATCATTAAACGCGTAATTACCATCAATGGTAACAGGGACGTGATACCATCTACCTTCAATTTTCTTTTCCAGCGAAAAAAATTCACCATAAGTACATTGCTTACCAGAGTTATTTTCGAATACTACAGTCAATCCAGTAGAGTTGACCGTTCCTTTCTTAATAATCATCGTTACTCCATTAAGGTCGTTGACTGTTTCATACTTGGAAGGTTCCCAATTAGTATTTTCTCCAGTAGTTGTTCCTTCATTAGCATTAGAGCATCCTACTATTAGGATAAGACAAAATACGATGCACAGAGTAAGAACAGACGAACAAGACATTATCTTCATTTAGAAACCACCCTCATTTGTTATATATCCGTTTCAATAGAAAGACGAGTTCGTCAGGAGTTATGTTACGTTAAACTGCCCTTTAACCATCATGCAGCGCAAAAACAGCGCTGACCACAGAGGATGAAAATGTTTAATCTGTCAAACATCACAGAATGTCGCACCCATTATGGGTAGCACTTATGGGAGACTAATCCTCTTGACTGGTTGCACCAGCCTTACCTCTGTTTTTCTATGAAAGATGCTAAACTACTACACAACTCCATTAGCATCAATTTCAAAGGCTCAGCCTTTTTTTTAAAAAGTATTATTCTGGGTCTATTTTATTATGTTCTTTTTCAGGTTTTGAGCTAAGTTTATTTTCATGGGAGTTCAATAAAAGCAGTCGAACCTATGATCCCTAAAAGTGAACCAATAATTCCACTAGATAGTCCGTATCCAGTTCTATCACACCATTGTAATGTGAAACAGCTAGTTAGGAAATCTTTTAAGAATAATTTTGGATCAGTCGACAGCAAGCGCCACCCCTCGTTGCTCACTTGCATTAAACTGAATCTGGTTATAAGACACGGAGGGAGGAATTGATGTTGAGCAAGTACGATGTAGTCATTATTGGAAGTGGCCACAACTCGTTAATAGCGGCCGCTTATTTGACGCGTGCGGGGAGAAGCGTCCTAATACTCGAGAAGAACGACCGCCCAGGAGGATTTTTACGTACTGAAGAGTTGACATTGCCTGGCTTCAAGCATGACGTCTATGCCGCTGCCCACCCCTTGTTCCTGAACAGCCCTGCTTATGCGGACTTCAGGGAAGCTCTCGAAGCGAGAGGACTGCGTTACGTGAACACAGATCTGCCAACCGGCGTTTCGATGGAGAACGGTGAGACAGCTGTCTTTGCACGCTCAGTCGAGGGACTTACCGTCGAAGCAGAACGTCTGGCCCGCGGTGATGGCGCTGTGCTAGGACGGATGTTCGATGCATTTACACCGTATGCGGGAAACGTATTCGAGTTGTTCAACCTAGACTTATCGGGTCAAAAAGCTTCTGGGATCCTCCAGAAGTTACTATATGACCACCGTGCTGGGGGCAAAGGCTACTCGGCTTTCGCCGCTTCTCTCTTCTCCACTGCCCGCAACACGGTAAGTGAATTCCAGTCGCCGGTCATGCGCGCCATGTTAGCGTCATGGGTAACGCATCTGGGTCGTACGCCGGACGAAGTCGGTAGCGGCATCTGGGTGCCGCTCACTACGATGGCTCTGATGGGAGGCGGAATGCCTATTCCCGAAGGAGGCAGCGAGAAGCTTGCGCAGGCTTTGACTCGCTTGGTACTGGACCAAGGTGGCACGATCGTGACGAGTACGCGAGCCGAGCGGATTGTAGTCAAAGACGGCAAGGCAGTCGCCGTTCAAACAGCAGAAGGCGAAAAATACCACGCGAAGCATGCTGTCGTCGCCTCCACCGTCCCGGACCAGTTGTACCTGTCGCTCTTGGCCGATACGCAAGTCAGTCCTGATATTCGCAGTCAAGCAAAGCGATTCCGCTATGGAAGAGGCTGCGTTCAGATTCATCTCGCCCTGAGTGAAGCCCCAAAATGGCCTGATTCTCGGTTTGCCAGAGTCGGCCAGCCCCACCTGACCGATGGGCTAGACGGCTTTACCCAAGCCATTGCACAAGGGATGGCCGATCTTCTGCCGGCCAAGCCAACTTTTACAGTCGATTGCTCTACGAATCTCGATCCGACCCGAGCGCCAGTAGGCAAAGCGATCATGAGACTCCAAGTCCTTGAGGTTCCTTGTCGTCCCCGTGGCGATGCTGCTGGTCAAATTGACGTCGGCGACGGTACATGGACGAAAGAGCTGACTGAACGATTTGCAGAACGCGTGATCTCCATTGTAGGCAAGCATATTCCGAATATCCCAAGCGCTATCATCGACAAGTCCGTCGTCACACCTGACACCCTGGCCCGTTTCAATCCAAATTCTGGCCCCGGCGATCCCTATGGCGGTTCGCACGATCTCGCGCAGAGCTACTTGTTCAGTCCGCTACCTTCCCAGCCTGGACACCGAACGGAGATCCCCAATCTATTCATGCTAGGTGCTGCCACATGGCCAGGACACGGCATTAACGGCGGATCGGGCTATATCGTGGCGCAGCAACTTCTATCTCTCGAAAAATAGCCATACGTAATATTCGGCCAGTACTTCGTCATGTTCCTTAAAAGAGCAATTACGCTGTATCCCTGAATTAATAAGAACAAGCCCTGGTAATTACCAGGGCTTGTTCACTTTAGTCAACGGTAGCTTAACAGTCTATGGTTCAACTAACGTGAATTTGTTTTTGCTTTGCCAACTTCTCATATCCAATAGCAACATAGAATTGACTTGTCCTTCGAGTAGTAAGTGCAATCTGGCCAGCAACTTCGTTCTGGTAGCTTATTTAAACTATCGTTCCCTTTTAGCTTAACGAATGTTTTTCGTATACCAATTTCCATGCGATTACACCATTCTCTCTTTCAAGAAACCTACATACCTATAAGTTATAAAATTCCATGCCCCGTAAAGGAATTCCACCAACGAATTCGTCAGGAGCGTCGTACGAATGAAATTGGATACTCCTTAACGCCGAAGACGAACGAGCTTCGAATCGGCACCAAGTCGTTTCCGTCTGGCAGTTGGAACTGATCGAACCGATTCGTCAGCATTTGAAGCGCGATCTTGCCCTCCAATCGAGCGAGCGGCGCACCCAGGCAAAAATGAATGCCGAAGCCGAAGGACATATGTGGATTCGGCATTCGGCGAGGATCGAAACGCTCGGGAGCGGCAAAGACTGATTCGTCACGGTTCGCCGCTCCCACCCAGGCAATAATCTGGTCGCCCGCTTTGAATCGGTGCGAGCCGAGCTCGACATCCATAGTCGCGGTCCTTCCTATCGCAATAATCGGTGGGTAATACCGCAGCGTCTCTTCAATGAAGCCGGGGATTAATTCTGGACTCCGGTTCAGCTCGTCTTGCAGCTCGGGCTGCTCGCACAGAACGCGCATTCCGTTCGCAATCAGATTGGTCGTCGTCTCGTTGCCGGCGGCCAGTAGCAGCACGCAAAAACTGATCACTTCATGTTCCGTCAGTTGGACCCCGTCAATTTTCGCAGCGAGCAAGGCCGAGATCAGATCATCCTTCGGCATTCTAGAGCGGACCTTAATCAGCTGTCCAAAATATTGGGCGAGCTCCTGCATCGCCTCCATACGCTTCCGCATGATCGCCTCGTATGCTTCGGCAGACTCGTCCTCAGCGCTTTCGACGAGAATATCGGACCAGTGTTTGAAATGAGCCCGGTCCTCTGCTGGCGTTCCGAGCAGCTCGGCGATGACGATGACCGGCAGCGGAGTGGCGAAATCACTCACCAGATTCATATCCACTCCGTCCACGCCATCCAGAAGGTCCGCGGAAATCTCTTCAATACGCGGCACCAGCCCCTGAATCGCTTTCGGCGTAAACGCCTTATTGACGAGATCGCGCAGCTGCTTATGCTTGGGTGGATCGATGAACAGTAGATTTTGGCCTCCCGCGGCTCCTCTCACGGAAGAAAATGTTTTGGGATCCTTCAGGATGCGCTGGACTTCTCCATATGAGAAGACGTCCCAGCAATTTCGAACACTATCGTACCGGACAGGGGTCTGCTGTCTTAGCTCCGACAATAGGCCGAAAGGAAACAATCGCTTCCCGATCGTGTTAAGTTCTGGCATGATCAGCATGTTTGCATATTTCTCGTTATTCAAGGTTCATCCTCCTTCGCTTCACTATCTTTACTTTACTCGTTTCTTCTGCAGGTAGGTCTCGCCTCATATAATCGTACCGTAATCGACTAGCATCGGCGACTGGCTAAAGATCGATTTACTGTATTAAGTTTCCTTCATAACTTTTCTTGAAAGGCAGATTACTCATAACTTCATAACTCCATAACAGTCGAGGTATCGATCCCGTCCGAGGAGAGATTGTATTAAAAAAAAGCTGCAGCAGATCCTCTGACCTGCTGCAGCTTTATTGATTGCACTATAATCTCCCATCCATCGGTCTTGCGCAAGGTGAACCAACCATTAAGTCCTCTTTGTAAAAATCTGGAAGGTAACGCCGAATTTGTCGGTTACCATCCCGTACGCGGGACTGAAGTAGACCTCCTGCAGAGGGTGTTCGACCTGTCCGCCCTCTTTCAGCGCCTCATAATACTTCTGGGCCTGCTCTTTATCGGCGATGTTGATGCAGATGTTTACTTGCTTGCCCTGCGCGAACCGGACCCCCGGGTCTGTATCGGCGACATACAGATCCGATCCTCCGATCTTCAGGACGGAATGGGCCACTCGGTCCCTCGCCTGCTCCGACACCTCTTGCCCAGCTTCGCCGAAGGTCGTCTTGAATACCACCTTCGCTCCTAACGCTTGCTCGTAAAAGGCGATCGCCTCACGAGCGCCTCCGTCCAGCATAATATACGGAATCAGTTGCACGTCCATATTTATTCATCTCCTTCAACCTTTAAGATTGATCTTTCTCTGATAGTGTAACGGTTAATAGTGACAACTTCTGTCATAATCATTGGTTTTTTATCAGGCCAGGGATTATTCCGGCAGCTTTAGCATACTTGGGCCTCAGTTCATTTTTGGGTTATTTTAAAAGCCAGGTCCCGCATCTTCCGGACGTTCAGCCTTCCAATTGGCTATAGCAGAAGGTGAAATCCTCCGACTCGCATACCGGTTCGAACCAGGCCGGCGCATTGCGCACCCGGCTGGAGCTTAGCCCGATCCGCACCCGGTTCACTTTATAATGATGGAAGCGGTCCAGAGTACGTCTTGTTTTTTCTTCCTTGCGAATGCCGGGCAAATGGCATCGAATTGCCCTTCCTTGATACTGTAAAAAAATGTATACACATATCGGCTCGCCGAACGCGGCATGAAACGAATCCGAAACAAGCTTCCGTCTTCCGCTTCGCAAAATCCGTCTACCGGAATCAAGCTGTCACGATTTTCTGCCGCTTGCGAAATTCAGGTTCATCTACATGAATTTCAATCTCATAACGGTCGTACGCGGCAATCGCGTTTGCCTTAACCGTTACAAAGGAAATGTTCATTACACTGACTGCGTTTCTTAACATTTTTTTATTCGGCCAGTACCAATATCCAATCTTCACCTCTTCCGCTGCTAGGAGGCATGAAGCGTCTCGTACCTTCGTTAGACAGTATTCCTGCATTGGTGAATTCTCCGCTTCTTGGATTGTACCAAGAAGCAGACAGCGTTTGGCCAGATAAGCGTCCAAGTCGAGCATGAATGGAAAGCCCGTTTGGCGAATAGTACAAGGCGAATGTATTTCCTCTGGCTGCTGGTACATAATTTGAGCCTGCTCCGTTATCCTCTAGAAGCTCCTGATCTGGAATCAATTCTTCTAACCCCCTAGACTCTAGCAGTGCCAGAACAAATTTCATCTGATTGGCTCCCGGCCGCTCGAGCGCAGCCTTCCATTCGCATATGACATACCCTCCAGCCTGATCAAACTCTAAGGATCCATACTGCCCCCGACTCATACACCAGATCGAATGATGTCCATACGTATGTCCGCATGCTCCAGATAGTACTCCATAATAAGCAGCCTTGCGCACATCCGATTGATCGAAGTAGCCGTTGTCCGCTCTGAAGCCGACAGGATGATCCTCGTAGCAAGGCTCCGCGTCCATCGTTGGCTTAACCGGCGTGAGCCCATAATCGGAAAGCACCTTCTCATAGTTGCGCTGCACACCTTCGCCATGTCCCGATTGAATCATATTAAAATCAAGCCAAGTCTCTCGATGTACATGGTAGGATGAAGAATGCCCTCCCATCGGATGCAGCGTCATCAGTTGGTCCGCGCCGCCTTCTTTAATTCCTGCGGCAAGCGCTCTTGTAATGGCAAAATGCTCGAATTCCGTTAGGGGCCGGTCGCCACCCAGCACCCAAACGATATTGGAGCGGCTGCTATATCTTGCGCCCAGCCAGCGACCGAACGCATTGGCATTCTCAGCATTAAACACGACTGGCCCCTTGCCCCACATCAGATTGTATTTGTCTCCCCAAGTCGGCAGCAGAGCAATATAAATCCCCAGTTCGGCAGCGAAATCAATAATATAATCCACATGCTTCCAATAATCGTAAGCCTCTTCTTCCGTTAACGGCAAAGAAGGATCATATTCTCCCGCTTCATTCTTGCTTAACGGCCGCTTGCCGTATGCATTGGCCGTCTCAAGTCCATCCAGCTCGGCGAGAGCAACCGCCTGTACGACATTGAACCGCTGGTTCGCTCGTGTTCTCAGATAGTGCTCTGCTTCCTCTCTATTCAGCTTATGAAATAATTCCCATGCCGTATCGCCAAGCCAGAAGAACGGTTGTCCGTCTTCTTGTGTCAAGCGCCGCCCGTTGTCGCTTACCCGAAGTTTTTGTACCATCGCCCTGCTTCCTCCGTTCTAATTAAAAGCCTATTAAAGCTTATATATTTTCTTGGCCGTGCCATGCAAAATCCAATCCTGATCTTCCTGCGAAAGCCCGCAGCTTCTCACCTTCGCCAGCTCGGTGCCCGTATTGTCCGCATGATCCGTACCAAACATGAACCGGTCAGCGCCGAATTGGTGAGACCAATGCCGCAGGTTAAAACCTGCTGTCCAGGTAATATCGGCGTATAGATTGGAGCATGCTTTCATTGCGATTTCCGTCTCACCGGCCATAATCATCATGCCGCAGTGAGCCATCACGATGGGAAGCTCCGGATAATCCTGCGCTACGCCGATCAAATTGGCAGGATTGGCAAATGGAATACCTGCTCCCGTATGGACCATAACCGGTACTCCCAGTTTGCTCGCCAGACCGAACACTTTCCTTCCGTCGCGGCTGCCAGAGTGAACGGCATGAGCGAACGTATGGGCTTTAATGCCCGCAAATCCATGCTCCTCCATACAGCGACGAACCTCTGCCTCGTACACCTTGTCAGGCAGATGAGGATTTAGGTTGGCCATACCCAGGAACTGACCGGGATAACGCTTACTGAGTTCACCAATAGCATCATGCTGTGCGCGAACCGTGTCCAGATCATGGCAGGTGGCGGGCTGAACAATCGTAGTGGCAATCCCATATATGTCATGCTTTTCAAGCAGCTCTTCAAAGGTAAAATCTTCATCAAACACTTGATCCCAGCCCATATGGGCATGAACATCAATAATCAAGCTTGCCCACTCCTCTCCATTAGGACAGGGAGATGGCTGCATTTTCATAAACCCCGAACAACATACCAAAAAAAGAGCATGCGGCAATTCGCATGCTCTCCTTACGATCTATCCCAAAGCCCGAATCCAGACCGTCATCTCGCCTTTCTCTCGGTTGCCCCAGAGATAGTATGGTACAGCCTTCAACTGAATGTGCTTTGAAGCGCTGCGCTGCTCATACGGACGATACGGCGTATCCTCCTGCCAGGAATCCTGTTCATCCAGCTTCCCCTCGGCTTCAATGACAACCGCTCCGCCCAGCAATTGATCATCAAAGCGGGAATGAAGCTCTCCCGTTGTAACGAGCGACACCGCGGCAAGCGGACTTCCGTTATCCGTTTCCTCCAAGCAATAAACAAGCGGACCGCGCTCAATAGCCACCTTGCCCGCATTTGCGCGGATTTGAGGGTGCGCGGCTGTCAATTGAGCTTCAAGCGCCGGCTCCCATTCCGCAACGTCTCCCCGCTGCCAATTGCGGTTAACCACTGCGTACCCATTCTCTGCCTTAAACTCCGCCGCCTGACCATTAATTTTCAGAACGGCCGTCCCCCTGCTCCAGGATGGAATTCGAAGGGCAAATGTAAACCGTGTTCCCGGAACATCGGTAAATTCGAATCGGGTATACCCTTTCCACGGAAGCTGCGATTGCTGATTTAATGCAACGGAGCCTGCAGCGAGTTCAAATCGGGCTTCGCTGCCGATAAACAAATGGGTGTAAATCGTATTGTTCGCGGCAGATATCGTATAAATATAGTCATTCAAGGAGCTTAGCAGACGAGCCACGTTGGGAGGACAGCAGGAGCAGCCAAACCATTTCTGACGCTCGGCCTTCACATGATGGCGGCCCGGATTTTTCTCGGAGGCTTGCGGCCATACTTCAAGCGGATTGACGTAGAAGTAATGCTTGCCGTCCTGCGACATGCTGCCTACCACGTTGTTATACAATGCTCTCTCCAGGACATCGGCGTATTCGCTTTTTGCTTCCAGCTTCAGCATCCGCTGCGCAAAGAAGATCAGGCCGATAGAGGCGCAGGTTTCCGCGTATACCGTATCGTTCGGCAGATCATAGTCAAACGAGAATGCCTCGCCGTGATGCGTGGAACCGATGCCGCCGGTAATATACATTTGTTTTCGCGTCATGTTGTTCCATAACCGCTCGCAGGCTTCAAGGAGGAGCTTATCCCCGGTCAATCTCGCCAAATCCGCCATCGCGGTATACATATACACGGCGCGGACCGAGTGGCCCACCGCCGCTTCCTGCTCGCGGACCGGCTTATGCGCCTGGTTGTACGCTAATTGCGGCACGGTTGGAATCGGGCGTTTGCCTCCGGCCCACAAACTATAGCCGTCACGCTGCTTCCCTTCTTCGACCAGGAAATTCGGCTCCGCCCCGCGTTCGTCAATAAAGAACTGGGCCAGCTTCAAATAACGCTTTTCCCCTGTCGCCCGGTACAGTTTCACCAGCGCAAGTTCAATCTCCTGATGGCCGTCATAGCCTCTCAGCTTGCCTTCCTCCGCGCCGAAAATCTCGTCGATATGATCGGCGAACCGGCTCATGACGTCCAGCAGCTTGCGTTTTCCCGTAGCTTCATAATAAGCAACCGCCGCTTCCATCATATGGCCCGCGCAATACAGCTCATGCGCCTCATACAGATTGGTCCACTGCTTGCCAGGATCTTTTATCGTGAAATACGTATTTAAATAGCCATTTTCATGCTGAGCCATCGCGATGAGATCAATCACTTCATCTGCGGTGCGCTCCAGCTCGGCATCGGGATGATTCGCCAAGGAATAACCAACCGCCTCCAGCCACTTCGCCACGTCGCTGTCCTGGAACACCATACCGCCGTAGGGATGCTCTTCAAGTCCCGCCGCGACACGGAAATTACGGATGGCATAGCTTGGCTCCGCATCCGCGATCAGGTCGTTTAACGCTTCCCATTGATAAGGAATGACAGTCTCGCGCACCAGCTCCGTAAAGCGGTTCCAAAAAGCATCCTCAATATGTACCTGACTGCTTCCCAGCTGCCTGTTAAGTTGCTTCGCCATGAACGTTCCTCCTGCTCGAATATAAAAGATTTGATTATTGCTGATTTCTAGTTTATTCTCGGGAAGACAAGGAAACTACAAGCAAAACGACCTTCTTTTTTATAAAATATAACACTGACGGGAGATGGGCTAACCGCATGACTTACGTAACCCTGCAGCTTCCTCCTATGCCTTACTACATCGCAATCGGCCAGACCGTGTATAAGCCCGGCGAGCAACATCCTAACCGCCGCAACCTTGGCTTGTTTGATCTCCTGTGGGTAACGAAGGGAACGTTATATATCGGGGAAGAAGACAAGCAGTGGGAAGTCAAAGCCGGTGAGGCGCTTCTGCTTCTGCCGGACCGCTATCATTATTCAACTAAGCCTTGCGACAGCGATACGTCCTTTTATTGGGTTCATTTCGACTTTAAAGGGGACTGGAAGGAGCATTCGTCGGAACCTTCTTCCCCGCCTATGCCTTTGCGACAGGTCTGGGAAAACCCTTATTTTATCCAGATTCCCCAGTATGCGGCGCCGCCTGAATTTACTCTTGCCGAGCGGCATCTCGTTCAGCTGTTAACCTACTCCAACGAGCATCAACGAGGCGTTTATTGGCACGAGCATCAGCTCTTTATCGAGCTGCTTGGCTTACTGGAGGAACGGCGGGATCGCGCGAATACGGATTCTCCGGCCATGAAGCTCGCCAGCAAGACGGAAGCCTATATCCGGCAGCATTATCAATCGGAGCTGACCAACGCAATTCTGGCGGAGGCGCTTCATTTTCATCCCAATTACATCGTCAGGTGCATGAAAGAAATCTATCACTGCTCCCCCATGGACTATTTGCACCAATACCGGCTGGAGCAAGCCAAGCTGCTTCTCGTAAAGACCGAATGGTCCATCTCGGTTATCGCCGATAAGACGGGCTTCCGCCATGCGCCATACTTTTCCAATTGCTTTCGGGCATACGCAGGCACATCGCCCCTGAAATACAGGAAGCAGTTCTCGCGATAACGGAATGAAAAAAGCCTTGTACTCCCGCATTAGGAAGTACAAGGCTTTCGTATAATCGATATAAGTGCTATCCGCGTGGTCCACGGAACTTCTGAGAATGGGCTCTTGCCTCATCCACGTTCGTCACCCGGTTTCGGCCCCACTCAATCAGAATCCGGTCGATATAACGGAAATTCAGCTTGCCTGCAAAGACGGCTTCCTTCAAGGCAAACCGGATCAGTTCATCCGCGTAGCGGTCCTGATCGAGCCATCCGGTTATCGTCTCGCATTCCATCGGCGATAACAGACGTCCGAATTCCTGCTCGAACACCGAGAAAATGTTGCCCGGATCCGTGACCCGCTTCACCGTGCGCCGCTCCGCTCTCCGCGTCTCCCGCTTCTCTTCAGCCGCCCATTCGGCAGCCTTCAGCAGCCATCCGCTCCAATTATATTGCTCGGATTGAATTCCGGTCACCGGATCAATCCGCTCGTCGATGGTCAAGAAACCTTCTTTCATCAGACGGCCAATCGTCTGCTCAATGGTTCTGGTCGTCGAGCCGGTACGTTCCGCCAGCTGCTCCATTGTGGGGAATTCAATCCCTTCCGATTCTCCGAACAGCATAAGCTGCAGCAGCAGCATGGCTTCCGTATCGGATAAATTCAATTGGCGGTAAGACCGTAGAAGCAGCGCGGATACATGCACGCCCCCTTCATTCATGACGGCCGCCATCCCCCGCGAATAGGCCTTCCACATGTCCTCATTGCTCATGCAACCGATCCCTCCGCTACCTTAACTACTGCTATTCTTATTTGGACTCGCCTTTCACAATCGCATACGTATCGCGGGCAATTAGCAGCTCCTCGTTAGTCGGTACAACCAGCACCTTCACGCGGGAAGCATCCGTCGAAATCTCGCGTACTTCCTTGCTGCGAATATTGTTTCGTTCTTCGTCCAGCTCAACGCCCAGGAACGAGATGCCTTCGCATACCGCCTTGCGCAGAACGTTCGAGTTCTCCCCAACCCCTGCCGTAAACAGGATAACGTCAACGCCGTTCATCGCTGCCGCGTAAGCGCCGATATATTTGCGGACGCGGTACGTATACATATCGAAAGCCAGCTTGGCGTTGGCGTCGCCTTCGCCCATTGCTTCCACGATTTCGCGCATATCGCTGCTGATGCCGGAGATCGCAAGCATGCCGCTGTGTTTGTTCAGCATCGAATTCACTTCGCTTAGCGTCAGTTCTTCTTTGTTCATCACGTACGGAACAATGGCCGGGTCCAGGTCACCGCTGCGCGTACCCATCATCAAGCCTTCCAGCGGCGTCATCCCCATGCTGGTGTCGAACGACTTGCCGTCCAGAATGGCCGTTGCGCTTGCCCCGTTGCCGATATGGCAGGAGATCATCTTCAGCGACTCTAGCGGCTTGCCAAGGAACTTGGCAGCCTTCCGGCTGACATATTGATGCGATGTTCCGTGGAAGCCGTAACGACGCACTTTATGGCGGCGGTACAACACTCTAGGAATAGGATACAAGTAGGAAGTATTAGGCATGGTCTGATGGAAGGCGGTATCGAACACGACCACCTGCGGAACGTTAGGCATATTGGCTTCTACCGCGTTGATGCCCATCATATGCGCCGGATTATGAAGCGGAGCAAGATCGAACAGCTTTTTGATTTCTTGCTTCACTTCAGCCGTTACAAGCGCCGAGCTCTTGAACACCTCGCCGCCATGCACGATCCGGTGCCCAACCGCGTCGATCTCTCCCATCGAAGCTACTACGCCATGCTCGGGATGCGTCAGCATGTCGATCACTTTTTTAACCGCCGTGATGTGGTCAAGAATCTCGCTTACTTGCGTCACGTCCGGCTTGCCTGGAGGTTCGTGGGTCACGATCGAGGAATCCATTCCGATTCTCTCGACGCGCCCGCTCGCAAGCACCGTCTCATTCTCCATATTATAAAGCTGATATTTCAGCGAAGAGCTTCCTGCATTGATTACGAGTACTTTCATCTAGATACGGTCTCCATCCTTGTCATATTTGAAAAATCCGACGCCCGATTTCACGCCGAGATGTCCACCGCGCACCATCTTCTTCAGGACGATGGACGGACGGTATTTCAATTCCCCGTACTCGCGGAACATCCGGTCAAGGGCAGCAAGGACGGAGTCTAAGCCAAAGCGGTCCGCCATCTCGAAAGGTCCGCTCTGGAACGAATAGCCGATACGCATCGCATTGTCGATATCCTCGGCCGATGCTACGCCTTCCTCGAGAACATGCAGCGCTTCGTTAATGAAGAGGCAGATCAGACGGGTTGTTACAAAACCTGGCGACTCGAACACCATGATTCCTTTTTTCTGAATCACCTCATCCACGAATTCCTTCGTTGCGTCAAACGTGGCATCGGAGGTTTTCAGGCCGCGGACAATTTCAACCAGGTCGATCTTGGATACCGGATAAATAAAGTGAAGGCCGATAACGCGCTCCGGATGGACGGTTACGCTTGCCAGCTCGGTTAAGCTAAGCGTGGAGGTATTACTGGCAATAATGACGTTATCGTCGCAAATCTCGTCCAGCTTCTTGATGACCTGCTTTTTGCTTTCCAAATCCTCGGTGATAGATTCGATAACCAGCTCGCAGGAAGTCAGGTCCTCATAGCTCGTGCATGTATGGATACGATTCAGAATCAGTTTTTTCTCAGCCTGCGTCAGAGCCCATTTCTCAATCTGCTTATCCAGGTTGAGTTCGATCATCTGCATACCGTATGTTAAGCGTTCCTCCGAGCTTTCGATTACATACACATCCAGCCCTTTAGATGCGAGCATTTCCGCAATACCTTGCCCCATTGTACCGGCGCCGATAACGCCAACTTTTTTAATTGCCATAGTTCTGTAAATTCTCTCCTCGTATGTTTTCTCTCTTTTTGGGTGTGATTGAGAATAATTCTCTCTACCTCGCATCCATTATACCCTTTTTTAGTCAAAGAATGAAGGCGGAAGGATGAACGGATCTTGAACACCTCATGAACAACAAATGAACGATTTATGCGCTTTTCGATTTTGTTGCCTTTACACCAAAAAATGAACGGCAGTTTAACATGAACTGCCGTTCATTGCGGTATACCACTATTATGCGCTTTGGGACAACCGGCTTAGAAGAGCACGGAAATCGTCGCCGCCAAGCGTTTCTTCCTTGATCAGCACATCCAGGGATTGAACAAATACTTCGCGTTTTGCTTCCAGCATCGCTTTTGTCTTGCTCATCAGATCATCCAGGATGGAACGGGTAATGTTCGCCCATTTGTCCGGCGTCATCATGTTGGCGTCAATGATACCAAGCTCCGTAAGTCCTGATTCCACCATCGTGCGAACGATATTCATCGCTTGATCGAAGTCGCCTCGGGAGCCGGTGCTGCGTCCGCCGTAGAAAATCTCTTCGGCGGCTGCGCCGCCAAGCGCGATCATAATCTGGCTTTCCAAGAACTCTTTCGTGTACAGATAGCGGTCCTGCTGCGGGTTATGACGGACATAACCAAGCGCTTGACCACGCGGCGACAAAGCCACCTGAGATACGCTTCCCGGCCGAACCAGCTCTGCGGATATAGCATGACCAAGTTCGTGCAGGGCAACACGTTCACGCTCTTCCGCCGTAGCCTCGCGGTCCGTTTTCTCGCCCATCATGACTTTATCGATGGCCATCGCCAGATGCTGCTCCAAGATCGTCCCGCTCTGCTCGCGCATCGCGTAGATTGCGCCTTCGTTCATGACGCTTTCCAGCTGGGCACCGGAGAAGCCGAACGATTCGGATGCGATTCGTTCCAGGTCAACCGACTCATCAAGCGGTTTATTGGCCGCATGCAGACGCAAAATATGAAGGCGTCCTTTCTTGTCCGGCAGATCCACGCCGATATGACGGTCGAAACGCCCTGGACGGAGAAGCGCGCTGTCCAGCATCTCTTTGCGGTTCGTCGCGGCAATAATCAGGATACGCGGCGCCTCGTCGGAATGAATGCCGTCCATTTCGGTAAGCAGCTGGTTCAGCGTCTGATCGTATTCCCGATGCTGCCCGCCGTCCCGCTTGCCTCCGATAACATCGATCTCGTCGATAAAGATAACGGCGCTTTTCTTGCCTGCTTTTCTTGCTTTTTCGCGAGCTTCTTTGAACAAATCTCGGATACGTCCCGCACCTACGCCCACATACATCTCGACGAATTCACTGCCCGAGGCAGCCAGGTAGATGGAATCCGTATAATGGGCGGCTGCCTTCGCAAGCAGCGTCTTACCTGTGCCCGGAGGGCCTGTAAGGAGAATCCCTTTCATCGGGCGAATGCCAAGCTTCGCAATCTCGTCTTGTTTAACCAGGAAGTCCAAAGCTTCGGTAAGCTCTTGCTTGGCTCTATCTTGACCGCCAATCTGATCAAAACTGATGGATACCGCGTGAATCTGCTTGCTGCGCTTAGACCCCGGCAGAGCGGTCATACGTCCTTTGCCTCCGCGCGATGCAAACCAGACTCCCCCCGCCAAACAAGCAAGCAGCAGGACAGGGAAAATATTAACTCCTCTGAAAGCAAGGAAAACAACTGTCATCAGAACAAAGCCTGCCGTAATCTCAATCCAATATTTACGCATTAGCCGACACCTCCAGCATAGCAGGAGTGCGTGGAAGCACTACATACTTCGTCGAGTTACCATCCTTCAGCGTAATGTACACATTGTTATCGTCAAGCGCGGTTTCGAATGTAATGCCCGCGTGATCCGCGGTTGCTTTCTGAAGAGCATTCGGAATCTCCGAGTAGTTTTTCTTTTCCATCGCTTCGGCCACATTAAACAGAACCGAAGACCACACCTTCTCTAATTGATCGCTTGGCGCTTGATTCGTAATGTCGAGCGACAGCTCGCGGCTGCCAATCGCCTCTTTGCCTTCTTTGGAAATGGATTCGTAAACGTCTTTCAAATTCGCATCCGGCTTAAGGGTTACCTGCACCGAAACGCGGTCTTGATCTATAGTAGGAGCATTCGCCGAAGCAATGCCTTCAATTTGTCCAATAGACTTCTGGAAAGGAGAAACAACGGCGAACTGCTTATATAACATCCATCCACCGAATAGCAGCAAGGCTGTAGCTACAGCGGAAAGCACGAACGGGACAATACGAAGTTTCATAGTTGGTTTCCTCCTCTATATCTGTTATATAGCAACACTAACGTATATCAACTCTGCCATACGAAAGTATATCATATAACGACATCAAAGAGGCGGTGTAAAAACAGGAAGCGGAGCCAGCCGCGTTATTGCGGCTAGCTCGCTGTTTTGGCGGGAAGATGATATTCGGTCACGTAAGCACCGCTGCGGAAATCATAGAAATCGTAGCTGTATTTCTCGGGATTCTTGCCTTGCGAATAAAATACTTCCCAAACGAGCTGGCCGTTTAAAGTTCCCGGTTGAATGCGTTTGACCGCCGCATCGGGTTTCTTCTGCAAGACGGCTTGCTTAATGGCATCTTTATCCGTTGCTTCGGAGGCTTTGACCGTTTGAACGGTCTTGTCCGGACCGATCAGCCATACGTAAACTTCTTCTTTCGCGTCATTCTCGCCCTTCACGATCCACGATGTCGTATCCCAAACCTGCTTCGTGATGGATGATACCTCGGTCAAGCCGGCTGCTTCCTTTGCCTCTTTCCGGATCGGATTCTCCGAATTCCAGAACGGCTGCTGAATGGTGTTGTAGTACATAATGACTACCGCGATGACAGCAACCAGAGCAACAAGGAAAACAGCCAGCCAGCGCTTCGGACTCATCACCGGCTGACGTTTTCTAGTTGTCGCTCTCATTATGCGTTGAGCAGCCGTTCAAAGCTGGCCTGTGCCTCGAAGCGGATTTTTTCCTCGTCCATCATCGTGCATTCGCCGTTATGAACAACCTTTTTGCCGTCTACCCATACATGCTTGACGTCCCGGCCGGATCCGGAATAAACAAGGTGGGATACGATATCCGTAAGCGGATAGTAATGGGGCTGTTCCAGATCAATCGCGATAAAATCGGCTTTCATTCCTTCCGCAAGCTGCCCGATGCTGCCTTCCTGCCAGATCGAACGGGCACCGTAGACGGTTCCCATTCGCAATGCTTCCATCGCCGGAATGACGGTCGGATCGCCTGAGATTCCTTTATGGAGCAACGCCGCAAATTTAATCTCTTTGAACAGGTCCAGGTTGTTGTTGCTTGCTACGCTGTCCGTCCCAAGCGACACCGTCACGCCTGCGCGAAGAAGCTCGGGAACGCGGGCCACGCCGCTTGCCAGCTTGAGGTTGCTGACAGGGTTATGGGATACGGCAACGTTGCGCTCGGCCAGCAGGGCAATCTCTTCATCGTTCAGATGCACGGCATGCGCAACAAGCGCCGGCCGCGAGAAGAAACCAAGCTTGTCCAGATGTTCAACCGGACGGGAACCGTAATCGCGTACATTTTGCTCCACTTCGGCAAGCGTCTCTGACATATGGGTATGAACCGGCAGATCGTAATCATGGGCTGCCTGCACAAACTTCTCAATATAATCAGGAGGGCAAGTGTAAGGAGCATGCGGAGAGATCATCGTTGTGATTCGGCCGTCCGCCTTACCGTTCCAGTCACGGGCAAAAGCAATCGCTTCCTTCAGCTTCGCCTGTTGAATCTCCTCCGGGCACAATCCGATTACGCCGCGCGTCAAAGCACCCCGGATTCCCGATTGCTCCACCATTTGCGCAACCTGATCCATGCGATCGTACATATCGACAAAAGCGGTCGTTCCCGTCTTCAGCATCTCCACGATCGCAAGCGCGCTGCCAGCACGCGTATCCTGGTCGACGTATTTGGCTTCCATCGGCCACATCTTCTGCTCCAGCCATACCTGCAGATTCTGGTCGTCCGAATAGCCGCGAAGCAGCGACATGGCGGCATGGCCATGCGTATTAATAAGTCCCGGCATAAATGCCTGCTTACTGCCGTCAATGCGCTCAACCTGCTCATCCAGGCCAGTTGGAGCCTCCGCTCCGATATATGTAATTCGGTTGTCCGTAACGACCATGTGGCCTCGGAAAACCTCATTAGCATCGTTCATTGTTACAAACAGGCCGTTCTCAATCCACAACTGCGCCATTTTCCTGCTCATTCCTTTCCTTCTCCAAATAATAAGCCAAGCTGAGCAACTCTCTCGTAAAGTCCGCATGGTGAATGCGGATATGCTCGGGCAAACGCAAAATCGCCGGAGCAAAATTCAGGATGCCCTCGATTCCTGCCTCCACGAATTGATTGGCCACGTTTTGCGCTTCCGGACCCGGGACCGTAATAATGCCAATCCGGATATTGTTCTCCTGAACGGTCTCCTTCAGCTTATCCATTGGCAGAATGGTCAAATTGTTGATCATCGTGCCTATCTTGTTCTGATGGTCATCGAAGACCGCGACAATTTTCATGTTGTCCTTGGAGTACTTATTGTAGTTGCACAAGGCATGTCCGAGATTGCCGGCGCCAACAAGCGCAACGTTAATCCGCTGGTCGAGCTTTAGAATCTGCTGAATTTTCTCGATCAGGTAAGAGACGTCGTAACCGATGCCTTTACGGCCGAAGTCCCCGAAATAGGCAAGATCCTTTCGGATTTGAGCTGGATTAAGGTCCAGCTTAAGCCCTAGCTCCTGCGACGAAACCGTCTGCACTTCACGGTTATACAATTCGTTCAGCACCTGCAGGTAGATGGGAAGCCGTCTCACAACGGCCTCCGATATTTTCGCCTGCTTCACCCGATTTCCTCCTCTTCCGTTTGCAGCCATTCCCGCATCCGCGGTACCATCTGGTCGATATGCATCGTTTCGATCTTCGGACCGGGCAGCGAATAGAGGAAGTGCTTGCCGTAATACGTATCAATGACGCGTGTGTCGTAGATAATAACTATTCCTTTGTCCTTCGCCGTCCGTACAAGTCTGCCGAAGCCTTGCTTAAAACGGATAACCGCTTGCGGAATGGACAGCTTCATGAAAGGATTCTGCTTCTGCTTCTGCAAGAGCTCCGACTTCGCTTCAACAAGCGGATGATTAGGCGGCTGAAACGGCAGGCGGACGATAGCCAGGCAAGTCAGTGCTTCGCCCGGGATGTCCACCCCTTCCCAGAAGCTGCTTGTGCCAAGCAGAACCGTCTCCGGCTGCTGGGTGAACCGTCTCGTCAGCTTCGTCCGGTTGCCGCTGTCAATGCCTTGGCCGAGCACTTGAATGCCGGAGCCGGCCAAAGCTTCCTTAAGCGGCTCGTAGACCTGCTTCAGCATCCGGTAAGAAGTGAACAGCACAAGCATGCGGCCTTTTGTCTCAACCGCAGAGTCGGCAAGCGAGCTTACCAGCATCGAGATGAATTGAGGGTCGCCCGCCGAACCCTTCAGGGTCGGGAAATTACGCGGGATAATAACCAATGCCTGCTCCCGGTAATTAAAGGGCGACGGAAGCTGCACGGTTTTCAGCCGGTTATTTTCTTCAAAGCCTTCCAGCCCAAGCTGCTCTTCCGCATATTGGAACGATTTATGAACGGATAAGGTTGCGGATGTAAGAATAATGCTGTCCTTCACGTCGAAGAAATATTGTTGAAGCTGCTTGCTTACGTCGACCGGTACCGCGTATAAATGAACGGAACGGTAACGGTATGTCGTGCTTGCCTCAATCCAATAGACTTCCGAGTTCTGCTCCATCTTAAGGAACGTTCGGAGATCATCCTTGACCCGAGTCAAATCACGGACTACGCCGTTTAAATCCGTAATCAGTCCCTGTATCGATTGATCGTCAAGCCGGTCCTTGATATCCGATGCCATCTTATCCACCGTCTTCACAACGCGGCTTAGCTCGGTATGCACATTGTTCTCAATCGTCAGAACGTCGTCCCAGCCCTTTGGCGGGGTATCGCTGCGCAAACGGCATACGGCCTGACCGTTATCATTGCCGGCCTCTCCCGACTCTCCCACAAAGGCATACAGCAGCTCAAAGAGCTTATCCCAATGCTCCTTTACGTCCTGGAACACGGGAATAACCGTATCGATCGTCTCCGTCCATGCCTGAACCCGTTCGTCATCCTCCTGTTGAAGACGAAGTCTGAGCGCCGGAAGCAGGCCGGAACGGGCATCCTTAAACAGCCTTGTTGTCTGGTGCGTCAAGGAGAAATAATTTAATTGCATGCCAAGATGCTTGCCCGCCACTTCTTCCACGTGATGCGCTTCATCAATAATCAGGTGGCTGTAGCTTGGCAGCAGACGGTGATCCGCTTGAACATCCGTAAACAGCATGGAATGATTCGTAATACATACATCTGCAATATTGGATTCATGCTTGGCGCGGTGGTAATAGCAGCGCTTAAACCACGGACATTGACGGTTAAGGCAAGAATCCGCGTCGCTTGCCACGGTAGACCAGAAATCTGCGCCTTTATTGCCGAAGTTCAGTTCCTCCTGATCGCCGGTTTCCGTTTCGCTAAGCCAAACGACCATTTGCGATGCCGTGATGGCATCATCAATGGGAGCAACTAGATCCTTCGCATTGATTTTACTTTCAAATTTCCGCAGACACAAATAATTGCCCCTGCCTTTGAAGATTGAAGCACGGAAATCAAAAGGTAAAATCTCGCGAAGCAGCGGTACGTCCCGCTGACGAAGCTGTTCCTGCAGATTAATCGTATGAGTGCTGACTACGATTTTGCTTTCCTGTTGAATACCGTAATAAAGCGCCGGAATCAAATAACCTAGCGATTTGCCTGTGCCCGTGCCCGCTTCGATCAGCAGATGGCGGTCATTGCACAAGGAATCGTAAACCTCGCGGAACATCGTTGTTTGCGCTTCACGCTCTTCGTAATTCGGATACTTCTCCATAAAGCGCTGCCGGATACCGTCCAAATATTGCTCGAAGGACACGTCTTTAAGCGGATCCTCCTCCTGGTCGGCGCGGGCAGGCTGCTCCTCGGTCCATTCCCCGGCTTTGAGGGCAAATTGATTGAAATATTGATAAGCATTCATGTCGATAGAGGTATGAAGCTCGGCATATTTCAACGTCTCGGCCATAAACCAGCTCAGATCGCTCCCATTGTCTATAAGAAAGGATAGCCGCTGCAAAGTAAGCAGCGGCAACTGTCTGAGCTTTTGTACGGATTGAGCAAATAATTCGGCTGTCGCTACCGCGTCGCTGTCGGCACGGTGATGCTGATCATGCGCAATGCCGAACAGCTCGGTTACGGCGCCCAGCTGGTACGTCGTTATCGACGGATACAAAATTCTTAGCAGCTCAATCGTATCCAGCCGCCGTCCGATAAACGGATGGTAGCCGCAACGGTCAAGCGCCTGATTCAAAAATCCGGCGTCGAAGTTAACGTTGTGAGCGACCAGCACGGCATCCTCCAAATGAGGGATGAGCTGCAGAAGCACCTCATCCAATTCCGGAGCATCCGCCACCATAGCGGCGTCGATGCCGGTCAGCTGCGTAATAAATGCCGGAATTTCTATTGTAGGGCGTACAAAGGAGCTGTAGGTTTCAACGATTTCGAGGTTGTCGTTCAGCATGGCCAAACCCACCTGCAAAATATCGTCGCTGACGCTATGTCCTGTCGTTTCCAAATCCAATACTGCGAATTTCATTACGTTTCTATCCCCTCATAAGCAGCAAAGCTCGGTACTGCCGAAAAATAAGGATAATTGCTGCGGCGTTTCTTTACAACATTTCAAATTGTTTAACGGGTCCTTGAAGCTTGGGCAGGTTTCGTATGCTTTAATGAAAAATTGCTCCGCCTGCTCTAAATTCATATAAATCGCTTGAATGCACCCAAGGGCATTATAGCCTAAAGCACGCCACTTCGGATAGTCCGTTAATGAAACCAGCAATTGGAAATGCCGCTGCGCCTCACTCCAATTTTGCAGATGCATATGCGTCATTGCCAGATACAGCCGGGCCAGATTACATTCCGGAAGGTAAGAAACCGCAGATTGAAAATGAGTGGCAGCATCGGAAAACATAAATAATTTATAATACCCCTGCCCCTTCGAAATCATCATCGCGTATTCGTACGGCACTTCCATATCAAGCTCCGCATTGTAAGCTTCCTCGGCTGATACTGATTGATGTTCTTTTGCCTGGCTGGCAGCAGAATGCATAGTCTGCGGCGGCGCAGTTGGCTTCTTGGATGGTGACGGCGCAGCCGGCCCTGCTGCCGGTGAAGGCTTAGCAGGCGGCTCGCCAAGTTCTGCGCTGCTCTCCATCGCCAGCATGGGCGGCGGAATCATTTGCGTCACGGGACCTTCCAAGGTTGCTGCATGCTGCTCCACAAAATAAGAAAACTTTTCTTCGAAATCAATCCACTGCTCGACAAGGGAATCGCTCATTTTCTTAAGCATCACAAGCTGCTCATCGAATTGGGCTTTCTGCTCGCCGCTTGCGGTTGGATAGGCTTCAATCAGATGATCCAGTATTTCGTTCATGGCATCGAACATTTGTTGGAACATTACGCATCCCGCCTTCACCAAAGAATTGAGGAGTGTTATGCTCATTCTTTGTTTCGGGGGTGCTTTTCATACCCCATGCCATTCGTTACATAGCGCTGGAATCGGTGCTTTACAAAACCGTTGCGTGAATTTCCTCGGACAAGCTTTTCAGCGGACGGTTGTCGCTGTCCAGAATCGTTACGATCGGCTTGTGAGCGCGCGCTTCTTCGTTGGACATGGAAGCATAAGAAATAATAATGACCTGGTCTCCCGGCTGTACCTGACGCGCCGCCGCGCCGTTCAGGCAAATAACGCCGGAGCCGCGTTTGCCCGTAATGACATACGTTTCAAAACGCGCGCCGTTGTTGTTATTTACGATTTGCACTTTTTCATTTTCCCAGATATCGGCCGCATCCATTAAATCCTCGTCAATGGTAATGCTGCCGACATAGTTCAGGTTCGCTTCCGTGACGGTTGCGCGGTGCAGCTTCGATTTCATCATCGTTCTATACATGATCATTCACCTCGGTAATTGGTACGAATAAGGCATTGTCAATCAAGCGCGTGGAGCCAAATCTGACGGCAAGCGCCAAAATAAATTTACCGCTCTGTGCAGCAATTGGCTCATTCCAAACCGGAAGCTCCAGAGAAGGATAAGTCAGCCATTCCACGTAGTCAATGTCAGCTTGGCTCGCTTCGTTGATTTTCGCTTTTACCCTTGCAAGCAGTTCCTCGGGAGTAATCCCTTTCTCTTTCATCCATTGTTTCGCAAGGGTTAACGATTGGGATAAGACGACAGCCTGCTGGCGCTGTTCAGCCGACAAATAGACATTGCGCGAGCTGAGCGCAAGACCGTCCGGCTCCCGTACAATCGGACATGGCACGATCTCAACCGGAATGTTCAGATCATCGGTCATTTGCTGAATAACCGCAAGCTGCTGGGCATCCTTCATGCCGAAATACGCCCGGTCGGGCTGAACCAGATGGAACAACTTGCTGACGACGAGACCCACTCCGTCGAAATGCCCCGGTCTCGAGGCACCGCACAGACGGTCCGTAAGCTGGCTTATAATAACCGAAGTGCGCGGCTTCGAAGGGTACATTTCCTTTACATCCGGCATAAAGACGATATCGATGCCGTTCTCCTTCGCAATCGCAAGATCCCTCGCCTCGTCTCGCGGATAACGCTCGAAGTCTTCGTTAGGACCAAACTGCATCGGGTTGACAAAAATAGATAAGACCGAAGCGGTGTTCTCCGACACCGATTGGCGCATCAGGCTGGCATGGCCTTCATGCAGGAATCCCATTGTCGGCACTAAGCCGATTGTAGCATTGTCGTTTGATTTTTTAATAAGAATAAGTTCGTTTTTTAGTTCAGCTATGGTTCGACACAAAATCACGCTTGGGAGACTCCTCTCTGCTTGCCTGACCGTTGTTTGTATTTGTTGCTTCTCCTGCGCCATACAGATGATTGATCGCTGCCGGCTTGGCGCCAAACGTGTGCTCCTCAGCCGGGAAAGCTCCCGCTTTCACTTCATTGACATAACTGCTAATGGCGCTCCGGATTGTGGAGCCGATATCCGCATAAGTTTTGACCATTTTTTTCTCCATATAAGGAGAAGAATATTGCAAAATATCGTGATACACGAGAACCTGACCGTCGCAGCCGCGTCCGGCTCCGATTCCTATCGTCGGAATCGTCAGTTCCTTGCTGATCGCTTCCGCGATTGGCTCTGTCACAAGCTCAAGAACAATCGCGAAGGCTCCCGCAGCCTCCAGCGCTTTGGCATCTTCCATTAGCTTTTGGGCTTCCTTCTCCAGCTTGCCCTGCACTTTGTAGCCGCCAAGCTGGTGCACCGATTGCGGCGTAAGTCCGATATGTCCCATCACCGGAATGCCGGCTTTGACGAGCGCTTCGACTTCAGCCGCAATCTCCGTTCCGCCCTCCAGCTTCAGCGCTTGGGCTCCGCCCTCCTGCATAAGACGGGCTGCATTGCGGAGAGTGGTTTCCCTGCCGATGCCGTAAGTCATAAACGGCATGTCGGTAACGATAAAGGTGTTCTTGGCACCGCGCGCAACGGCGCGTGTATGATAAATCATATCATCGAGCGTGACCGGTATCGTGGTGTCATAACCAAGTACAACGTTACCCAGCGAATCGCCGACCAGAATAACGTCCAGTCCAGCCTCCTCTGCCAGTACGGCAGACGGATAATCGTAAGCGGTCAGCATCGAGATCGGATTTTTGTCCTGCTTCATCTTCTTGAGGTTGGTAATCGTCAAACGTTTCCTCATTACGCTTCATCCCCTTTTAAGTTTTAGGATAAACACAAAAAAACCTTTTAGCCGCTGCTAAAAAGGTTCCCGAACGAAAAAGGAAACGTATGCTAAATAATTGCTTCCTTCTGTCTCGGTCCCTACGGCTCAGAGCAGAGTGTGCCTTGCTTGCTTACAACATCTATTACCCTTCGCAGTGCAGCTCTTACCAGATACCGCCTGCTTCCTTTATAGTAGCAAAAAAAGGCGTGCCCGTAAACGCTTTTAGCGTACGGGCTCGCCCATTTCGGCGGAGAATACGACAACCGTGCTGCCGTCGTCCTTGCGAACGGTTAATGCGCCGCTTGCGTCAAGGCCAATCGGCACGCCGTCGATTGTTCCTTGCGGGGTGATTAGCCGCGCCGGCTGGTTAAGGGATACCGATAACGCTTCCCAAAGCGTAATAATCGGCGCAAATCCTTTATCCAGATAGAGCAAATACAGCTGCTCCCATTCCTGCAAGAAATCGGATATAACCGTGATTCGGTCAAAGCCGTCCCCACCATTGGCAATTCGAAGAGAAGTAACCTTCTCAAGGATTTCCTCCGGATAATCCGATTTCTCCAAGTTAACGCTGATGCCGATTCCGGCAATGACATAGCGTAGGCGTTCCTCTTCCGCCGTCGATTCCAGCAAAATGCCGCTAATCTTCTTTCCTTCGATCAACAGATCGTTGGGCCATTTGATCCCAATAGGCAGCGAAGTGATTCGCCGCAAGCTCCGGCATAAGGCTACCGCTGTAAGAAGAGTCAGCTGGGGAGCAAAATGAATCGGCACGGACGGGCGGAGCACCATGCTCATCCAAATGCCCTTTCCTTGCGGCGATACCCATCCGCGTCCCATTCGGCCGCGCCCGTTATGCTGCTGCTCCGCGATAACCAGCGTCCCTTCAGGCGCACCTTCTTCCGCCAGCTTTTGCGCCAGATTTTGCGTAGAGTCCACCGCTTCATGCCACTCAATCGAGCTGCCGAACACCTTGGATTTCAGTTCGCTTATCAGCTTAGGTACAGACAAGGTATCCGGCGGTGACACGAGCTTATAACCAAGCCGTCTTGATGCTTCGAAGACATAGCCCAGCGATTCCAGCTTCTTGATCTGCTTCCATACGGCTGTCCGGCTGACGCCCAGCTCATGGCTGATCATTTCTCCCGACACGTATGATCCGGGATTTAGTTCAAACAATTCAAGCAATCGATTATTTGACATCGTTATCGGTCCTCGGCATTCCATATTTGGGCTTGCTTAAGTAATAATTCCTTCTCGTTTGGCAGCTTGTCCAGCGCAACCTCAAGCAGGAGTTGCTTAAGCAGCTGTCCTGTCCAAGTTCCAGGTACTCTCTGCAGTCCTTCCGCAAGCTGTTTGCCATTCAGCTTCAGCTGCTTTAACGTCATGGCGGGCATTCCGTTCATCCATTTATCCAGTAGCTCTGTTTGGTCATGCAGATTATTCTTGCGATCCCACTCTGCGATCGAGAGCCATCTGCGAGACGCTTCTTCCCCGTATTGAAGGATCAGGCTTGTCCAGACAAGCCGCAAATCAGACTTCCCGTTCCACTGTTTCATGGCGGTTTGAATGGACAAAACGGACAATATGGCGTTCATCTTTTGCGTAGGTAGACGAAGCGCCTTTAACGTTTCTTCCGCGTCGGGGATCGTGATCCCTTCCTCCATTAGGAGCGCGGCGTAACGGGTATCCGGGTCAGCGAGTTTGTCTAGACCGATATAAACGGTATGGCCTTGTGCAAGCTTGTGTGCTGCAGGCAGGACGGTACCCGTATAGTCAAGCAATTTACAAGCTGCGAGAAGCTGCAATGCCCGGCCGGGATGAGCTCCGCCTATCATGCGGTCTAATTCGGCTTGAACCCGCTCCATGGCTATATGCCGAAGCAGCTCCCGATGCTTGACAAGCGCTCTCCAGGTAGAGTGCGCAATCGCGAATTCAAACTGCGAGGCAAACCTGACCGTCCGCAGCATTCTTAGCGCATCCTCCTGAAACCTGGCGTCCGCGTCGCCCACGCAGCGAATCATTCTTTTATTGAGATCATCCAATCCGCGAAAAGGATCGTATAATTCTCCGGCCGCATTCATTGCCATTGCATTAATGGTTAAATCACGGCGCAGCAAATCGCCGTCCAGGCGGTCGATGAATTCGACCTGCAATGGGCGGCGATGCTTCTCGTATTCCGATTCCGTACGGAAGGTCGTCACTTCGTAAGATTCACCATCATGCAATACCGTTACCGTTCCGTGCTGAAGCCCGGTCGGAATGCAGCGCGGAAAAATCGACATTACCTGCTCGGGTCTGGCCGAAGTTGCAATATCTACATCCTTAATCGGCAGTCCCATTGCGGTATCTCTCACGCAGCCTCCGACAAAAAACGCTTCAAAGCCCTGCTGCACAAGCGCTTCAAGCACAGGTAATGCCTGGAGCATGAGGTTTGGCAAAGCGAAGCGTACTTCCATGGACTTAAGCACTTCCTTCCTGTATTAGGCCTCGCATACCGGCATCGGCAAATCGGCTTCCATTCCAAGAACCCGATAATAGATTTGTTCGTACTGCGTGGTAATCACATCATTACAGAACTCGTTGCGCGCTCGGAACAAGCAAGCTTCCTTAAACGACTGATGGAGCTTCTCGTCCTTGAGCAATTGAGTGGCATAAGAAGCCATTCCTTCAACATCGCCGATTGGGCACAAATAACCGGTCTCGCCATGCGTCACAAGCTCAGGGATCCCCCCGGCAGTTGAACCAATGGTTGGAACTCCGCAGGCCATCGCTTCAAGCGCAACAAGGCCAAAGCTCTCCTTCTCGGAAGGCAGGAGCAATAGGTCAGCCATCGAAATAACCTGCGCGACGTCTTCTTGCTTGCCAAGGAAATGGACACGGTCTTCCAGACCCATTTGACGGATCTTGCATTGGATTTTGGACAATTCCGGACCTTCGCCAACAAGCAGCAGCTTAGCTGGAATTTGCGAGGATACGCGTTCAAAAACATCCACAACGTCGCTAACACGCTTCACGGGACGGAAGTTCGAAATATGCATAAGTATTTTTTCATGAGGCTGCGCGTAATCGGCCCGCAGAGATACCGCGTCGCGCGGATAATAAACGCGTTTGTCTACGAAATTGTACGTCAGATCAATCGGGCGCGTAATATCCAGGAGCTGTCTTGTTTCGTTAATGAGGTCCTGCGATACGGCCGTCACGGCATCGCTTTCGTTAATGGCCAGACGAATCAAGTCCTTCAGCGATTCATCCTGAGCAAGCACGGTAATGTCCGTGCCATGCAGCGTCGTAACGGTTTTGAAGCCGTCGCCAATCATTTGTTTGGCCAGATGCGCGCATACGGCATGAGGAACCGCGTAATGCACGTGAAGAAGATCCAGCTTCTCCATTTTGGCTACCTGGGCCATCTTGCTTGCTAGCGATAAATCATACGGCGGATAACGGAATACGTAATAATCGTTAACTTCAACTTCATGGAAAAAGATGTTTTTATGAAATTTCCCGAGACGGAACGGTATGCTATGGGTAATAAAATGAATTTCATGGCCGCGTTCGGCCATCAACTTGCCTAGCTCCGTAGCCACTACGCCGGAACCGCCCAGGGTTGGATAACACGTGATTCCGATTTTTAATTTACGTGCCATATCGTAAGTCCACCCTCTCGTGTAACATGCTGATATTCTATATATTCGACATCATTTTGATTATGAGATTTTTTTATCTTTGTTAAAACCACTCAATGGCATGCGGGCGTTTGATGGCAAAGCCTTCCGCATATTTCCAGCCTCGAGTTTGACCAAGCAGACTATCCCGGGCTTCAACCCGTTCGATATAACGATCCGTTAAAGGAGTCGCCACTCGGTCTTCGCCGGGAGCAGCCGTTTGAAATTGAGATTGGTACGCCATCAAAGATTGTCTCTTTTGGTCGTAAAAATCCGATACGTCAACCATAAGCGAGACGTTATCGACATCGTTTATGTAATAATAGATGAATTGTTCCACCTGCACGGCCGGCAGCTCCGGCATATACCGGCGAAGCTTTGCATTAAATACGGCCTCTTCAACCAGCTTGCTGCAGGCGATGTGATCCGGATGACGGTCCACCCAATACGGAGCGAATACGATGCGCGGACGGGAACGGCGAATTTCCGCGACAATCGCATCAATGTGCGGCTTGTTGATTTCGAGACCGCGGTCCGGCAATCCTAGATTGGTCCGGGTATATAAACCAAGCACCGAGGAAGCTGCGGAAGCTTCCTGCTTCCTTAGCTCCACGGTGCCGTTTGAGGACATTTCCGCTTCGGTTAAATCACAGATTCCTACCCTTTTCCCGGCAGCCGTATACTTCGCGATCGTACCGCCCATCCCGATCTCCGCATCATCCGCATGCGCGCCAAAGACGAGAATATCTAACGGTTCGCTCATGGCGCATCCACACCCGGCTTATATTTGTGTACAAGCTCGCGCCATGCGAAATCGCCGCGTGCAAGCGCTCGGACAAGCAGTTCCGCAGTAGCCACGTTCGTTGCAACCGGAATGCCTTGTACGTCGCAAAGACGGAGCAAAGCGATAATGTCCGGCTCGTGAGGCTGTGCCATAAGCGGATCCCGGAGGAAAATAATGAGATCCATCTCGTTTTGGGCAACCATAGCGCCAATCTGTTGGTCTCCTCCAAGCGGACCGGACATAAACCGTTGGATCTGAAGATTTGTTTTCTCCATAATACGGCTGCCCGTTGTACCGGTAGAATATAATTCATGCGGCGCAAAGACACTCTCATAGGCGGTTACAAAGTTAACCATTTCTTCTTTTTTACGGTCATGCGCGATAAAGGAAATTTTCAACATCCTATAATCCCCACTCTTTCTAGGCTGTATATAGATTAGTCCATCAAATGTTCAAAACCATAAACCAAACCGCTGTAATCCATCACTTTCTTGACCGCTACGTTAACGCCGGGCATGTAACCGGCACGGTCATAGGAATCATGACGGATCTTCAACGTTTGGCCATAACCGCCAAACACAACTTCTTGCTGCGCAAATACGCCTGGAAGTCTAACGCTATGTATACGGAAGCCGTTATAATAACCGCCACGCGCGCCTTCAATGACTTCTTCCTCTTTAGGGTTGCCTTGACGAAGCTCCTGGCGAACCTGAGAGATCAATTCGGCGGTTTTGATTGAAGTGCCCGACGGGGCATCCAGCTTTTGATCGCCGTGATATTCGATAATTTCAACATGCGGCATGTATTTGGATGCTTCCGCAGCGAATTTCATCATCAGAATGGCGCCAATCGAGAAGTTTGGAGCAATGAGCCCGCCAATTCCTTTTTCCTGGCAAAGCTTGTCCAGCTCTTCGATTTGTTCCGGTGTAAAACCGGTTGTGCCCATGATGGGACGAACGCCGTGCTCAATCGCGACCTTGGTATGCTGATAAGCAAGCGCCGGCACGGTGAAATCAACCATAACATCAGCCTTTGCGCTGCTTAAAGCTTCCTCAATGGTTGCGCTAACGGTAACTCCCGTATTCGCTTTGCCAGCAAATACGCCCGCGTCCACAGGACCTGCTGAAGGAGCGACGGCAGCAACGAGCTCGAGCGCCTCGTCCTCCAGCACCATTTTCACAACTTCACGGCCCATTCGGCCGCTTGCTCCGATTACTGCTACCTTAATTGCCACCAAGATCACCTATTCCTTCTGTTGTTGTTTGCCCATCACCCGTTTGCGCAGCATTCTGCGCTTCCGATTCACATCAGCGAATAAGCGGCGCGCCGCGGAATGACCGGGATCTAATCTGATTGCTTCCCTGGCGTTTATGACGGAATCCTCCAACCGCCCCATCTCCGAGTAGGACAACGCAAGCAAATAAAACGCCTCGAAGCTAAGCGGATCCAGATCTGCAGCTTGCTGCAGCAAAGGTATTGCATCCGTATACTGCGATGGCTCTTCGGCAAGCTTGTGCTCCGCCGCAGCCACGAGTAGTCTCGATTCAATCGTTTGTAAATGGTATTGATATTCGGGATGATTTCCGTCAAGCTCTACTGCTTGCTTCGCATATTGATGCGCCTTGGTCCATTTCCCGCTTCTGGCGCATGAAACCGCGCATATATGTTGATAGCTCGCATTTAGAGGTTCTGCCGCTATCGCTTGCTCGAACCAATAAATCGCTTGTTCAAAATCACTGTTAAGAATAAACTCATACGCCTTCTTCACGCAGCTTTCCCCGTCCATCTGCCCATCCTCCTTGTACACAGGTTGATGGTACAGCATATGTAAAGGTGCGTTCTACTGTTCGCCGTTTTTTCTCGTCCAGCGGTTAGCGTCCCGGGTATTGAATTTATTCATGACTTTGTTATGCGCTTCAGTCAAATCAATGTTGAGCGAATTCGCAAAACAGGACAAAATAAACAAAATATCGCCAAGCTCCATCTCAACGGAGTTTTCTTCTTCATTCGGCTTTTTTGGTTTCTCGCCGTAATAGTGATTTACTTCCCTAGCGAGCTCGCCAACCTCTTCGCTCATTCGCGCCATAAGCGCTAGCGGGCTGAAGTAGCCTTCCTTGAATTGACCGATGTAAGCATCCACCTCACGTTGGATATCGGCTAAAGATTTCTCTGCCATGTGTGAATGACCCTTTCTTCCTTATGTATAACGCTAATATCACCTATGTTAACGTAAAGAAGCAATGAAAACAATGTTTTTTGAACCGTCTGTTAAGCTATAATACATAAATAGCCCGTTCAAGAACTTAAAAGGAGTTTATTTTATGTCCCGGAAATTCATGCTTCAGCTTCAAACCGTACTGCCTATCTTGGTCGGTACAGCCATCTATGCTTTTGGTCTTCATTATTTCGTAATTCCGAATCAGCTGATGGAAGGCGGCGTAACCGGCATAGGCGTGTTGCTTAATTATGCTGCCGAGGTTCCATTGTCTCTTTCCACGCTGATTTTGAACATACCGCTTTTCTTGATTGGCTGGAGGAAATTAGGCCTTGGCGAGATGGCCTATACATTGATTGGTGTCGTGTCCTTATCCGGCTTCCTCGCCCTTATGGAATGGATGATCGACAAAGGCTGGATTGTCACCTTCCATAACTCCCATGATTACCTGCTTGCCGCTCTTTATGCAGGAGTTACCCTGGGAGGCGGATTAGGCATTGTATTCCGTGCAGGCGGAACTACCGGCGGCGTTGACATTATCGCGAGGATTGCATCAAGGCGCAAAGCGTTTAGCATGGGGCAATTCATATTAATTTCGGATGCCGTCATTATCGGGATTTCCTTATTGTACATACCGATCGAAAAAGTGTTGTACACGTTAGTCACGGTGTTTGTCGCGTCCAGACTGATTGATTTCATCCAGGATGGCGCTTACTCAGCCAAGTCCTTCTCCATTATTACCGAGCAAGGCAGGGAGATGGCTGCCGAAATCACTTCCGAGCTGGACCGAGGCGTAACTTTAATGCCCGCAAGGGGCGCTTTTTCCGGACAATCAAAAGAGGTCGTCTACTGCGTTGTTCAGCGGCAAGAAATGCGCCGTCTTAAGAACATCATACGCCGTATCGACCCCAAAGCGTTTACCGTTATTAGCGAAGTTCACGATGTGCTTGGCGAAGGATTCAAAGAAGAATAAAGCTTAGGACAATGGCTTTACGCCATAGGGCTGCTGCTTGTACTTTCTCCAGCCCGTGTAGGTAAGAACGGCCATAATAATGGCGCCGAGAAGCAAAATCCAACTAATGGGATGTGCTTCCCCGACCGGTGCCACAACCGGTTCTTCGTCCTGCGAATGACCGTTATCGAATAGCCGGTTTACCGAAAACTCAAGATCCGAAATCGAATTGTCCGTCCAGTCCTGCTTGGTCTGCCCTTTCATCCCCGCTTCAAGCAGGACGTTCGTATAATGCATCCGATCACGCAATTCGTTAATCCGTTCCGTTGGCCGCTGCATGGAAGCAGCGGCTTCTATTCGCGATAAATGTTGATTAAAGCTATTCATCGCAGCTCTCGCCGCTATCGCCCCGTCATCCGTCTGCCTATTCCAGGAACGGTTCACTCTCTCCAGATCCTCCAGCATCACTTTCTCATACTGCAGCCATAAAGCGTGATCCGGACGCAGCAATGCATCCGTCGTGAGATGAATGCGTGCCGCTGCCGTCAGCCAATCGGAAGTTACCTTCCCGCTTTTAAGCGTGTAGGTAATCGAATTGATGCTCTCCTCCATCAGCTTCCATCCGGCAGCTTGTCCCGCCTGTCTGATATCGCTTTTGTTCACAAGCTTATCCAGCTGCTGGACATATTTATAGCCGGCTTGGCGATTGTTCATGTAAGCAGCTTCGTATAAAGCTGCGGCCGTCTCGTCTAAGCGAAGCAGCTCGTTCCTCGATTCGTTTGCATTGCCTGTCCGAAGCAGGTCCGCGGGAAAGGCTTTGGCAGCCGTAACCGAACAGACGGTCATGACGATACATAAGAATAAAGGCAGAATAATTCGTATCTTCATGGTCATCCCCCTCAAAAAGAATTGCTATGACCACTTTATGAAGGGATGTCCATACTTATGTCTCTTTTCTTGCCCTTAATGCAAGCGCGCCGACAATAAAGCTGAAGATCGTTAAGCTGTATGTAAACCATTTGACAGCCGTCAAATCATCCATAAGCCTGTCCGAAAGCCATGGAAACACATCATACGTATAGTCTACGGTGTCATTTAGCAAAAGCCATAACGTACCAATTACGGCCGCTCCTACGCCAGCTCTCATAAAACGGGCATATAACAGCACTTCCACGGCCATTGCCGTATGCGAGACCATCAGCATCCAATGCTCCCATTGAAGCGGATCCCCCTGCATGCTTCCCGCAACGATCATAGAAACCGCCCAGATGCCATATTTAATAGAAGTAACAACCGCGAGGCCTTCAATAATCATTCGCGCTCCGTTGACAAAGCGGGAGTTGCCTTGCGGCGGAAACAGCCAATACAGCAAGGTAAGAGTAAAGAACAAGCTTGCTGTTGGACTATCCGGGACAAATACAACCTGCCATAACGGATGATTGCTTACCGTATCTTCAATCTGATTGCCGTACCAGATGTAGCCGTACACGGTACCCAGGAAATTAAAGATAAACATGACCCATAAAAAGAGGCGACTTAATAAAAAAGATCGGCTCCAGAACCAAGATATCGGTACGCCCATAGAAATATACGCCTCCTGTTTCGTCGTTTAGATTCGAAAAAACCTGACCGCATAAATACGATCAGGTTTTTAAACGGTGCTATTATTCAGCCGGCGCTTTTTGCTTCGCAAGCCAAGTTGTTAATTGGTCAATCTCTTCGGCGGACAACTGATCTTTGAAAGCTGGCATGCCACCGCGGCCATTGGTCACGGTTTCAACCAGTTCCTCCTTGGACAACCTGTCGCCAACGCCTGTCAAAGCCGGTACTTGCGGCGGATTGCCCTTCAGATCGTTAGCATGGCAGGCAACGCATTGCGCTTTCTTGACAATGTCCATTGCCGGGTCATTCGCGTCAACCAGTGCAACCGTTTTAGCCGGCTTCGATGCGCTTGGAGCTTCTTGACCTTTCTCATGTGCTTCGCGGGCTTTCTCTTCGCGGACCTTATGCTCCGGAATCGAGTTCGTAGCTTCCATCTCATGCGTGTAGTGACTCCAAGAGATAACCGTCAAGTACACACAGGCAATCAAGGACAAGAACATGAGCGATGAAGCGATTGGACGGCGGTAGAACCGGCGCTCTTTACCTGTGTCCAGGAACGGAGCAAGCAGCAAGCCGCCAAACATGACAGCTGGAACCCCCATCGTACCAAGTACGATGTAGTCGCCAGAAACCCATGGATATTTCAAAAACTGATACAGGAACAGGAAGTACCAGTCCGGCATCGGAATAAAGGATGCGTTCGTAGGGTCCGCAGGATAACCAAGCGGTGCACCTTCCGCAATGGTCCAAGTCAGGAAACCAACCAGGACTACGCAGCCCACCATCCATTCCTTAAGCAGGAAGTTCGGTATGAACGCTTCCGATTTACCGGGGTAAGACGTATAATCAGGCGGAATGTTTGGATGATTGCTTTTCTTCACCCGCGAGTCGCCAACATATACGACCTTCTCGTTCGATTTATGACCGTGCGCCATAATAAATCCTCCCTTCGCTTAAAGTGGTCCCGAAATGCCTTGCTTCCGAATCATCAGGAAGTGCGCTGCAAGCATTGCAATCAGAGCGCCAGGCAGGAAAAATACGTGAATTGCGAAGAAGCGTGTTAGCGTTTGCGCGCCTACAATGTCGCCGCCGTACAGGAACTGACCGATGTAAGGACCGATATACGGCACGGATTCTGCGATCTGTACGCCTACCTTCGTTGCGAAGTAAGCTTTGTTATCCCAAGGCAACAGGTAACCCGTGAAGCCAAGTCCTAACATAATGAAGAAGATCAGCATCCCTACGACCCAGTTCATTTCACGAGGCGCTTTGTAGGAACCCGTGAAGAATACACGCAAGGTATGTAAAAACATCATTACGATAACCAAACTTGCACCAAAGTGATGCATGCCGCGAACAATTCCGCCGAATGCAACCTTATGGTTCAAGTAGTCAACGCTTGCATAAGCATTGATAATGTCCGGTACATAGTACATCGTAAGGAACATGCCGGACAAAATTTGAATTACGGTAATAAAGAACGTCAAACCGCCGAAGCAGTAAACGAATGCCGAGAAGTGGTGAGCAGGGTTAACGTGCTCCGGTACTTCATGGTCCGCTACATCCCGCCAGAGCGGCGTAATATCAAGACGTTCGTCAATCCAGTTATACATCGATTTAAACATCTGCTATTAGCCTCCTATACACGAGAGTTCGCTTTGATCGGACCTACGTACACAAAACCGTTTTCAACTTTCACTTCATATTCATCTAATGGATGTGGGGCAACTGCAAGGTTTTTCCCGTCAACGGTATAACGTGCACCGTGGCAAGGACAATCATACTCGTGATGGCCAAGCGTATTCCAACCGATCGTACAACCGAGGTGCTTACATACCGGAGAAAGCGCAAAAATCTGATTGTTTGCGTCCTTCGTAATCCAGGCAGAAAGTTCGGGATCGCTTACATACCAGCCATCGACCTGATGAATTTGGAACTTGAATTCTTGAGGCTCAGTTGTTATTTTGCTCTCTTCAACTACTTTAACCCATGTTCCCTCGGCTTTTTTTGCCAAGAGAGGATCAACCGCAAAACGGACCATAGGCAAAACCGCGCCACCAACCATAAATGCAGTCGTACCGCCGAGTGTATACGACAAAAATTGACGCCGGGACATCTCTTTGCGTTGAACCGGACGATGCGCGGTTTCTTGATGTTCGTGGTTACTCATCTTCTGTTCTAACCCCCTTTGCCAACCATTTCTCGCGTTCAGCCACACGGCAAAACGCTTGACGAACTAGGACATAAACTATAATAGCCTAGGCGCTTGGGAGCGTCAAGAATATGGCTCGCGATTTATTTACCTATAAAATGCCATTCACAAATTTGTTGGCAATTTGTCACATTTAACCTTGCCTTAACTTTTGTTTCCCCAAAACCCATTTTTTTTATTCAAAAATACCCCGGTTTTGAAGATGACAGCGCTTTATTGTCGTTTAGGAGTCGCCGCGGTTCCACAAAGCCTGCACGGCTTTCGACACATTTGCGGCGGTTGGCGCTTCCCCGTCCCCGTCCGGGCAGATCACAAGATCGGCATCCGGGCATTCCAGACCGTCCTGATTCTTAGCGGAGATAACGATGACAAACCGGAATCCGGTTTCCTTTAAAGATCGGCAAGTTTTCGAAACGAGTGCCCCTGCGGAATCTTCATTCATGTAATGCATCGCCGGATAAGTTACTATTCTTCCTTTAAAAGGAATTTCTATGAGATCCATTACGTCCCTTAACTGCTCAAGTGCAAGCGTTGCTTCAAACGGCTGCTCCAATCCCGTCATTCCGGTGACCGGCAGCAAGCATGTGTCGAGATAAGGCTTAAGCTCGTCCCATTGTTGCTCGGCAATGTCGCTAAATTTCATTTCCTGCTCCCTTTCCTGTTGAGAATCGTCCGTAATCTCTATGTTACCCATAAAGGGGGATTTTGCCAATCCAAACAACAAAAAAACTCCCGCTGCTATAACGGAGCCTTAAGTCCTCCATCATAGGGCGGAAGTTTCTATTCGCGCAAATTAGCTCTTTAATTGATTTAATTGAGCGGCTAAACGGTAGAACGTATCCTCGTCTCCAACGGCCAACGCTTGATCGATCGCTTTGTAGATCTGATCCGAGCGAAACTTGTGAACGGCTTCATCTAATACCATCTCCGCTGCTAATCCTAGCATTGCTTCATAAGCAACTTTCATTTTGTCCATAGGATACACCTCCAAACCGGCGTTAAAGAGATCCTATCGTCTTCGACTATCGTCACGCGGTGATTCAAGTGAAAGAGTATAGGTCAACTCGTCATTCTCAGTCACAATCGAACCGGCTCCTACTTTAAGCATATTCACCATTCTGCGCGCCGATAAGTACGATTGCCCCCATTCCAATTAATATGCCATCGCCTAGTTGGTTTCATAGAAAAACTAATAGAGAAACATCCCATCCTGATCTTCGAGATTTACTCCCGCGACAAGGGCCCTTCCCAATTTGGTCATCCGCACAACCGTTCCATGCTCCTGATGCTCGCCGATCCGTAACATTCCCAGATGAACCATCATTCCCATTAACCGCACATCCAGCACCCTGTCGGCTGAATCGTAATAGAACGGTTTGACGAAAGGGATAAGCACTTTGCGGAGTGAATCAGCCGTTACCCATTGCTCCGCCAAACTGTTCATCCAATGCACGAGCGCATGAATGTTGGGGATTGCCCCTTTGTACAGCTTCAGCCAGAACTTGTAAATCTGCTCCATTTCATTGGCCGGCTTGCTGCGCAACCGCTCTTCGCCGCTCGGCGATAAGACCAATAACAGACTATCTTCCACGAAGTACTTCATATAGCTGCAATAGTCAAACAGGAGAGACATCCGGTTCGGATAATGGTGAAAATGTCTGCCGTACCCGAATCGCCATTCGCCCTTACCCGGCAGTTCTTCCGAGATGGCCAGCTTTTCCAGAATCTGTCCGCTGAACCGTTTGTACATCGATCCGTCCGCCGACAACTGAACCTCATTGTGATAAATATAATGAAGCAGCTGATAAACGTCTTCCTGCACGAGCATTTGTTCGTCCCGGTACATATGCGGCTCATCCGTGTAATGCAGCTCTGCCGTAAACTTCTTGCGAAGCGTCTCGCGGAATCTCACTCTCAGATCCTGCGGTACCTGGAACATATAACGATTGGTTCCTGTTACTCCGTTAAAGAGCCATCCTTGATGCTTGAACCTGGAGATCATCTCGCGTGGTCCGGATTCTTTGGGCGCTTCGGCCTCGGCTTGCTTCTTCTTCGTGCGTTTCGTTTTCTTCTGCGGCGGTTCTTCCGCTGGAGGCTCTAGCTCGCCAAACTTGCTTTGCTGAACCCTTGCAATCAGCTCTTCCAGGCTGAAGGAATCTCTCGATTCGAATAACAGGGAGTTCAAGAACCGCATTTCGTCCAGTTTCATACTGCTGATCTGCGCCTCAAATACATCTTTCCGGCTGACGGTTGAGAGAATCGACTGAATCAAATCATTTTTTGAGTGGCCATTGCACTCACATTGATACACGGAGGCGATCCGGCTCAACTGCTGAATATCCGCATAGCCCAACATATCCGACAAATTCATGGTATCTCTCCTTTCCGCAACTGCCCGCCGTTTGTGTCTCGATCGCGAGCTTATTTGATTCGCTAGCAATAATTAGTACCATTATGGGAAGAATTTTGAATTTTAAAACTAGTTGTGTGAAAAAGCTTCACATTTCGCGATTAGGAGGCGCTACGCAAGCAAATGTTCTTTCGATCGCCGTTGATTCCGGATTCCCTCGATTAGAAGTGGTTGTGGTTGGGAATCCGGCAATCAAAAGCGAACGCTGCGCTTCTCAATGAACATTTGCTTGCTCCGCTTCCGCTTGCTCGTTTTCCACACAAAAAAAGCCTTGTAAAATTCAAAGGCGGGACAGCAAATAGGGCTGCCAGTGATCTTGGCAGCCCTTGCTGTTCATAATAAGAGGCTGCCGTTTACTTGGCAGCCTGAATTGTTGTAAAAAATAAATTGACGAGGAGCGAGCGGCGAATGTATCTCTTGGAGGAAAGCGTATGCTTCCGATGCAGCTTTCTTTCAGAAAGCTTTTAAGCGTTCGCCTTTGTCACTTCTGAATACACCTTATAAAATCTAATCCATATTCAGAATGACAACAGCGGCCGGAAGGAGATACATTTCCGAGAATGGTAAGCTCGGTCCCACCATTATTTCGTCGTTACTCCCTGTTCCTCCTCTAGGTGACGAGTGCAATTATATAGAAGCGGAGCCCATTGTTCATCCTTAAACTGGAGAATCGAATAAGAAAGATTGCCCAGATGCTGCTTCTCAAGGTCGACGCAAAGCGTGTCAAACATCTGCGCCAGGAACCCGCCATGGGATACCACGAGCAGCCTGCCTTCCGGCCGCTGCTTCTGCCAATCCTGCAGGAATGCCAATCCCCGGGCACGGACCTCCTCGTCCGTTTCCAATCCTTGCGCAACTTCACGCCAGTTCTCGCCCCAACGTTCCACTCTCTCGGGCAGGGTCAGGCCCTCTACTTCGCCGAAATTACGTTCGCGCAACCGAGGATCGCCGTCCAGCAGCGGAATATCCAGCTTATCCGCAATAACGGCAGCCGTCTGGCGAGCGCGCTGGAGATCGCTCGATATTACCGCATCCCACAGCTTCTCATCTTGGCTCAATCGCGAGGCTAGCGCATTCGCCTGCTTTTTTCCAAGCTCATTTAACGGAATATCGGTCTGGCCTTGAATCTTCCCTAAAGCATTCCAATCGGTATTGCCGTGTCGTACCATGCCAATGATCAATTGCGATTCCTGCCTTTCCGAATATAAATGAGAAAACCTCTATCGCGGCGCCGAAATAAACGGTCACGGTTAGAGGTTGAATATCTAAACAACACCTTAGTTAAGCTTGCGCATTAGCTTCGCGTTCTAGACAACCAGTTCAAGATTAACAACGTCATCACAACTCCAAGAAGCGAAAGAGCTACCCAATATTGCGGGTAGGTTGGAACGACCTGCAGAACGAACGGATCGCTAACGCTTGCGACGGGAACTTCAAATTCTGCGCTAATGACAAAATCGCTGCCGGACGCATTAGCCGTATCCATTAATCCGGTTAGTTGAGCCATCTTTTCTTCCGGCGTGCCGTGTTCGTTGCCTTTGATGAAAAAAATAAGCGAACACGCGAATATGGCTAAACAAGCGGACAGCACAATGGCAAGGTTACGCCTGAAAGCAGGCGAAAAATAATAGCTTTTCTGAGAAACCGGCATTAACCACGATTGTTCAGCATAAATGCGATCCATAACGCTGCGATTGACATGCTCCATCTGGGCGGTAACAACTTCTTCCTCTTCCGAAAGCTGAAGGATCAATTCTTCGCTTTCTTCCCACAGACGGTATTGTTCCGCGCAATGCTCGCAGTCGAGCAAATGGGCTTCCATCGCTTCACGTTCGGCATCTTCCTCTGATAAGCATCCGAAGACATCGAACTTGTCTTGTACGTCATCGCATTTCATCGTGTGTTCATCCCTTCGTATTCTTCCATCATCGGCGTCTCGCCAAAGTAAGGCTCAAGCTGCGACTTTACGCTGGCTCGTGCCCGGAATAACAACGATTTTACGGAACTTACCGTTTGGCCCAGGATATTGGCGATCTCCTGATAGTCTAACTGGTCATATTCCCGCAGAATGAGTGCCGAGCGTTGTTTTTCAGGTAAATTATTGATCGCTTCGCGGACCATCGCCATCCGTTCGTTGCGCAGAACATGCTGTTCTGGCACCTGATCCGGAGGAGCGGCCGGCATCATATTCGACTCATCGAGAGGAACGTTGGCAGACTTTTGCTTGCGCAGTTCGCTAAGCACGGTATTTCGTGCAATCGTATACAGCCACGTCGAAAAAGAAGCATCCACTTCGCGGAAGGAATGGAGGCTGCGGTATGCTTTATAAAACGTTTCCGAGCACAAATCCTCAGCGAGCAGCTCCAGCTTGGCACTCTTTAACATATGATAGATAAATGCTAGTATCTTGCGTTGGTAACGGCGCATCAGCTCCGAATAGAGCTCGATGTTACCGTCCTTAATCTCACGTATTAATTGGGAATCAGTCATGACAGGCGAACCTCCTCACCTGCGAATTCTTCTTCCCAGTTCGATTATGTATCCTTATACCGAACCGGAAGCGAAAAGTTGCGGTCATTATCATAAAAAATATCAATAAATACGATGTATGTAATTCGAGTCGCAAGAGCCAAAATCCTTCTTGTTTCGACAAAAAGGATTTTAATCCATATTTTAACAATACCCACTGTCCTTCGATATTGTAACATACCTCTTTGCATTAGTCTCAAAAAATAAATAAACTCTAATTTCCAGCGTGCAGGATTTTGTCGGAATTGGAGCAAACGGCGTGTCCACAAAAAAGAACAAAAAAAAACCACTCCGAAGAGTGGTCAGCATTCATATTGAACGCTATAGTTTTGGATAGGAGTGGAGAGAAACCATACTGTACTTTTATTATATGTATACGCTTCCACAATGTCAACGGTTTTTTTGAAAACGCTTAAACTTTTTGTCCGTAAAATTTCTTATCCGCCAACAAACAAAAAAACCTCTTTCGAGGTTTTATTGACGAACGGTATATCCGGTTTTGCCGAGCAGCTCCATCGCTTGATCCAGATCTTCCTGAGTCCGGAACGATAAACGAAGCACGCCGGGAACATCTTCCCTGCTCTCGATAATATTGATGTTGCTAAGGTTAATCCGGGCACTGCCCAGCTCGCTGGCAATATTGCCGATAATGCCGGGATGATCGGGTACATCCACATAACAATCGTATAAAGAATGAATCATGCCTTTCCGGCGCTCAGGCAGCTTGCTGCGGAACTCTCCGGCTGTCTGGAAGGCTTCCTCAATCGCATCGCCGTTCAAAGCTTCCAGCATCACCGCAAACTTCTCCACTTCCGAATTCCAATCCTTCAGAAGCTTCAGCAGAACTTCGCGGTTATTAATCAGAATATCGCGCCAGACGATCGGATCGCTTGCCGCGATTCTCGTAATGTCCCGGAAGCCTCCGGCAGCCAGCAATTCGTACAAGCCGTTATTCTCATTGTAGCCGCGGACCTGATTAACGAGCGCTACCGCGATCATATGCGGCAGATGGCTGATTGCCCCTACAATCTCGTCATGCGAATTGGCATCAACGCTGACAAGATGCGCTCTTGTATGAACCAGAAGGTTTTTCAGCCGTTCCAAAGCTTCCGGCGGTGTAGTCTCTTCCGGTGTTAGTACATAGAACGCGTTCTCGAACAGATTCGTGGAGGCTGCTTCAACGCCGGAGCGTTCGGAACCGGCCATTGGATGGCCGCCGATAAACGACACGCCATTCTGCTCCAGTCTTCTGCCGCATTCGGCCACCGAAGCTTTCGTACTCCCTACATCCGTTACGATGCAGCCTGGCTTCAAATTTAGCTTGCCGAGCTCCGTTACGTATTCTTCAAGCTTGCCTACCGGCACGCACAGAAAAATAAAATCGGCGCCCTCAGCAGCTTCGCGCAAGGAAGTTGTCGCGTAATCGACGACTCCCCGCTTCATATATTTTTCAACGGAGGACTGACGGTTCGAGTAACCTACAACGGTAAGCTCCGGCCTGCCTTTAAAGCAGAGCGCCAATGAACCGCCAATCAATCCTACCCCAAATATCGCGATCTTCGTCATAAGGCTATCCGCGCACCGCCGCTTCCTGCAGAACTAGCTCAAGAGCCGCGATAAACTTTTCGTTTTGCTCCGGAGTGCCCACTGAGACGCGGATGTGGGTCGGATAGTACGTCCAGCGCGATCTAACAATAACTCCTTTACGAAGGAGCGATTGGAAAACGTCAGCAGAAGGGAGCTTCGTATCAACCATAACGAAGTTGCCGTACGCCGGGAAGTAGCTTAAGCCAAGACGGTCGAATTGACTGGACATGTATTCGATTCCCTCGCGGTTCTGCTTGCGGCAGAACGCAATAAAATCATCGTCGGCAAGAGAGGCTTTTGCCGCTACTTGTCCGAGGCGGGTCGTATTAAACGGCTCTCTGATTTGGTTCATATATTGAATGACATCGGCGTGGCCGATTCCGTAACCGATACGCAGCGAGGCCAGACCGTAAATTTTCGAGAAGGTGCGAAGCACGATCAAGTTCCGGTATTTCTTCAACAGCTTAATGCCGTCCGGGAAACCGGGCTCTTCCACGAATTCGCAATACGCTTCATCCAATACGACCAGAACATCCTTAGGAACCTGATCGAGGAAAGCGGTAAGTTCATCTTCCGTGACGATCGTGCCGGTCGGGTTATTCGGATTGCATACCCATACCAGCTTCGTACGGTCCGTAATCTTGGCCAGCATCGCCGGAAGATCATGTTTGCCGTCCTTTAATGGCACTTCAATAATGCGGGCATTTTCGATCTCCGCGTTATGTTTGTACTGGGAGAACGTTTCGTCGGCCATAACCGTCTCGTCGCCCGGAGCAAGATAGGTTCTCGCCAGCATAAGGATAATGTCGCTCGAGCCCGTGCCAAAAATAATCTGATTGGACTCTACTCCGTATTTTGCCGCTACAGCTGCCGTAAGCTCAAAGCTTGCACCGTCCGGATAGGTTGAAATTTGACCTAATTCATTTATGATAGCTGCTTTCGCCTGTTCCGAGTAACCGAACGGATTCTCGTTGGAAGCAAGCTTGATAACCTCGTCTAATCCAAGCTCTCTCTTAACGTCTTCAACCGGTTTTCCCGGCTGATAAACAGGGAGATGCACGATATTGCTTTTTGGCTGCATCGCCATTCACCTCTTTGTCATATTGGCCATATTGGCTAACCGCATGTTTTCTATTGTCTCACATCTTGTAAAGGTTTTAAAGGGTCGTCTTGTAAAATAGGAATTGGAGCTCACTAGGCCAATAGGCTTTACCATCCATTTTACAGACAGCGCAAATGCTTGAAATAAAAAAGGACAGAGCCGGCAAGCTCTGTCCTTTCGCATCAGCCCTTCAATCCGGCAACAAAGCTGCGGATTTCGGCCAATCCCTCTTCCCGCTTCGAAGAATCACTTAATAGAGGAAGCGTTTCTTCGATTTTGCGCACAATCGCGCTGCCTACGACTACGCCGTCGCAGGTTTTCTCGAAGCGCTCCACCTGCTCGCGGCTGGAAATGCCAAAGCCCACGGCAATCGGCAGGTCCGTTGCTTCTCGAACCGTTGCAAGGAAATCGTCAATGCCGCTGTGGAATTCGGCACGGACTCCCGTTACGCCCAGGGAGGAAACGCAATAGACAAAGCCGCGCGCTTTCTTGGAAATGCGGATAACGCGATCCTTCGAGGTTGGAGCCACCAGCGGAATAAGGTGAACGCCTTTCGCTTCGGCCAGCGTACGCACTTCCTCATCCTCTTCAATCGGAAGATCCGGGATGATAAGCCCGCTGATCCCCTTCTCCACGACAAGATTCATAAAGTCCTCCAGGCCGAATTGAAGCACCGGATTGAAATAAGTAAATAAAATAAAGGGCAGCTTGACGCCGGCTTCGCGGGCTTGCGCAGCCGTCTCGATGCAATCCAGAATCGATATGCGATTCTTAAGCGCGCGTTCGGATGCCCGTTGAATAACGGGACCGTCTGCAAGCGGATCGGAATATGGGACGCCAAGCTCCACGAGATCCGCGCCCGCTGCTTCAAGCTCTTTAATAATAGCGATTGATGTAGGGATATCCGGATCCCCAATCGTCAGAAACGGAATAAGCGCCGTCTTTCCTTCTTGCTTTAATTTGGCAAAAGCAGCATCAATCAAATTCATGCCTCTGTACCTCCCAGATAACCCATGATCGCTTCCACGTCTTTATCGCCTCGTCCGGACAAGCTGACAACGACAATTTTGTCTTTATCAAGGGTTGGAGCCAGCTTAATCGTCTGCGCAATCGCATGGGCGGATTCCAATGCCGGAATAATTCCTTCCGTGCGAGACAGCAGTTGAAGAGCGTCAAGCGCTTCCGCATCGGTAATCGGGAAGTATTCCGCGCGGCCGGAATCCTTCAAATACGCATGCTCCGGTCCGATGCCCGGATAGTCAAGCCCCGCCGAGATGGAATGCGCAGGCTGAACCTGGCCGTATTTATCCTGCAGCAAGTAGCTCATCGAGCCTTGGAATACGCCGTGGCTGCCCATAGTCATCGTCGCTGCGTGCTCTTCCGTATCAATACCGCGTCCCGCTGCTTCAACCCCAACAAGACGGACGGACTCATCGTTAATAAACGGATAGAAAATACCGATGGCATTGCTGCCGCCGCCAACCGCCGCAACCACATAATCCGGAAGACGCTCTTCCGCTTCGACGATCTGCTTGCGGGATTCATCCCCGATAATACGCTGGAAGTCGCGGACCATCATCGGGTAAGGATGCGGTCCCGTTGCCGATCCCAGAATGTAGAACGTATCGTCTACATGGCTGACCCAATAGCGGAGCGTCTCGTTGCAGGCATCCTTGAGCGTACGGGTGCCCGACATAACGGGAACAACCTCCGCTCCAAGCAGCTGCATGCGGAATACGTTCAGCTGCTGGCGTTTCATGTCTTCTTCGCCCATGAATACTTTGCATTCCAGTCCAAGCAATGCTGCAACTGTTGCCGATGCAACGCCGTGCTGGCCTGCGCCGGTTTCGGCAATGATTTTTGTTTTGCCCATGCGCTTGGCAAGCACGGCCTGCCCGATCGTATTATTGATTTTGTGGGCGCCGGTATGGTTCAAATCTTCGCGCTTGAGGTAAATCTTTGCGCCGCCAAGATGCTGGCTTAACCGTTCCGCATAATAAAGCGGCGTAGGACGTCCCGAATATTTGTGCAGAAGATCATGAACCTCTTGCTTGAAAGATTCGTCCTGCGAATAATACTTATAAGCCTCTTCGAGCTCCAACAAAGCGTTCATCAGCGTCTCCGGTACATACCGGCCGCCGAATTTGCCGAAGCGCCCGTTTTCGTCTGGTACTTGGTTCATCGTTCTATCACCTTTCCAACGAATAGTCTAATCTTCTCGATGTCTTTACGGCCGTCCGTCTCAACACCGCTCGATACGTCAATACCGTCAACCGGATGGCCTGCCAGAAGCTCTTCCACATTGCCGGGATGAAGTCCTCCGGCCACGTACAAAGGAACACCGATGGCCGCTGCCGCATTCTGATAGTCCGTTATGAGCTGCCAGTCAAAAGTTTGACCCGTACCGCCGCCGGCTGTGTCGATCAGTATGGCGTCTACGGCACCCTCATAGGCGGACACGCGATCGTGTGCATCAGCGCCGTCTTTTCCGATAGAGAATACTTTCCATATCTTCTTATCCAAGCGGTTCTTAACCATACGGCAAAACTCCGGCGTCTCCTGCCCATGCAGCTGTACGACGTCCAGAGGCGCTTTCGCAACAATCGCTGTCAGCTCCTCCATGCCGGGATTAACGAAGACGCCTACCGTTTGAGGCGCTACACCCTCAGCTGCCTGAAGCTGGTTGGCTGCCTGAATTAGAGCTGCAGCGGTTTCCGCATCGACCTGGCGTTTGCTTGGCGCAAACACGAAGCCGATCTCATGAAAAGGAAGCCCGTTCATCTCCGCAATGGTAGCGGTATCCTTCAATCCGCAAATCTTGATTCTCGGCGATGCCGTCATGCCCGCGTCACCGGACCCATCAGGTCGATAATAGCCTGTCCGGCATCCGGCTGGCGCATGAAATGTTCGCCGATCAGGACGCCTTGCGCGCCGACGGATTGAAGATAATCCATATCGTTTCGACCCGCAATGCCGCTTTCGCTTATAACCGTAACTCCTTTTGGCATGAGATCAATAAGTGCTTCAGTCGTACGGAGATCGGTTACGAAGGATTTCAGGTCACGGTTATTAACGCCAATCAGAGTTGCTTTATCAAGCTCCAGAACCCGCTCCAGCTCCTCGCGGTCATGAACTTCAACGAGAACGTCCATGCCAAGCGATTTTGCCGTGTCATACAACTCCGACAGCTCGGAAGATGTGAGAATGGCTGCTATTAATAGTACCGCATCCGCTCCAATAACACGAGCCTCGTATACCTGACGGTAATCGATAATAAAATCTTTGCGGAGAAGCGGATTGCTGACCGTCTCCTTGATCAGGGTTAAGTATTCATTGGAGCCTTGGAAATAATCGCGGTCCGTAAGCACCGATATACAGTCCGCGCCTGCGCGCTCATAAGCCGCCGCAAGTTCGGCAGGATGAAAATCAGGACGGATAAGGCCTTTGGATGGGGATGCCTTCTTCACTTCCGCGATCAGGCCGACATCCCGTTTGCGGCCGGCCGTTAGCGCGCGTTCGAAGCCGCGGCATTCGGGAAGCGATGCGATTTTGCGTTCATACTCGGATAACTGGAAGCCCGAAGCGAGATGAGCAACCTCTTCCCGCTTCGTTACTACGATTTTATCAAGAAACATGAGTCAACTCTCCTGTCGTCTGAATAAGCTTTTGCAATTGCTGATTTGCCATGCCGGTATCAATCATTTTGGCTGCAAGCGCAACGCCTTCGCGGAGTGAATCCGCATAGCCGCCTACATAAATGCAAGCTCCCGCGTTAGCGAGCACGATATCGCGGTACGCGCCGCGTTGTTCGCCGTTGAAAATCGCACGGATCAACGCCGCATTCGTCTCCGGATCTCCGCCGATCACTTCGGAAATCGGATAGCGGGAGAGACCCAGCTCTTCCGGAGTCAGTTCATAAGTAACCACTTCGCCGTTTCGCAGCTCGGAAATTTGGGTTGGCGCCGAAATGCTGATCTCATCCAATCCGTCTACGCTGCTGACAACCATCGCCCGTTTCACGCCAAGCTCGTTTAATACGGCTGCGATCGTGGACGTTTTGGTACGGTCGTACAAACCGATCAGCTGACGATCGGCGCCAGCCGGATTCGTTAATGGACCCAGCATATTAAAGATCGTGCGGACGCCAAGCTCGCGGCGCGGCGCAGCCGCATGGCGGAGAGACGGATGATACAGCTGAGCGAACATGAAGCAGATGCCAATCTGATTCAAGCATTCGGATGCTTGCTCCGGAGTTAGCGTAATGTTCACGCCAAGTGCTTCGAGTACATCCGCGCTGCCTGCTTTGCCGGACATCGCCCGGTTGCCGTGCTTCGCCACGCGAATGCCGGCCGCCGAAGCGATAATTGCGGAAGCCGTGGAAATATTGAATTTATGAATACCGGAACCGCCGGTTCCGCAAGTATCAAGCAAGCCTTCCTGCTTCGTCTGGACATGGCTGGAATGCTGGCGCATCACTTCCGCAAATCCCGTAATCTCGTCCTTCGTCTCGCCCTTCATGCGCAGGGCAGTCGCTACGCCCGCAATTTGCGAAGGAGTTGCGTTGCCGCTCATAATAATATCCATTACCGACCGGGCTTCTTCACGCGTCAGATCGGTGCTGCTCATCAGCTTGTTTAAAGCTCCTTGCATCGTTACCTGTTCTGTCACCAAACTCATTTTACAACACCTCTCCGCTTGTTACATAGTAGTCCGCGTTAACCGCCTGTTCAGCCGGGCTCTTCCGTATGCCAAAAACCGCTTCCGCAGCGCGGATCGCCTTAAGGCACGCTTTTGCTTTATTAACCGTCTCCATATATTCGCTCTCCGGAACGGAGTCCCATACGATCCCTGCTCCGCTCTGCACATAGGCTTTGCCGTTCTTGAACACAATGGTCCGGATTGTGATGCATGTATCCAGCGATCCGCCAAATCCGAGATAACCGATTGCCCCTGCGTAAGCGCCGCGCGCTTCGTTCTCAAGCTCGGCGATAATTTCCATCGCCCGAAGCTTGGGAGCGCCGGATACCGTCCCAGCCGGCAGACAGGACAGGAAAGCATCGAAGAAGTCTTTGTCCTCGCGAAGCTTGCCGGATACGTTGGACACGATGTGCATGACATGCGAGTAACGCTCAATCTCCATGTAAGCGTCGCAGCGTACCGTGCCGAATTCCGACACGCGGCCGATATCGTTGCGTCCAAGGTCAACCAGCATCAGATGCTCCGCCCGTTCCTTCTCGTCGGCGAGCAATTCCGTTTCAAGCGCTTTGTCTTCCTCCGGCGTCTTGCCGCGCGGCCTAGTTCCGGCGATCGGGCGTGTCTCGACTTTACGGTCGCCGTTAACCTTTACGAGCGCTTCAGGCGATGTGCCAACGATCACTTCATCTCCCATTTTCAAATAGTACATATAAGGAGACGGGTTCATCGTGCGAAGCACGCGGTATACGTGAAGAGGATCAACCTCGGTTTCGATGCTGAAGCGCTGCGACAAGACGACTTGGAAAATATCGCCGGCTCGGATATATTCCTTCGCCTGATCAACGTTCGAAATAAACTGTTCTTTCGTCAGGTTGGACTGTACATCGCCAAGCTCGGGATCAACCGGGATCGACGAACCCGATGTTACAGGAACCGTAATCGGCTGCTGCACGCGTTCGATTGTTGCCTCGATCTTGGCTACCGCACGGTTATAAGCCTTCTCGATATCCGCGTTGGTAGCCGCATGAGGAATATGAACATTCCCGATAATTTGCAGCTGCTGCTTGAAGTGGTCAAATACGATAACCTGGTCGCAGAACATAAATTGCAAATCATTCATTTGCAAGTCGTCGATGCGGTGCGCCGGGAGGTTTTCGTAATATTGGAGCAAATCGTATCCGAAGTATCCGATCGCACCGCCCGTAAACGGCGGGAGCTCCGGAAGCGACGGGCTGCGGAAGCCGCGCAGCTGAGCCTTCAAGAGCTCAATCGGCTTCTCGTCGAACACTTGCTTCTCTCCGTTATGCTCCAGTACCATCTTGCCGTTCTTCCCGTAGAGCATCATGAAAGGATCTGTCCCGATAAATGAATATCTCGCCCATTTCACTCCGCCCTCTACGCTCTCAAGCAGGAACGCGTGCTGCTCCTTCGCAAAATGCTGGAACAGCCTGATTGGTGTTTCCGTATCCGCAAGCATATAGCGTACGATCGGAATAATATTGTATTGGTCGGCCAGCTTCGTTACTTGCTGCAATTCATTTGTCATGGGGGGTTCCTCCTCTTGGTACTCGCGTATGGGTTAGAAGGGCATTAAAAAAGCCCCTGCCGGGAGCAGGGGCGTTGAATGTATGGATGATGACAAATAAGATTGCGAACAAAATAAAGAATAGACCTAAGGCGCACGATAGTTATGCTATCTGCTACGCTTAGCTGCGGTAATCAAGCCTTCTATTCTCAACTGTCCTGCACTCGTCTCTGCTTAACTCATCTCAACTCAACTAAAAGCCTGCTACCTAAGGTGAAACATCCGCGCCATCCTGTGATGACGTTTCAAGTTTCATTCTAAAAAACCTGTCTTTTAACTTGCTACTCTTCTCTTGCCTAACTATTGTTAGTACCCAATATACTACCGATTAGGCCACGCGTCAATCAGGATTTTGACAAATCCGGACGAAGCACGCGCGCGCCTCCAAGATAGACGTGGTTAATCTCGGCTTGAGTTTTGTCCGTATTCAGATGAATCATAAAACGAACGCAGCGCTCAAGGCTGCCTTTCACCGGCACTTCCAGCGCGCACATTAAAGGCACAAGATCCCAGCCGCTCATCTGACGGATCGCAATAGCCGGGAATGTAGCGTCCAGGTCTTGCGTAACGGTAATAAACACGCTCGCAATATCATCCGGTACGATATCGTTTTGTTTCACAACCTCTTGCAGCAGCTCAAGCGTTGCCTGTAAAATGGGCTCTTTCTCATTTACGTCAACGGTAATGGCACCGCGAATCCCTCTAACTGTCATCCCTTTTACGCCTCCAGTTTCAATTGCTCAACGATGTCCCTTACCCATGCGGACTGAACATCCTTCTTGATTTCCACTTTGCCGATCTCGGTTGGCACTACGAATACCATCGTGCTCTCGCTGAATTTCTTGTCATGCATCATCGCGTCCATAATCGCATCCACGTCGTAATGCGCAGGAAGCTTCACCGGAAGACCTACCTTGGACAACACGCGCTTCGTGGTCGCATACACCTCTTCCGGCGCGCCGTAGCGCAATCCCAGTCTCGCCGAGCCGATCATGCCGATGGAGATGGCTTCCCCATGCAAAAGCTCGCCATAGCCGGCTACCGCTTCCAGCGCGTGGCCGATCGTATGGCCAAGGTTCAGAATCGCGCGCAGGTCATTCTCGCGCTCATCTTGAGAGACAACGGCTGCCTTAACGCTGCAGCCTTTGTAAAGGGCGTAGCCAAGCGCATCCGGTTCAAGCGCGAGCAAGCGCTCCGCATTTTCTTCGCACCATGCCGTAAATTCCGCATCCCAGATTAAACCGTGCTTCACAACTTCCGATAAGCCCGCGCTGACATCCCTCGGAGGCAGCGACTGCAGCGTATTCAGATCGTAAAGCACCATCTCGGGCTGATGGAATGCGCCGATAATGTTCTTCGCAAGCGGATGATTCACCGCTACCTTGCCGCCAACGCTTGAATCGTGGGCAAGAATCGTTGTTGGAATCTGCACAAACTTAACGCCGCGCATATAGGAAGCTGCCACAAATCCGGCAAGATCCCCTACAACGCCGCCGCCAAGCGCAACGATCGTCGACTTCCGGTCAAGGCCGGCTTCAAGCGCTTTTGTCACGAGGCTTTCCAGCATGGAGAGCGATTTGGAGCTTTCGCCAGCAGGAACAACCGTGCTAGCTACTGTAAAACCTGCTTCACGAAGCGTACTTTCGAGCGGCTCCAGGTATTGAGGAGCAACATGTTCGTCCGTAATGATAAGCATCGGCGATTTCAGGCTGATCTGATGCTTCTTGAAATAAGCTGCCGCCTCCTGCAAAAGACCTTCACCGATATAAATGGGATAAGAGCGTTCGCCTAGCTCAACTTTCAGTTCGCGCATGATCTCTACCATCCTAACTGTTCATATTCCGGGCTTTTTATGTAAACATCTTTGCTCATTATAGTACAGGCTTCTGTCTTTGACAAGAAAAGCGGCACCTCTTAAATGCAATAAAAAGGCGGATGCCAAAGCCATTTCTGGCCCCGGCATCCGCCTTTCGGGCGGCTATGGAAAGCGTTAGCTGTTCACAAAGCGCTTGCTTGTTTCCCTGTCTGCCTTCACTGCCATCTGACTCATCAGATTAGGGAGTTGACGGCTGTCCAAACCGAGAATTTGAGCGCATTCTTGAATGGATATGATCCCGCTTCGGTAAGCATGAATCACTTGTCGCTTGTCCATTTTCATCCTCCAATTAAAGATCGGTTGTCCTTAGTATTGGAGCGGATGGAAATCGGTATACATTAGCCGGTAATTCTTCTGTAGAAGAAGGTATCGGCCGATTCAAAGCCGTATTGCGAAGGAGAGAAAATCTGCTCGGTGCTTCCGACGAACAGGAGTCCGCCGGGCCGAAGCGCGCTTGCGAATTTCTGATACAATAAGTGCTTGGCTTCTTCCGTGAAATAAATCATGACGTTCCGGCAGACGATCAGATCGAAGGACTGCTCAAAGGAATCGTAAAGCAGATTCTGCTGTTTAAACGTAATCGCGTTTTTAAGCTTTTCCGATACCGCGTACATTCCATGATCCGGCTCGAAATACTTCTGCCTGTAGGCAGCCGGAACATCCCGCAAGGATCGTTCCAGATACTGCCCTTCCTTCGCTTTTTGCAATACAACGGAATCCAGGTCAGTCGCCAGTAAAGACGTTTTGGCAAGAGCGTCAAGCTCCGACAGAATCATCGCGATCGTGTACGGCTCTTCCCCCGTCGAACAAGCGGCACTCCATACCTTTAACCGCTCTCCCCGCTGAAGCATTTCCGGCAGGAAGCGGCTTTGCAGCACTTCCCACCGGTTCGGGTTCCTCCAGAATTCGGACACGTTAATGGTCATCCGGTCCAAAAATTCGTTCAGCAAACTCCGGTCCTGTTCGATCGCTTTCCAGTAAGCCTCAAACGTCTGGTAGCCGTGCTTCTGGCGAAGCGTCGTCAGACGGCGCTTCATCTGGGCTTCTTTGTACTGCGACAAATCGATATTGGTTTTAGCCTTCATTCTTTGGATAAAAAGATCGAAATCCAGATCCACCGGCATGGACGCCTCCTGTTGTAACGACAGCGTTATGTATGGCTTAGATCCAACGCTGCACGGTATGTTCGTATTCCACCAGCTGCTCGGGCGAGAAGAAATTAGCGATTTCCCTTGCGGCGCTTTCCGGGGAATCCGAACCGTGAATCAAATTCAAATTCGTATGTACGGCAAAATCCGAACGAATCGTGCCTGGCAATGCATCTACCGCATCCGTCTTGCCAATCATGGCGCGAGTTAGGGCAATCACGTTATCCCCCTGCCATACCATGGCAAAAACCGGCCCGGCGGTAATAAAGTTCAGCAACGGCTCGTAAAAGGGCTTGCCTTGATGTTCGGCGTAATGGGTTTCCGCAAGTTCTCTGCTCACAACCATAAATTTGGCGGCAACCAGCTTCAAGCCTTTGCGTTCAAACCGCGACACAATCTCTCCGATAAGGCCGCGTTGTACACCATCTGGTTTAATCATCAAAAAAGTTCTTTCCATAACGCTACCTCCTAAAAGAATTGTGTGGAACATTTTCGTAAGCTCTGCTTAACGATTGTGAAACAATTCTTGCTTCGTAAGCATTCGCTAAAAGAATGGTGCGGAACAAATTCAAGCACCGCATCCCCTAGTAGTTACGCTTACCTACGAAATGCGCAATGTCAATCAGATTCTTCTTCGCTCCAATACCCGGTAATCCCTCTAAAGCGGCCAAAGCTTTTTTGACGTAATCATTCGCCAGCTGGTCAGCCAGCTGAATGCCTTTGCTGCTTTTGATCAGCGAAATAGCCGGTTTGGTATCAACATTCCCGTTATGCTCGCGGATAATCCGAATTTGCTCCAGCAAAGGTTCGCGCACCTTGTCATCCTTCAAGGCGAGAATGACGGGCAGCGTAATGTTTCCTTGCCGGATATCCGAGCCCGGAGGCTTGCCGATCTGCTTCTCGGTGCCGAACAAATCCAGCATATCGTCACGAATCTGGAAGGTCATCCCGACATTGTAACCGTAACGGTACAGACGGTTGAGCGTCGCCCGGTCCGCGCCTGCCGCAGCCGCGCCAAGCTGACAGCTGATCGCGATCAGCAGCGCCGTCTTGCGGCGAATGCGCAGCAAATAATCTCGTATCGTTTGTTCGGTATTGAAGAAATACCGGATTTGCTCCATCTCTCCAATGCTCATCTGCACGAGAGATTTCGAGAGCATCTGATGGATAAACGGATCATCCAGCTCTGTTACTATCGTGAGCGCCCTGCCGAAAATATAATCGCCCGTATACATGGCAATCCGGTTATCCCATTTGGATTTGACGGTTAGCTGACCGCGCCGAGTGGATGCATCGTCAATGACATCGTCATGCACCAGGGAAGACATATGGATGAGTTCAAGCGGCACGGCTACCTTCGTCAGTTTATCAAGGTCGTAATGGCCGAATTTGCCCGCAAGAAGCACAAATACGGGGCGCAGCCGTTTCCCCCCTGCCTTCAGCAGGTGAAGAGACGTCTCGCTAAGCAGCTCGTCGCCGAACGAAATGCTTCGCTCCAGCTCTTGCTCGATTCGGGACATATCGCCTTTCAACTTTGCAAAAATGTCTAATAGTTTCATTCTTTCACCTGTTCGGCAGAGTTTCTTCTTTATAAAAATGCAGGTTCACGTCGTGATCGAGCAAGCCAAGCTCGCTGGCATAGCGGAAATACAACGCAAGGCCTTCCTGCTGCTTTGGTCCAAAGTCGTAATTTAGGCAAGTGAAGTACATTTGCCAATAAGCCGGATCGCCGCCAAGCTGTTCCATAGCCTTCTGGATAAGCGGCGTAAGATCTCCTACGCTTTTCTCCTTGCTAGCCGTAAATGCCCGGAACAATCGCTCGAAAGCTTCCGGCGACTGTTCCACCGCTTCCTTGCGGGCAGCTACAACGGCGTACGTCATCGCAAGTCCCGTCCACTGATTCCACACTTCACCGAGATCAATAACGGTCAAGCCTTTGTCTTCCCAAGACTCCCGGATAGCGGGATCGCCGATCAGTAGAGCGCCGTCGGCCCATTCCAGCATCCGGTCAAGATCAGGCTCGGCCGGTTCGTATACGGGATCAAGCTCGTAATACTTTTTCATTAATATTTTAAGCAGGTTGACCGACGTAGCCGACGTTGTCGTAACAGCGATTCGCTGCGGTGACGACTGCCCGATCGGTTGTTTAAGGAATAGAAGGATTGAATTTACTTTACCCTCCGACCCTACCGATAAATGCGGGAGAAGGACATAATCCTTGTCGTTCATCCCGTAAGCAAAGGAAGATACGGCCGAAACCTGGATCTCCCCTTCGCGCAGCAACCGGTTCAGTTCCGCCGGCACCTTCAGCACGATATCGATGCCGGCATGCTCGGTATAATCCTCTAAATAGTGAAAAAGCGGCCATGCGTTCGCATAATCAATCCGGCCTACTCGGAGTGGATTCAGTCTGCCCGTCATGTAAGGTCATCTCCCCATCTTCTGAATAATTGATGCTCGATCGACATGCTATCGAGCACTTTGCCGACAAGGAAATTAATCATTTCATCCATCGATTGCGGTTTATAATAAAAGGCCGGCATTGCCGGAATGATTCTTACCCCAAGCCGGGCAAGCGTAAGCATGTTCTCCAAATGTATAGCATGCAGAGGCGTTTCGCGCGGAACAATAATAAGCTTGCGACCTTCCTTCAGCATGACGTCCGCCGCGCGTGTCAGCAAGTCGTCCGAAATGCCTCGCGCCATCGAGGCAAGAGAACCCATCGAGCAAGGCACAATCGCCATGCCTTCAACCTGGAAGGAACCGCTTGCGATGCTGGCGCCGATATCGGCATTCGGATGGAAGACCAGTCGGCCGGCCGTTACGGCTTCTCCGAACCGATGCTCCAATGCAGCTTGGCGGCGAGATGTATCCCAGCCGAGTTCTTCTTTCAATACCCGCCATCCCGCTTCCGTCACGATGACATGAACGAGGTAATTCGCTTGAAGCAGTTCTTCGATCAACCGGATTCCGTAGATAGCCCCGCTAGCCCCGGTTATTCCGACTACCCAGCGTTTAGGTCTTGTTGCGCCGCTTGCTTCTACCATTGGTGCACCACCAGCAGATCAAACATCGCGAATACGAACAACACAACGCTCAGCGTTCCGTTCATGCCGAAGAAGGCAATTTGCACGCGGGACAGATCATTTGGTCTTACCAGCCAGTGCTGGTAGAAGAGCATCAGAATCGATGCGACCGTGCCAATGAGGTACACCCAGCTCAATTCGGTCATCCAGAACAAAGCGAAGAACCCTATTGCCGTTATTACATGGAAGCCTCTAGCGATCCACAAAGCGCCGGAGAGACCAAATCGTGCGGGAATCGAATGAAGTCCGCTGTCGCGGTCATACTCGTAATCCTGCGTTGCGTATACGATATCGAAGCCCGCGATCCAAAGGGCTACGGTGAAATACAATACCCATGCCGCGGCATTCAGCGACCCCGTTACGGCAACCCAGCCCCCAAGCGGAGACAAGCCGATCGTAAGTCCAAGGAATACATGGCAGAGCCAGGTAACTCTTTTCATATAAGAATACAGAACCAGCATCACAACCGCAATTGGCATCAGCTTCATCGCGATGGGATCCAGGTTTGCCGCTGCTATAAACAACAAAGCAAAGGAGACGATAATAAATAAGATAACCTCGAACGATTTCAATAAGCCTGCCGGCAATGCCCGCTGCGCCGTTCTCGGGTTGGCTTTGTCGATTGCTTTGTCGATAACCCGGTTCAGGCTCATGGCCGCGCTGCGGGCACCAACCATCGCAAGCGCAATCCAGCCAATCTCGCCCCAGGAAGGCAATCTCTTCTCAACCGCTAACGTGCCGAGAACGGCTCCCAGAAAAGCGAATGGAAGAGCAAATACGGAATGTTCAAATTTTATCATTTCCAAAATAATGCGTAGTTTGCGAATCATTGCTGCGATTTCTCCTTTGTACCGATGTGAAGTGCCGCGATTCCGCCAGTAAGCGGATAGGCTTGTACTTCACGAAGCCCGGCTTGCCGGAATAGTTCGGATAACTGGTTGGCGTCGGGGAACAGCTTCAAGGAATCCGGAAGCCACTTGTACTCGTCAAAGCGCTTCGCCACCCATTTGCCGAGCATCGGCAGCATCCGTTCAAAGTATAAGTAATACATGCCTTTGAAAGGCTGCCACAACGGCTTGGAAAGCTCGAGGCATACCACCTTGCCGCCCGGCTTCACGACCCGTTCCATTTCCTTCAGCACCTGTAGGTAATCCGGAACGTTGCGAAGTCCAAAGCCGATCGTAACAAAATCGAAGGAATTATCGGCAAAAGGCAGCTCCATCGCGTTGCCCTGCACAAGCGTGATCTGCTTATTCAAGCCTTCGCCCTTCACCTTGACGGTACCGACGTCCAGCATGTTCTGGCTGAAGTCGAGTCCCGTAACCTGACCCGTGCCGCTTGCTTTCGCAAGCGCTATCGTCCAGTCGCAAGTACCGCAGCACAAATCCAGTGCGGTCTGACCTTGCTGCACGCTCATCTTGCGCATCGTAAATTTCCGCCACGCCTTATGCCTGCGGAAGCTGAGCAGATCGTTCATCATATCGTATTTGGGCGCTATGTTCTCGAATAGCGCATGCACATGTTCTTTCGAGCTGGAGCCTGAACTTGATTCAGAGCTTGTGTTTGCATTCATCTGTCATATCCCTCGTTTCGTTAAGCCCTGGTGCGGGCTGCCATCTTCTCCAGGAAGGAATCCGCCAATTCCTGAATGACGTTCTTCAGCCGGTCGGACTCCAGCTTTGCCGCCGTGCTGCGAAGACTGTCCGATGCGGCTTTCAGCTTGGAGACCAGGCTGCTTTGAAGCTCGTATTTGCCCCGCAGGTCATGAATAAACGAATGCTCCGTCTTCCGGGAGAGGCTTTGCTGTTCTTCCGGCGTGCCTTCCTGCATGACATGCCAATAAGCCCAGCTTTGATAAAACCGGGATGGTGAATCAAAGCGATTCATTTCATCCAAAACCGTCTCGCAACGGCTTACATCCTCCAGCATCTCCGGCCAAAGCTTCACGAACGCGCCTTCCATCATACCGCTGAACAGCTGGAACATCTCGCTCCTCAGCTCCGTCAGCTTGTTCAAATACTCTTCGGCCTTCAATTGGGATTTCTGCATCTTGGTATAAAGATCCATCTTTAATCGGTTTACTTCGCATACCGCGGCGCTGATCTTGGATACCATTCCGATCTGCCCGGCTTGAGACAAAAGCTGATAGAAACGGCTGCTGAAGTAATCGCCGGCCAGTACCTTCAGCTGTCTTGACCTCATCTCGTTCTCTGAGCGCCGGGTTTCCTCCGTGTCGATCAGGTCATGCGTATCCATCCCCAGCTGTACCAGCGATACAACAAGCGAGTAGAGTTCGCTCTTAGGCTCCAGGGATTCATGCTCGCTTAACACGGCATGAAGCAGCCTTAGCCTCGGGTCGGGAAAAGCAGGCAGCTCGGTGTAAGTTTGAATCATGTCATACTCGACATACTTGGATGCGAGTTCGTTGATACGATAAGGTTTCATGGGGTAAGCCTCCGAACAGATATTGCCGCTAAATAATCTAAACTATTATAGCACAACTTTAGGTCATGAGCATACGAAACAAGCCGCCAAGGTCAAATTGTTCAATATTTGGCTACAACTCCGTCAGGAAGCTGGAAGGGGTGCGGTAGAATAGGTATCAATTGGTCCCAGCCTCTCCTCGAGCAAGGAGGTATACGCGATTCTCAGACGCTTCCTCCACAGCTCGTCATGCAGAGGATCGGCGTCGCTTAACTCGTTAAAGTTCTCGCCAAGCCAATTGTCATTTCTGCGGACATCTGCCGCAAACAGCAGCTGGCCGTCCGATTTGGAGTCGACATAGCGGATCAGCAGCCGATTTACGTTTTCCATCTGGTCGAAAGACAGTCTGATCAGTTTCTCCATGTCCCTGTACCAACGCTCCGTCTGCTTCTCGTCGTCCGCGCGCATTTCAACGGTCAGCACGGCCTGGGTCCACTGTACCTTGCCTACTCTTCCGGTCAACTGCAGGCCAACGATGGCATCAACCAGATTGCTGCTTGTCAGCCTCTTCATCTCGGAGGGATGAAAGACGGCCACCTCGCCTTTTCCCTTACCCGGACCGATTCCGGAATGAGGCATTAGGCCAATCACCGCCGTTACCGCAAGCGCCGCTCCCAGCGCCGTCAAATAGGCCTTTCGCATAACGGAATCCCTCCGATCCTAGTAAACGCTCCAAAAATCCCTTATATCCCATTTTACAACCGATGCTGCCAAGCTATGCACAAAAAAACTCCCAACGCGCATATTATGCGCGAGGGAGTTTGTCCGAGCAATGTTTTACTGGTCTGTATCCACCGTACCGTGCTTGGTCATGACGGAAGCTTTGCCGCGGATTTTGACTGCCGATGTATGATCCGTAAATTGAACAACCAAGATTTCATTCTTGTCCAGCTTCTCCGTATGATGGAACTTGGTATCCTGACCACGCGTGAGGCCAATCACCTGAACGCCTTGATCCTTCGCTTTGATAACGATGTAATCGCCTTGATTCGGCTCCATCTTAACCCTCCTAAAAAGAATTGTCACACAATTTGCTTCCTTTCAGCCAATTGTGATAATTCTTACTTCGTAAGCATTCGCCGCTCACCGCGATGACTGCTCTAGCATCGGGCTCGATTATACTATAGACCGGCTCCGACATGCAAGACTTGGCAATACGACCGAAAAACGAAAGCGCCCGGACGCGTTGGCGTTCGGGCGCTATACGAAAGCAATTAATTGGAAACGAGGTCTTTAAGAGATTTGCCAGGCTTGAATGCAGGCATTTTGCTTGCAGCGATATCAATCTCTTCGCCTGTTTGCGGATTGCGTCCTTTACGGGCTTGGCGTTCGCGAACTTCAAAGTTACCGAAGCCAACCAGTTGTACTTTGTCTCCGCTTTGAAGGGCATCGGAGATGGCTTCGAATACGGCATCAACCGCTTTCGTTGCATCCTTCTTCGACAGATCGGACAGTTCAGCCACTTTGTTAATCAAATCGGTCTTGTTCATTTGTTTCACCTCCCCTAAAGGCAAATGAAGAGTCATCTTATCCCTCTTATTTACTGAAAACTTGAAAAATATACCTCAACATCAAACAAACTTATAGTAATACAGCCGATTTCCAATTTCAAGTAGCCTATAGAGGTTCCGCGTACTTTCATCCATTTTTCTTTTTAGCCGCTTCGTCTTCTGGACAAATGAATAAAGGTAACGGCAAGCGCAAGGACAAGAACTACGCCTTTGACAATGTCGTTGGCATAGTACTGTACTTTCATCATCGTCATGCCGTTCAGAAGCACGCCGATCAGGATCGCGCCAAAGAACGTACCGATTACGTTAGGACGTCCCGCGCCAAGCACGGAATAACCGATAAAGACGGCAGCGACCGATTCCATCATCATCGGAGCGCCGGCATCAATCTGGCCCGTGCCGACACGCGCCGCATACAGAATGCCGCCGATAGCCGCAAAAATGCCGGAAGCGATGTAAGCGAACGTACGGATACGGCGCACACGAACGCCGGACAGCCGAGCAGCTTCTTCGTTGCCGCCCGTTGTATACATCTGGCGTCCCCAGCGGGTGTATTTAAAGAACAGGTGAACCGCGATAACGGCAATGATCATGAGCACCACCGGAACCGGAATGCCAAGCAGCTTGCCTTGGCCAAGCCACAGGAACGACTCGCTGAACTTGCCCGGGGCGGTAGATCCGTCAGGCATCGGCATGTTGTTGTAGATCGAATAACCTTTTGTATAGGTCTTATGGATGCCGCCAACGATGTACATGACCGCCAATGTGGCCAGCATGTCCGGAATGCGGATTTTGACGATCAGAAGCGCGTTCAACAAACCTACCAATGCGCCAATCAATAGAGCAACAATAATAACGACGACAACCGGCTGCTCGTACCAGACCATGAAGGCGGCCGTGACAACCGTCGTCAACGATACGGTAGAGCCTACCGACAAGTCGAAGCCGTCAACCGTCAGAGAGAAGGTTACGCCAATCGCAACAAAGGTCGTAATCGAAATAGACCGTAAAATATCCGATAAATTCGCGTACGTAAAGAAATGCTCATCCCACATCGAGAAGAATAGGATGACTAAGGCAATAACAAGTAATGATCCGAATTTAAAAATGAAATCTAGTGACTTCTCTCTCATGCCTGCTCCTCCTTGCCGCCGCTTGCATAAAGCATCAGCAGCTCTTGCGTGGCTTCGCCCCGGCCAAATTCCTTCACTATTGCGCCGTCGCACATGACGAGGATTCGGTCGGCGATACCCATCGCTTCTGCAAATTCACATGTTAAGTAAACAATTGCTTTTCCTTGCTCGGCGAGTGATCCGATAATCCGGAAAATATCGCTTTTTGCGCCGATATCCACGCCTTTTGTCGGCTCATCGAACAGGTAGACCTCCGCACCGGTGGGAAGCCACTTGCCTATGGAAACTTTCTGTTGGTTGCCACCGCTCAGCTGACCGGTTTTCTGATTGGGAGAAGAGGTCTTGATCCCGAGCTTCCCGATAATCGCGGCAGCGTTGTTCGACTCTTTCTTCCCCGACAGGAACCCGCTTCTCGTCAGCAGCTTCAGAATCGGCAGGCTTAAGTTGTTCTGAACCGATTCTCCTACAAGAATGCCCTGTTTCCGCCGTTCCTCCGGCACCAGCACAATGCCGCCGGCTATGGCATCCGCCGGTTCGCTGTTGTTAACCGCCCTCTTCGCGATGGTCACTTTACCCCTATCTGCCTTATCGGCGCCGAACAAAACTCTCGACAGCTCTGTCTTGCCTGCTCCGACTAGACCAACAATGGCAACGACTTCACCGCTGCGGGCATTAAAGCTTACATTGCGGACATGATGGGCGCGCGTAACGCCCGACACCTCAAGAAGCGGATCACCGATCGGAACCTCCGTTTTCGGAAATTCTTCCTCGAATACCCGGCCCAGCATAGCTTGGACTACGTCATCAATCGTTAACGATGAAGTGGACTCGGTCAACACGCGCTCACCGTCGCGCATAACCGTAATGCGATCGCAGAGCTGGAATACTTCCGGAAGCCGGTGGGAAATAAATACGATACCGATTCCTTCCTCTTTGAGCTGCCCGATAACACGGAATAACCGCTCCGCTTCTTCCAGGCTCAGCGGTGCGGTCGGTTCGTCGAAAATAACGTATTTTGCTTTCTCCGTCAGCAGTCTGGCAATAAGCACAAGCTGCTTCTCGGCGAGCGTCAGCTCCCCTGCCTTCTTTTTGACCGGAATCGATGCGCCAAGCCGCGCCAGTGTTGCTTCCGCCTGCTTCTCCAGCTTGCGCCAGTTCAGCCATAGGCTGCTGCCTTTGCTGGAAATGCTGTCAAGCATAACGTTCTCCGCCACGCTCAGCTGCGGAACAAGAGCCGTGTCGACTTCCTGATAAACACAATGGATGCCCAAATGTTTGGCATCCCCAGGTGAACCAATATGAACTTGCCGCCCGTCGATTGTAATCGTGCCTTCGTCTTGGCTGTAAGCACCCGATAAAATTTTCATCAGGGTACTTTTACCTGCGCCGTTGGCACCAAGCAGCGCGTGAACCTCGCCGCTTAGCAGGTTAAATTCGACGTCGCGGAGGGCGGGGACGCCGGAAAAGGCTTTCCGGATCCCCTTCATTTGCAATTGCTTTGCAACACTCATGTTGTGCACCTCTCCAGCGTTTCGTTAAAGACTAAGCAAGAATGGCGTCGCCATTCTTGCTTCGCAAGCATTAAGCCTCTGGATTATTTCGAACCTTCCAGCTCTTTCATCCAGTCTTCATAGTTTTGCGTGCTGCTTCCCCAACCATTGATATATTGGGACAATTGAGTTGTGCTTACTTTGTCGGCTGGCAGCTCGTCGCGACTTACGTATACGGCGTTAAGCACGGTAATTGGATCGTTAGCCTCGCCTTTAAACTCTTTGTACAGGGTACGAACTTGAACGCGGCCGATATCTTTCGGATCTACGGCAGCCGAAGCAATCCAAGGGCTGTTCTTGTCTTGGATCATTTGAAGATCCTCGTCGCTCATGTCGATACCGTATACTTTGATTTCAGTACGGCCAGCTTGCTGAATTGCGCGTGCGGCGCCTTTTGCGAATTCATCCCATGCCGCCCATACAGCCGTAATGTCGCCTTTGTTCGGATATTGCTTCAGAATCGCTTCCATTTGCGCTTGCGTGTCCATTGCAGGATTGTTAGCGTTGCCGAATGCCGCGATTTGTTTAATGTCAGGGTATTTCTCTTGGAACGCTTTGTAAGCCACTTCACGGCGTTCCATTGGAGCAAAGCCAGCTACCCATACTTTAACGATGTTGCCTTTGCCGCCAGCGTCTTTAGCCAGCTGTTCAAGCGTAAGGTTAGCCATCGATTGGTCATCCTGCTGCAGAACAGGTACGCCGTCTACTTTTACGTCTGCGTCGAATACGACAACTTTGATGCCTTTTTCTTGTGCTTTCTTGATACCTTGTTCCAGAGCGCCTGCTTGTCCATGGTCGATCAGGATACCGTCGAAGCCTTGGTTGACAGCCGCGTCAAGGTTGGAAGACATTTTAGCCAGGTCATTATCGGAAGCGAAAACTTGAACAGAGCCGCCGAACTTCTCAACTTGCTCTTTCACGCCTTCTACGTATTGCGAAGAAAATGTGCCTGTGTTGAATTGCATAACGAGTGCTACTTTCTTGCCTTTCAGTGCGTCAAGCTCGCTGTTGCCCGATGCTGCAGGCGCTTCCGATGCGTTAGCTGCCGCATTGCCGCTAGGTTCGGAATTAGCAGAGTTGTTGTTTTTGCTGTTGCCGCATGCCGATGCAATGACAAGAACGATAGCAACAAGCAGCGTTAAAGAAAGTTTACCCCATTTTTTCATGTTCTTCTCTCCCTTTTTATCTAACCAAAATGATAGATGAAATGATCTATTTGTAATCATATCATTTTTACCAAGTATGTCAATCGGAATTTAAGTATTACTTTCATAAAAATGGGAAAAGCTCGACAAACACGAATGAAAATGTCGAAAAAGATCGAAACGTTCAACAATTGCCATTATATTAATCACAACGGATAATTGCAATGAATAATTTGTTACAGCATCGGCTTAACGCCGCACAGCGCAAAAAGAACGGCTGATCCGGCGTTACACCGGTTCAACCGTCCTCTTAATCTAGCTTTAAAGGATAATGGCAATGAGTCCTCCGGAACCTTCGTTAATAATTCTTCCGAGGGTCTCCTGCAGCTTGTAGCGCGCATTGTCCGGCATCATGGCGATCTTGCCCTGGATGCCTTCCCGAACTAAGGAATGGAGCGATCTTCCGAAGATGTCGGACTCCCAGATCTTGATCGGATCTGCCTCGAAGTCCTGCATCAAATAACGGACCAGCTCCTCGGTCTGCTTCTCCGACCCGATGATTGGCGCGAATTCGGACTCAACGTCCACGCGGATCATGTGTATCGAAGGCGCAGTCGCTTTCAGCCTAACGCCGAAGCGGGAGCCCTGACGGATGAGTTCCGGCTCATCCAGAGCCATCTCCGCAAGCGTAGGCGCCGCAATCCCGTAGCCTGTAGCCTTAACCATCTCGAGCGCTTCCGCGAACCGGTCGTATTCCCGCTTCGCATGCGAGAACTCCTGCATCAGCTGGAGCAGATGATCCTTGCCGCGGATTTCAACTCCGACTACTTCCATCAGGATGCGGTCATACAGTTCATCCGGCGCGAAGAGATCGATCTCCGCTACGCCCTGGCCCATGTTCATGCCGCTGAGGCCGGCTCTGGCAATGAAATCATAATCGGAGAACTGCGAGACAACGCGGTCGACGTCTCTCAGTCTGCGAATATCTTTCACTGTATCGCGCACGGAATTTTCGTAGTTGCTGCGCAGCCAATGGTTCTCGTTCAGAACCATTACCCAGCTTGGCAGATTAACGTTGACTTCGTGAACCGGGAATTCGTAGAGCACTTCGCGCAGGACGGACATCACTTCTTCTTCGCCCATAGTCGCAACGCTCATCGTAATTACCGGAATATCGTATTTGGCCTGCAGTTCCCCGCGAAGCTGAATCGCTTCTTCACTGCGAGGACGTGTGGAGTTAATGATAAGTACGAACGGTTTGCCGACTTCCTTCAATTCGCCGATCACGCGCTCTTCTGCCTCTACATAGGATGCGCGCGGGATTTCGGCGATGGAGCCATCCGTTGTCACTACAACGCCAAGAGTCGAATGCTCTTGAATCACTTTTCTGGTGCCGATCTCCGCCGCCTCTTGGAACGGGATCGGTTCGTCGAACCAAGGCGTGGTAATCATGCGAGGGCCGTTCTCATCCTCATAGCCTTTCGCCCCTTCGACGGCGTAACCAACGCAGTCCACAAGCCTGACGTTTACATCAAGTCCTTCACTGACGCGTAATTGTACCGCTTGATTCGGTACAAACTTCGGTTCAGTTGTCATGATTGTTTTACCCGCGGCGCTTTGAGGAAGTTCATCAACGGCTCTCACGCGTTCGGCTTCGCTTGCAATATTCGGAAGCACGACCGTTTCCATAAACCGCTTGATAAACGTTGATTTGCCCGTACGGACAGCCCCTACTACCCCGAGGTAAATATCCCCGCCGGTACGTTCGGCTATATCCTTGAAAATGTCCACTTTCTCCACTGAATATCCCCTCCCAATTGATTTTCCGGTTCGCCGCCTTCCACCGGACTCAGAGGGCAGGCCAGCGACGCAACTCGTACAGCTTGTTGGACTAGTAATATCATATTGTCCTAGCCTACCGAATATTCCGATTCCTTTCACAATTTTTCCCTTAAGTCAGTCACGCTCTTGCCCTTCCAAGATTGAGTTATATGAAGATGTAAAGATTTCTATACCAAAAAATCCTCACTACCGGTCCGTATAGGATGGTAATAAGGATTCGTGTTTTCCGCTTATTTGCCTTGCTCCGAAACGGCCTGCGGTTCTTTATTCACCCAGTGGTAGACCGGCGCCTTGACCGGTACAAACATATCGAAATCAACCAGAACGGTACGTAGATCAGTGTCAGCCGAAATACCCGTGTCGCCCTTCTTCTGCATGGCTTGCATAATGTCGATTCCGTAATCCGCATACACTTGGCCGGACTCGTCCATAATGGCCGATATCGTCTGGAAGGAATAATCGCTGCGCAGTTCCGGCGCCTTTTTGTTCATCGCTTTATAATCGATATAAGAATAGCCTGGGTAAGCGGCCTCGCCTTTCGGCAGCTCGTTATCGTGATTCTTCTTATAATCGTTCACCCAGCTTTGAATGTCATTGATCTGCTGATAGGTAACCAGATTCATCAGCTTGATTTGCGGCTTAGTCTCTTCGTTAATGATCAGGAAATAATAATTGCCGCCATTCTCGAAAGCTGCGGTTGGTATCGAGCTTAGATATCCCTTGTTCTTCAGCTGCGTGAAATCAACCTGGAACTTTTCATAGACCGGCGTATCGGCGCTGCTGTTTTTCATAGGCAGCATCCCGGTCTCCGACTGGTATTGATCAATAGCCGCCTGGACATTCCGGACGGCTTCCTTTGGCGCGGCCTGATTTTGCTTAAGCTCGCTTTTGGGGTACATGCAGCCGCTTAGTGACAATACGGTCACGATCAGTATAGTAAGCATTGCCATACGGCCAGAAGCTCCAGACAATGAATTTCTCTTTTTCACCCGCATCAATTGCTGCTCCTCCTCGTTCTACCACAACTCGTCTTTTTCTTCCGCCTGCTTCGCCAGAAGCTTCTGAACGGCGGCTCGAAGCGGATCAAGCGGCACGTCGACTTGAACCACTCCTCTTACCTTAGCCTGGCAGGCAAGCCTGTAGCCCTCTTCTTCCAGACCGGCAAGTTTACGCTTCTCCTCATCCGCGATAGGCATCAGGTCGCTTCCCGGACGTATTTTCACCTTGCACATAAAGCAGGCCGCGTTACCGCCGCAGCGTGTCTGAATGAGCACGCCGGCCCTTCTCGCCGCCGAGAGGATCGGAGTTCCCGGCTTTACTTCAATCGTAGTGCCTGAAGGCCAGAACGTAATCCTTCCGCTCATTTGGGAGCACCTGCCTGTTTGCCGGAAAGCCGTTGATTCATTTGCTTCTTGGTCTCCAGAGTAAACACATTCCGCTGTTCAAGGAGCAATCGGGCGGCCTCATGCAGCGATTCCTCTTTAATGTAATGATCCACGATCAATTGCAGCCGGTCTTCGCGTTGTCTCAGTTTATTGAACCAGAGCTCATGCGCAAGCGGAACAACCGGAACATACAGCTCCTCTTGCCCGTTCTTGACAACAAATTGCTCCGAATACGGTTTCAGCAATTTACGGACTTCGGTTATATAACGCGAGCCTTCCGAACGGACGACAAAGCCGCCGACCAGTTCTACCGGAATGCCTTCAATGACAAAATGACTAAGGATGGACCGGTAATTACCGCATTCGCTCAGTTCCTTCGTATCGGAAGCATACGGCTTCAGCCGCTCGTATATGAGATCGTAATCTTCATCGTCGGCATACAAGTCGATATCATTCGGTTTATCCCGTAGCGGCAGACCACGCAGCATTAGACCTGCGCTTCCGCCAAGAACCCATTCAGCACGAGTACCCTCGAGCAGCCGGACGATTGCAGCAAGAGAATTCTCTATGGATATTTCTTTGTTCATCACTGCACATCCTCCCCCAGCGTTTTAGCTAGAAATACGGCTTGTTTATGGCTTTTACCGGGATCTCTCCGTTCTTCACGACTGCTTGGCAGGCAAGCCGGTAACCGTCTTCAAATTCCTCCGGCTCCATCCGGTCCCATTCGGCATCCGTAATTCCTTCAAGGGCTTCGGCCCCTTCTTCAATCAAGCAACGGCATCTCGCGCATGTTCCGCGGGTGCAGTTGGATGACCAATCTACCTTTGCTTTCAGCGCGAGCTTTAGGAGCGTCGCCCCGAGTTCTGGCTCAACCACCGCCGTTTTTGTTCGCCCCTTCAGTTCAATCATGCGGCTACGGTTCCTTTCGCGTTGTCGATATGTATGGCCTCTCTGTTAGACAATGGCAATCAGCCCGCATAGAAAACCAAATACAAGCAGAATAAAGGAAACAAAGGATAACGTAAACTTGATAATTCCTTTGGTCTTTAACCGGGCGAACGTAATGATTACGGCGGCGATCGCCATAAGTCCGATTCCGATTAAAGATACCCACATCTTCGTCATTGGATCCATGAACTAATCTACTCCCTAGTTGAAAACGGTAATAAATGCAACACTCATTATAACATCAAGCTCAAAAAAGGACAAAAAAAGCCAAAAAATCTGCTTGTTGAAAGCAGATTTTTTGGCTCTTACGTTACTTAATCATCATTTTGATCAACGATTCGATACCGCCTATACTCATGCCGCTTGCTTTCACGGCTTTAACAATATCGTTCATCGTTTTGTCCGATACCGGAACCTTCGCCATATCCGATACACTCTTAATCAGCTTCCGGAGCTCGTCTTCGTTCTGCATCGTTGAAGCCGATACACCGTTAGCCAGTTTCTTTACGGCATTCTCGGATATGTTTTTTCCGGTTTTTTTATTTATTGCATTAAGAACATCTTTGGAAAGATCCTTTGCCACTACATTCCCCTCCTTCAATGTCGCTGAAGACCTCATAAGCGTTAGCCTTGGAACATCATATGAGGAGGGCAAATGTTTGGTATAGGCGCATGTCTTAGCCTAACTGTTCAATTTCGTGCGTCTTTAAGCGGCCCATCAAATTCTCGACCGCGGACTTTGGAGAATTGTTCGCAAACAGTACGCTGTACAACTCTGCCGTAATGGGCATTTGCACATCATATTGCTTTGCAAGCTCGTTGGCTGCCCGGGTCGTTCTTACGCCTTCCACGACCATGCCCATCCGCTCCAGCACTTCCTCGAGCGGCGTGCCGTCCGCCAGCATGGAGCCTGCGCGCCAGTTCCGGCTGTGCTGACTCGTGCAGGTTACGACCAGGTCGCCAACGCCCGCAAGACCCGCAAAGGTCAGCGGGTTAGCGCCCATTGCCGTTCCGAGACGGCTGATCTCGGCAAGACCCCGGGTGAGCAAGGCCGCTTTCGCGTTGTCGCCAAAGCCAAGGCCGTCTGACAAGCCTGCTCCTAGTGCGATAATATTTTTGATTGCGCCCGCCACCTCCACGCCAACCACATCCGGATTCGTGTAGACGCGGAAATATGTACTCATGAAAGCGTCCTGCGCCTGCTCCGCCGCTTTCATGTCCGCGGAAGCAACCACCACCGTTGTAGGCTGCTTGCGAATCACTTCCTCGGCATGGCTTGGGCCCGACAACACGACAATCTTGTCGGCAGGGCGGTCCAGCTCTTCCGACAATACGGTTGTCATCCGTTTCAGCGTTTCTGCTTCAAAGCCTTTTGTCGCATGAACGACCAAAGTCTCTTTCGCCAAATAAGGAGCGGCTTGCTTCGCAACGGCCCGCATTGCCGATGAAGGGGCGACAAATAAAGCCAGCTCCACATCCCTGAGAGCTTCCTGCATGTCCGTTGTCGCATGGAGCGACGCCGGCAGAGCAACGCCAGGCAAATACTTCTCGTTCTTATGACTGGCATTCATCTGGTCCGCATGCTCGGCAGACCGTGTCCACAGTTGTACATCGTAACCATTGCCGGCCAGTACGGCGGCAAGCGCGGTTCCCCAGCTGCCTGCCACCAATACCGCCGCACGCCCTTTACGTTCCGACTTTACTTGCGACATCCTTCCGATCACGACCCTTTCTTAGCACCAAGCTTGTTCTCTGTTCCTTGCAGCAGCTTAACAATGTTCGTACGATGCCGTACAAACGCGAATACGCATAGAATGAGACTGACTGTTAATACGGGCGCGGAATAGAAGAAAATCGAAATAAGTACGGGAGTCAAAGCCGCGAAAATAAGCGATCCAAGCGAAACGTAACGGGTAATGGCAATGACGATAATCGTAACTACTCCGGCGATCAGAGCCGGTACAAAGGCAAGCGCCGCAATTGCGCCAATCGTGGTCGCAATTCCTTTGCCGCCTTTGAAGTTGAAATAAATCGGCCAGTTATGTCCCATTATCGCCGCAAGGCCGCATATTGCGGGCGTCCAGTCAACGCCGTCCAATCCGAGCCAGCGACCGATAAATACCGCGGCAATCCCCTTACCAAAATCAAGCACGAAGCAAAGCAGCCCCGGCCCTTTTCCAAGAACCCGGATCGTATTGGTAGCGCCTGCGTTGCCGCTCCCATGCTCCCGGATATCTATGCCCTTCACCAGTCTTGCGATTACGATGCTAAACGATACCGAGCCGAGCAAATAACTCAGAACAACCGCGATTACAGCGTATATCAAGCTTCTTCTCCCCTAATCTTCATCCGATTTCTTTCTTGTGAACAAACGGACAGGCGTTCCTTCAAAATCAAATGCCGCGCGGATCTTGTTCTCGAGATACCGCTCGTACGAGAAGTGCATCATCTCCGGATTGTTAACGAAGATAACGATGGTAGGCGGCTTGGTCGCCACTTGAGTCACGTAATTGATTTTGAGACGCTTGCCTTTATCCGTCGGAGGCGGATTGTAAGCAACCGCGTCAGACACGACATCGTTAAGCAGATGGGTCTGAATACGCATGGCATGCTGTTCCGATACATGATTTACGACTGGAAGCAGCTTGTGCAAGCGCTGTTTTGTCTTCGCAGACAAAAAGACGATTGGCGCGTAAGTCATGAACAGGAAGTGGTCGCGGATATTTTGCGTGAATTCCTGCATGGTCTTGTCATCCTTCTCGACAACATCCCATTTGTTCACGACAAAGATCGAAGCCTTGCCCGCTTCATGCGCATAACCGGCGATATGCTTATCCTGCTCGATGATGCCTTCCTCGCCATTAATCAGAACGAGCACAACATCGGCACGCTCGATTGCTTTTAACGCGCGCATTACGCTGTATTTCTCCGTAGACTCGTAAACCTTGCCGCGTTTGCGCATGCCGGCCGTGTCGATCAGCACGTACTTCTGGCCGTCGCGCTCGAACGGCGTATCGATCGCGTCGCGGGTAGTTCCGGCAACGTTGCTGACGATAACACGCTCTTCCCCAAGCAGCGCGTTAACAAGCGACGATTTGCCGACGTTCGGGCGGCCGATCAAGGCTACGCGGATAACATCGTCGTCATAGCCGTCATCCTCAAGCTCGGGAAGCTTCTCAATCGCCGCATCCAGCATGTCGCCGATTCCGAGGCCATGCGAGCCGGATACCGCAATCGGAGTACCGAAGCCCAAGCCGTAAAATTCGTAAATTTCGTCCATCCGGTTCAGGTTGTCCACTTTGTTGACAGCGAGAACGACCGGCTTATGGGAACGGAACAGCATTTGCGCCACTTCGTCATCCGCATGCGTAACGCCTGCTTTCGCGTCGCACATAAAGATAATGACGTCCGCTTCCTCAATAGCAAGCTCCGCTTGCATGCGGACGGATTTCATAATTTCATCTTCGCCATCGATTTCAATACCGCCTGTATCAACGATGCTGAATGCTTTACCATTCCATTCTCCTGGGCTATAAAGACGGTCCCGGGTTACGCCCGGTTTATCTTCAACGATTGCCAGCCGATCGCCAACCACCCGGTTAAAAATGGTGGATTTGCCCACATTCGGGCGACCAACTATTGCAATAACGGGTCTTGCCATAGGTCAATGCTCACTCCTTCAGAAATACTCACGACTATCATCATAGCAAAAAACAACGTTCTTGGCGAACTTTTCATCTTTTAATGATGGTTTACAATGACAATCGTGCCGTTTTTCAAATCGTGCGCGCTGGCATCCAATATTTTTTCGAGCAGGAAGGCGGTCTGCTGCATCGCTTTCTCATCCGGTTCAATGAAAATAGGCGCGCCTCCGCCAACCTTCTCGTGCTCAGTGGTTACAACCGCGATGATCTTAGCCATTGTTCGGAGCCTCCTTATTAACCGAAGCTTCCGTAGGCATGCGGACGGCTGACTCCAGGATCGGCACCTTGTTGATAATCTGGAGCGCTTTGGACATATCTCTCTCCTGCGGCAGGAAAAATACGGCAAGACGTCCGTCCTTCATATCCAGCTTGGCCATCGGAATAAGCGCCGGCTCTCCGTCATCCCGGTATACGCCAAGAATCGTGGACAGATCGTACAGGATTGCCTGTCTTTGGCCCAGGTTGCCGATCGTTACTTTTCCATTCGGATTATAGGGAGTCAGAATAAAGCCCATTCCCCGCTCTTTGATGATCTCCTGATTCGACTGCAGGCCAACGTTCATGATATAGATGTCGCCAACGAACAGGTCCGGACCGTCAACCCGAACCTCCGCCCCCTCCGTGCGGCAAATGTGGGATATCGTTTTGCCCGATTTCAGAAATCGGACAAAGAGCAAGGATAGGATCCCGCCTGCAAAGCCTAAATAGATGTTCCAGATGATTGAGAACAGGCTTGTTACCAATGCCGTCATAATAACAAGATAGTTCCGTCCCTCGAACACCATGGCAATGCCTTCAATGTACGTGGAGCCTCGGCTGACAAGCTCCAGTTCGTCGATTTTGGTCAAGGTCTCTCTTTCCATCTTTCTCACATCGCGGAATTGCTGGGCGGCAAGAGATAGGAAAGTAATCGCCGTATAGTCCTTATTGTAAAGGGCGGGAACGGCAACGGCACCGAGCGCAGCGGCAATCACGCCAAGGGAGATATGGATAATCCGCCCGTGAGGATAAGTCGGATACTGCCTGTAATCCGTAGTCAGCATAAGAAGCCGTGATACAATGCCGAATACAATTCCGAGCAATACGCCTAACAGCATTTTGTGCTCAACAAGATAAGCATTCATTCGGGTGAGCTTCCTCCTTTATTTCGCCAGGGGATGGCTATAAATCGTGTAACGCCGGCGCGAACGAGCATAAACAGCAAGCTGATCAGGCGCGCAGCGACAAAGGCAATCCAGATGCTGTCCCACCACTGCAGCGAACCGACGGACGCCTCGTAAACCCCGCGCTGCAGCAAGGCATGAACAAGCTCTGCTGCAGCGCCGGCATACAGCAGGACGGTTAATTGATGCTGCCCCTTCGAAGAGAAAGCCGCTGCCAGCACGCCGGCAACAACGGGACCGTCAAGCATCGGATCAAGCCAGAAGAACACGGGATCAACGCTGTACATCTTCCTTACGCTCCCCCAGATCATCCCGGCCAGCAAGGCGCAGATAAGAAGATAGCCGCGCGAATCCCATACAAGCGGCCCGCGCATCGCTAGCAGGCTGATTAGCATAAGCAGGATCGTACCCGCAAAAGCATGAAGCTGCACGGGTCCAAGCCGGAAGGTTTCTTGTATCGGCTGAAGCGCCGCACACGCGGCAAGTGCGACAAAGACCCATCTTTTATGCTTAATCGTTAATCCGACAAAATCCGACCAGCCCGTTGATAGTAAGATAAAAGCCATTAGCATAATCCAGATTGAAATATATCCGGCATTCACTCGCAGAATCACCTCTCGTTGACCTATTATGCTCCAAATAAAAGGTGCTATTCCCGTATTTGACAATTCCGGAATAGAAAAAGAGGCTGTTCCTGATTAACACTTCATCAGGAACAGCCTCTCTATTACATCGATATTAAATTATTTCAATTTGCTCAGCTTATCGCCGAAACGCTCAGCCAGCGAGTAGCTCATGCTGGAGCTGTTCAAGCTGACATTCGGGTTATTGCCCAGATCTTCCGGCTTAACCTGAGGAGTACGCTCGCGTTGAGGTCTGCCCGATTTAGGAGCTTGCTCAGCAGCAGCCGGCTGCTCTGGAGCTTCTTCCGTTTCTTTGATGCTCAGGCTTACGCGTTTTTCAGCTGGGTTGAAATCAAGCACTTTCGCTTGCACTTCTTGGCCCTCTTTCAGAACTTCGAAAGGAGTTGCGATGTGACGGTGAGCGATTTGCGAGATGTGCACAAGGCCTTCAACGCCCGGAGCGATTTCAACGAATGCGCCGAAAGTAACAAGGCGGCGAACTGTACCCGTTACGATGTCGCCAACGTTGAATTGGCCGGCAGCGGATTCCCAAGGACCCGGTTGAGCAGCTTTGATGCTCAGGCTGATTTTGCCTGCCGCTGGATCAACTTTAAGTACTTTAACGGTAACCTTTTGGCCTTCGGATACAACATCCTTCGGATGAGCAACATGCTGCCAGGACAGCTCGGATACGTGAACCAGACCGTCGATGCCGCCGATATCCACGAAAGCGCCAAACGGCGTCAGGCGTTGCACAGTGCCTTCCAATTGCGCGCCAACTTGCAGGCCTGCAATGACTTGTTGTTTGTTTTGCTCGAACTCAGCGTCCAGCACGTCTTTTGCAGACAGGATCACTTTGTTGTTCTCGCGGTCGATTTCTTTCACTTTAACGCGGAGCGTGCGGCCTTTGTAATCGCTGAAATCTTCAACGAAATGGCGCTCTACCATCGAAGCGGGAATAAAGCCGCGTACGCCAACGTCAGCCACAAGGCCGCCTTTTACAACGTCGGCAACCGCTACTTCGAATACTTCTCCGCTTTCGAAACGGCTTTGCAGAACGTCCCAAGCCTTCTCGCCGTCGATCAGACGCTTCGAAAGAACAAGCTTTTCTTTCTCGTCGTCGATGCTGACAACTTTCAATTCAACCTCTTGGCCAACTTGAACGGCATCGCTCGCGTTATCCAGCTGCACCGCGGAAAGCTCGCGAACCGGAATGACGCCGTCATATTTATATCCAAGGCTTACATAAGCTTGGTTATCATCGATTTTGATGATTGTACCTTTTACAGTATCGCCTTTTTTCAAGGACACAAAGTTGTCCATTGCTGCTTGGTCTTGAACATTGATTTCTTCTGACATGGAAATAACCTCCTCAATTCATACCCCAACTTTATTTAAATCCGCTTTCACGATGAAAAGCAGTATTTAAAACACCTGTTATTTGTTCTTCTCAATCATCTCATAAATGCGAGACATAATGGCATCCGTAATAAGGTCCAGCTTATCCGGCGAGGATTCATTTATGATAGCAGAAATATCAACCGGTTTGCCGTAGAAAACTCTCATTTTACGGAAAAGCTTATAATGGCCTACTACCGCTACGGGAATAATCGCTGCTCCGCTGCGGTAAGCAATCATCGCTGCGCCCTTCTTTGCCGCTGCGCCGTCGCTGTTGCGCGTGCCCTCCGGGAATATCCCCATCACTTTTCCTTCGCCAAGAAGGTTAAGCGCGGAGCGGATCGCGTCCTTGCCGACGCCCCGTTTTACGGGAAAGGCGCCCCATGCCCGAATCAAAGGTCCGAATACCGGGATTTTGAACAACTCGGCTTTGGCCATATAGTGAACCTTGCGCGGCACCCTGATGCCGACAGCAGGAGGATCAAGCAGGCTGATATGGTTGGAACACAGGATCACGGATCCTTCCTTCGGAATATTCTCCAATCCCCGGACTTCAAGGCGGAACAATAATCCGTAAAGGACATTAAACACTGCTTTAAAAATGCCGTATAACATTAGTTTACTTCGCCTCCGCCAATTTGGTTCGGCTTAATTTCACAATGGAAGCCGCAACTTCATCGATTGACATCGACGTACTGTCCAGAACGATTGCGTCCTTCGCGCAAATGAGCGGTGAAATCTCGCGTTGCTCATCCAGGCGGTCGCGTTCCGCAATTTCCCGTTCAAGCTGCTCCAAGGTAATCGACTGCGTTCCCGCAATCTCTTTGTAGCGCCGCTGTGCGCGTTCTTGTACGGATGCGGTGAGGAAAATTTTCAATTCAGCGTTCGGCAGCACATGCGAGCCGATATCCCGGCCGTCCATGACAACGCCTTTGCGCTCTGCCAATTGCCGCTGTAGCTTGCTAAGCAATTCTCTTACGGTTTCATTTGCCGCGATATGCGAGACGGCAAGCGTGACTTCCCTGGAACGGATCAGATCCGTTATATTCTCGCTATTCAAAAAGACGGCTTGACCTTTCTCGCCCGGCGCCAGCTTGATATCCAGCGTCCTTGCGTGCTTAGCCAGTCTTTCATTGTCCCGAGGCTCAATTCCCGCCCTCTGGGCACTAAGTGTAACAGCCCGATACATCGCTCCCGTATCGATATAGATGTAGTCTAGCTGTTCGGCAACCTTGCGTGCGACCGTACTCTTTCCTGCGCCGGCAGGACCGTCTATCGCAATGTTGATCCGGTCGCTGTCACCGTCTTGCTGCATCACCAACATTCTACCTCCTCAAAAGAATTAACACACTGGCAGCCCGGTTCAGGCTGTTCGTGTTGATTCTTGCATCGATAGCCTAAGCTTAATCAAACGGCTGGCCGAATGCTGATGCGGGCTTCTGCTTCTCAGGCATTAAACGGCTTGGCCGGACCAAATAGGCCGCAGCCCATTTGATAATAACCGGGAATATGTATCATTTCCGGCAAATTCCAAGAAAAACTTAGAATTTCAAGAAAAAAGCAGGCACCGCCTGCGATCGTGAAAATTATACCACACAATATACGCAGATGCAAAAACGGCAATTGCCCGAAAACGCTGTTCCTTAGGGCTTAACAAGCTAACGGTAAGCTTCGCCTTCCCAATGCTCGACGGCTGTCACCCAATGTCGAACCATGTCGTTTTGAAGCAAAATTTGCGTTAACACCACGCCGATTATAAGTATAAAAGCAAAGCGGACCAGCCGTTTCGACACGGCATCCATTTGCTTTTTCAACTCTTCTTCGTCCTCTGCAATCCGCATCGCCGCTTCCATCCTTTTCCTGTCTTTTCCGAATAGGATGCGTAGCCGGCGTCTACTTTATACAGCGTTATCTTCCGCGGAATTCCAGCTGTCTTTCGAAGCAGAATCTGATTATTTTTTGCCGTTCGCTGTCGCTGATGGCAATAAATTTGCTCATGACCTGCTTGCGTCCCGTGGCGAGATCAACTACCCTTACAACCTCCGCCTTGAAGGAGGCATGCTCAAGCGTACCGTTCTTATAGGGAATCAACAGCCAGCAGTCCATTTCCATGCCGGATGTAATCGGCCATTTCCCGTCGCATAGGAAGGAAATCCCTCCGCCGCCTACATCGTCGGTAACCGTAACGAAGCGGACATTGCCCGACAGGTTTACGGCGATCTCAAGATCAGCGGACACGCGAAGGAAATGCCGGCGTTGGATCTTTGTAATCCGTTCGGGATCCGGCTTGCGGATCTTGATCAGCTTAACGACATCGTCCCGGAAGCCAATGACATGCGAGTCGAAATAATGCTTTATACCCTCATCGGATACGTAATAAACCGACAGCTCGTCCCCCAAATAAAGCCGTTTCATCCGACCCGATGTGATATTAAGCGGATTCTCGATAAGTAAACCGTCTTCCAGCTCATCCGCAATTCTCGCTTTGTATTCTACAGCTGCCTCTTCTTCATCAGCAGACGCGATCTCGAAAAACAACATTTGGTTTACTCTAGGCAACAATTGGCTCCCCTCCCATATTGGTGTTTATTATAACACGTCAATTTGAGGGGAGCCATATCGTTATTTGCCGGAACTTGTCCGTTTGTCGAGCGGTGACAGCTCTTCTATCGCTTCTTCGACACCGCTCTCCGCATTGATGTAAATCCGGTAATCGCTGCCGTTAATGCCGCCCGTAAATTCGTAACACAAGGTTTCTTCGCCCAATTCGTTCATGATCAGGGCCATCTGGTCATTTGCTACCTTGAATTCGGGATTAAGCGCTTTGCGGGCTTCGGCTTTGGACAGCTTGGCTGCCGGAATGCTGCGCTTATGCTGCTCGTACACGTAGTCATTCGCCTGAAGACCCACCGCTTCTCCATTATCCAGCGCAACCTTGACGGTGAGCTTCTCCGGATAGATAAGAACGCCGTTCTGCGTGCTGACAAAGGTAAAGGCGCCCGTATTATCAAACATGTTGTAGCTGACCGCCTTCATGCCTTTAAACCCATGGTCATTCAAAAACTGCTCAGCAGAAGCTTGGGCCTCTCTCTGACCTAGCTTTTTCTCGCCAATATCCCGGGAATCCATAAACCAGATGAGTTTGCCGCCTCTTTGCGTAAAATCCATCTGCAGCTTTCGGCCCGACTTCGGCTCTGTGACCGTAGCGGAGTACGAAGAATACTCCGTGCCTTTGCCATTCTCGACCACGCGGATGTCCGCAGGCTTCGTGCCGAGGAATTCTGTTACGCGATTTTTCACGTCCTCCGCCGTAACCATGCTGCCGCTAAGCATATTGATGGTACGCTTCTGGTACATGCTTGCGACCGAAGGACCCCAGTTGATCTCAGGGTACTCGCTTACCTTTTTGTCTACCGTTTTGAACCCGTCGATAATGGTATTGTCATTTGGCGAGTTCTGCTTTGCGAGAGCTACCTCCACATCCATCCAGCGCAGATGGTCGCTCAGCACCTTCTCCTGCATTTTATACAAATCCTTGGAGATATCCTCCGATTTGGCATACAAGGTTTTCAGCGTCTTGAATTCGTCTTGGGACAAAGGTTGCTTGGTCAAATCCCTCACGGAAGTTTTGTAGGCAAAATTGGAAATATGCGACAAGAAGTCTTCCGCTTCGTTGAAAGGCAGCATTGTCAAAGGAAGCTGGTTGATTTCGTTCTGTGCTTGGCTTGTCAGACGCCACACGTTAACTAGCCCTTTGCGATGGTAGCTTTGGGAGGTGGAGTTGACCGCCAGCGTGTTGCCGAGCTGCTGATGCAGCTGCTCGACATGATAGGTGAGATCATGGAAAGCACGCTGGTATTGGTTTTCGGCCTTTATGAGAATCGAATTTTTCTCTTGGTGCTCTTGATAGCCCCAATACACTGAGCCGATTAAGAAAAGCGTCATGATGGGGAACAACACCGCGCTTAGACGTTTGTACATAACAAAAAAGCTCCTTTCTTCTGCAAAACCTAGCGTTAGTTTGGTTTGCGGAAGGGAGCTTTATGCATCTGTGTCAAATGCTGTGTTCCTCGATATCGAGGTCGTTTGTATTGTTGCAAATACATTGCTTGAAGCCGGTGTCGATCATTCCTTTTTCCCGTTTGCCGCGAAGTACAAACTTCTCGCCGCATACGTTGCACCGGATCGTTACCTTAACTCTCGGTTCCATTCCTTGCCTCCGTTAATTAACAATTATTACTAGTCATTATAGACGAAAGGCTTACAATTTAACCTCATCTTCGCGGCTGATGAAGCGGAACGGCGAGCGCGAATTGGCACGATTCATTTTACGGAGGCCCCATACCCACAAGGCCACCATAAACGGAATGATGACGTAAATCCAGTTGGTTTTGAACGAAATCATGATGTAGTCGTACGTTCCGTGCAGCAGCAGCGGAAGACCTAACGAAATCGCCAAATAAATATTGCGCTTGGATGAAGTAGCGAACTTCGCCTTGCCGACGTAATAACCCATCATGACGCCAAACAGCGCGTGCCCGGAGACGGGCAGCAGCGCGCGCATGAGCAGGGTTCCGAACGTGGCCGGCGAGTAAATTGCGTACAATACATTTTCGAGCGTTGCAAAGCCAAGCGAGATCGAAGCCGCGTAGACAATCCCGTCATACGGCTCGTCGAACTCCGTGTGGTTATAAATCATATGGTAGAGCACGAACCATTTCAGAAATTCCTCAATGCCGGCCGACTCCACAAAAGAGAACAGCATGGGCTGATGGTCGCCGAACCAAAGCTGCAGCCCTCGCTGGATGACTACAATCGGCACGACAATGAGGACGCCGAGCAGAAACATGCGAACGACCATATGAATCGGCTCTGCGTCATAACGGTCCTTCAGATACAAATACGTAAGCAGTGATATACCCGGAGCCACCGCGGCAGTCAGCACAGAAAACAATAGCAATTCGATGTTTCACCTCCCAGGCATCCGGCGGCTGCGCAGCCGCCGGTTACACCCAGCCGCGATAACGCACCGCCTCTGCCATTTTGCGTACGCCTGCCATATAGGCGGCAAGCCGCATGTTCACGTTTCTTGATTTATGAATCTCATATACTTGGTTAAAGCCGCGGATCATCATGACGCGCAGCCGGTCATCCACTTCTTGTTCATCCCAGTAAAAGCCCTGATTATTCTGGACCCATTCGAAATAAGAAACGATAACCCCTCCGGCGCTTGCCAGAACATCCGGAACAAGAAGAATGCCCCGTTCGGTTAAAATCCTAGTCGCTTCGAGTGTCGTAGGGCCGTTAGCCGCTTCTACGACAATAGTCGCCTTGATACGCGGAGCATTATCCTCGGTAATCTGATTCTCGATGGCAGCCGGTACAAGCACATCGCATTCCAGCTCGAGCAGATCGGTGTTGGATATCGTCTGGGGGAATAGATTCGTTACATTGCCGAAGGAATCTCTACGGTCGAGCAAGTAAGGAATATCTAATCCATCTTCATTATACAACGCTCCGTTCACATCGGATATACCAATTACGCGCGCACCGGCCTCATGCATGAATTTGGCAAGGTAACTTCCGGCATTGCCGAAGCCTTGAATGACAATTCTTGCCTTATTCAGCTCTATGCCTTTAAGGGCAAGCGCCTCATGGATCATAATGACAACGCCGCGTGCAGTAGCCGTCTCCCGTCCTCTGGAGCCGCCGAGCACGATTGGCTTCCCGGTAATAAAACCGGGTGAGTCGAATTCCCTAATCCGGCTGTATTCATCCAGCATCCATGCCATAATTTGCGAATTCGTCATGACGTCTGGAGCCGGGATGTCTTTCGTTGGACCCACAATCTGGCTCACGGCGCGGACGTATCCGCGGCTGAGCCGTTCCAGCTCCCCGAAAGACATTTTTCTAGGATCGCAGATAACTCCGCCTTTACCTCCGCCATAAGGCAGATCGGCGATTCCGCATTTTAAGCTCATCCAGATGGATAAAGCCTTTACTTCGTTCTCCGTTACGGCCGGATGGAAGCGGACTCCGCCTTTTGTTGGACCAACCGCATCGTTATGCTGAGCCCGGTAACCGGTAAACACCTTCGTCTTCCCGTCATCCATCTTGACGGGTATCCTGACACTCAAGATACGCATCGGTTCCTTCAAGAGTTCAATCATATCCTCTTTATAGCCAAGCTTCAATAGGGCTTCTTCAATAACTACCTGTGTTGATTTGAGCACATCGTTGTTATCCGCCATAATTTCAAGTTCACCCGCCTTTGTCTACTTGTAATATGAGCGTGTATACATCACGATATTCCAAAAGGGGGCCAGAACATGCAAGAAGAGCACCTGCAGACAATATTGTCTGCCGATGCTCCACATTCATGTGCTGCTCAATTATAGAAATGAGTGCAAATTTCCCGGACAGCTTGAGATGGCATAATAACCTTGCCGTACTCCTCCAGCATCGCGTAGGTAACGGATGTCGCTTCTCCGTATTCGGCCAGCAGCGCGATAACCGCGTTATGGCGCGCCGTCTCGATCAAAGCCGGTTCAAGGGCCAGGATCCATTTTCCGTTGTAGGAATACAAGCGTCCATCCTCTGTAAGCGAAGCTGCCTGGAGCTGTTTGCATACATTAATGACATCCTCAAAATCCCGGAATGAATACATCACGATATCGCTCTGCTCCATCGTAACTTCCATCTCGTATATCTCGTCTTCCGTGTCTTCATCATCGGTTGCCCGTTCATCGGAATGACCGTTCATCTTGCCACGGGTGACAATCACCACCATACCTTGGGCGGGGAGTGCAAACACTTCGACCGCAAGAGGGCCGCTGGCATCGAAACCAAGTTCACTGTATGCTTGTTCCATCATTTCACTGAAAAGATCGTGTACTTTGGGAATTTCGCGCCACATGTCTTCCTTCTGGATCCCACGCTCGAGCAGGTCGTCGAACGTCAGGAAAATCCGTATCTTGTCCTGACTAAGCCGTTCGATTTTCATGACAGGATCCCTCCTCTGCAGCATCTGTTGTAAACAGCGTATGAAATTATTAGCAGGATGTGATCAAAAAGATCAAAAATGATCAAATCGTACTATGTATTTACTTTAACATGTCTGTCCCCGGATTGCACCTAAAATAGGCAAAAAAAGAATCGTTTGTGCAGCACCAGCTTAAGGCGCGTACATCAACCGATTCCAAAAACAGCTTCATTTAATGCGGTTTGAAAGACGATTCCGCCATGATCTGGCTCGCCTGCTCCTTAAGTCCGGGATCGTTGTTGATCAGCTTCTCAACCTGCTCCCAGCCTCCTCCTTGCTTTCCGGCGGTATCGTCTGAATGCTTTGGGGCCATATTGGTTGCCGCCATTGCTTTATTCATTCCTCGTCTCATCATCATCGATGCGGCACTTCTGCCAATGGATGAGCATGCGCCCGCTAGCGAGCTGGATGCCCACGCCGCCATACCTGGTCTTTTGCGCGATACGTACACGGCTGCCGCAAGTCCTGCGACGGCGCCTAACATAAACCCGCCGATTCTCATGGCTTTCGTTACCTCCTTCGGGGATAGTTGCAACATATATTTTCTCCTTCAAAACCTGCGGCATCCTCCACAAATTAAGGAAAGCGGAAATAGGAATCGGTACCGCTCGTTATGGTAATATGGCTTTAGACTAGCCAACAATTGACAACAAGGCGGGAAAACCAATGACGAAAACAACGATGAATACGATCTGTGCCGTTTTTGCCCTTACAGCCCTATTGACCTCTTGCGGTTCAGCGTCCGAGACGACCTCCGGAAGCGCAAACGCACTGCCTGCTGCCCAATCGGCAGACGCCCAGTCGCCGCCGAGCCGGCAGACATTGCCTGCCCCTGAAACCCCGGCGCTTTCGGCAACTCCCGCGGCAGAGTCCAGTCCTTCTCCCAAGGTCATGGCGCCGCTGTATAAAATGACTGCCGTCTATCGGTTCGTCCCTATTGACGAGTCAACTGCATCTAAAAAAGCCGTTTTGCTTACCTTTGACGATGCTCCCCATAATAAAGAGGTGATAAACAGCCTGCTTGATACCTTGGACAAGCACAAGGCAAAAGCGATTTTTTTCGTTAACGGCTATCGGGTGAAGCAGCACCCCGAGCTGTTAAAGCTGATCCATGACCGCGGCCAGACGATCGGCAATCATTCCTGGGACCATATCGATCTTAAGAAAGAGGAACCTGGCAAGGTGGAGACGCAAATTGCGGATGTCCAAGCAGAGGTTAAAGCCTTAACCGGCAAGGAACCGAAATTTTTCAGGCCGCCTTACGGGTCCGGCGGAGATACGGTGAAGGAAGCAGCAAAAAACCACGGCATGCTGTTCATGACGTGGTCGAATGGTTCACTCGATTGGGAGCAGAAAGCTCCCGGCGATCCGGACAAAGTAATCGGCAACGTGCTGGAGCAGCTACATCCCGGCGCCAATATTCTAATGCACGAATTAAAATGGACGGCTGCCGCGCTCGACGGCTTGCTCGCAAAGCTTGAGGATAAGGGGTATTCCTTTATCGATCCCGAGACGATTCAGGTCAGTCCGTAAACCGGACGCCATACCAGAACAGCCCTGCCACCAGACATACGAATAATAAAAATAATACATTATAATACCATTTGGTCACTTTATAGGAATGGGAAGGGTGTACTTTACGTCTTGGCGGCAGCGCCTCTGCATTCGTGTCGGTCGCGATGCCAGGCTGAACTGCCGCCTGTTCATGTTGTCTTCTTCCTCTTGAGCTACCGAATTTCTCCACTCTGCTCATCACTGCTCTGTTTGCTCCCTCCTAAATCGGATAATCAGCCCCATAATGAAATCCACAAGGAAATGCGCAACAATCGGTGCCCACAATGTTCCCGACTGGATATAAATCCAGCCTAACCCATAACTAATCGAAAAGACAAGACCCGTTGGGATCCAATGCCTCAAATAACGGACATGAATGGCAGCAAAAATAATGCTTGTCCAATAAGGTCCAAAGGAGTGCTGCACAGCCCCCCGGAACAATACCTCTTCGCAAATGGCGACCACTAACGAAATAACGGCAATATGCCACACCGGTCTGTTCTTGAATATCCGTTCATTAATACCCCCGTCATCGGTTGCTTCCTCGGGTACCCATCTGGAAATCAGCAGGTCAACCGCAATGACCGCGGCGCCTAATCCCAGTCCCCACCATAAAAAAGAGAGGCTGTCTGGAAATTGTAACAACAGAAATGGATTGGAACGCTGAAATAATGCCCACACCAAACCGATAATAATAGTAATCGCTTGCGTAACGTAAAGATTTACTAGCAGCATGCGGTCGTCTATCTCATCTACGGATAGTTGACGCACGCGGATATTACGGAGATCGAATTTTTTCATAGCTTCCCGCCTGTCTAAGTAGGTCATATTTCCTTTTATGATCATTTCACCTATACTGATAGGGCACAAACGACGGCATATCTAATACATAGAAGGAGATTTGTGATGGAGAAACGTTTACCTCGTTCCGCAATGATATTTAGTTTGGGGTTTGTCTTTATGCTCGTCTGCGCGGTTGGTGCATTCTTCTACGGCGTAAAGCTCGGAACGTCCAAAACGGAAACCAAGTACGAAATGAAAGAATTGCAGGCGGCAGCGGTTCAAAAAAGCAGCCCCTATCAGCAGCAGGATCTTGTCTCTTTCTATCATACCGTATTTTTGTCTTACCGTGAATTTCAATCCGAATGGGATGATGCGATGGACGACTTCGCGAAAGGCCAAGGCGGCAGCGCTTCGTCTACCCTAAAAAATTTAGCGGAGCTCGCCCGCTCGAAAAGAACCGCGGCTTCCAATTTCGATATGCAGAAGTCCCCGCTTCTCGGCGATGCCCAAACGAATTATATCAGAAGTCTGGAGCAATTCGAACAGGCAGCGAAGGCAGCGGCTGCAAGCTCGAAATCCGGGGATGCAGCCAAGCTTCAAAACAGCATTAAGCAATTGGGTTCTTACCAGTCTGCCGTCAAGCAGGCACTGGCTGCTCAACAAGCTTACTACACCGCCATGATGAAATGGGGAGCAACGGTTGAACCAAACATCCCTGCTAATTATACAATGCCTAAGGTAATCGAAATCAACAAATGGTCAAGCCTGCCTCTGATCGTGAAAAACAAGCTGATGGCGGATCAAATGGCTTCGCGTCAGCAATTCACGGCTTATTATCCGCAGGATCTGACAAGCCGCATCGATGATTTTATCGCTTCCGGCCAGTCCGCGAAGCTGAATTTGAAGACGGTATCCGCAATTGCCGATCTGCTGATCGATACGGAGGCCGTCCGCAGCGGGGACTTCACCGAGAATCGCTCGAAGCTCTACAATAAAGATCTTCTGCCTCAGCTACCGTTCTTCTCTTAACTTAAGCTTTTTTAGTCGTATTGAAACCCTTGCAACGAGGCTATGGCAGCCATTCCGCCGGTAACATTGTGGAGGTTGCCGTAGCCTTGTTCTTCTAAATAATTGCAAACGGCCGCACTGCGTACCCCATGCGCGCATACTATATATAACGGTTTGTCGTCCGAAATGGTTCCGAGACTGTAGGGGATCGTATTCATGGGTATTAACCGGGATGATTCCAAATGATAATAATCCCATTCGTAAGCTTCGCGTACGTCGATGATTTGCTCCGGTTCAATCTGTCCGTCCGCAAGCATGCGCAGCAGCAGCTCCGGATCCAATTCCTTCCACTCAATCAATGCCTTTCTCTCCCCCGACCTGTTAATATCTCTTGTAATGCTTTGAATCATAACGAAAATTTCACATTTGATCAAGTTTATACATTGCATTTGTCCACCACCTTGCTATAAAATAATAACGGTTGTCCATATCGGTTTAATCACGTTTCGTATTGATATAAATCGTGCATTTTTTCACACATCGGAGACAACAACTGCCATTTACGATTGCCCGCAATTTAGACGAACCTCTCGTCCGGCTCGCTCTCGTTACTGTGCCGGGACGGGGTTTTTTGTTTTAGCAACAAACGATCAGAATACAAATGGACGTGAAGTGCCGACATAAGAAGCAAACCCCTGTTTGCTCCTTATGTCGGCACTTCACAAAAATTTTAGGAGGCAATCTACATATGTTTAAAGTGTTAGTATCGGATCCCATCAGTGATCTGGGCATTCAACAGCTTGTAGACGCGCAAGATGTAGCAGTCGACAAAAAGCCCGGACTAAGCGAAGACGAATTGGTGAGCATTATCGGCGAATACGACGCCCTGCTCGTGCGCAGCCAGACACGCGTAACACCGCGTATTATGGAAGCAGGCAAACAGCTCAAGGTTGTAGGCCGCGCAGGCGTAGGCGTAGACAATATCGATTTGGAAGCAGCAACTCAACGCGGTATTATCGTTATCAATGCACCAGACGGCAATACGATTACAACCTGTGAGCATACTTTTGCCATGATGATGGCGGTTGCCCGTCACATCCCGCAAGCCTACCTGAAAACCGTTGGCGGCGTTTGGGACCGTAAATCGTTCCTGGGCGTTGAGCTTCGCAACAAAACCCTTGGTGTTCTTGGCATGGGCCGTATCGGCAGCGAAGTTGCAAAACGCGCTAAAGCATTTGGCATGGAAATCATGGGTTATGACCCGTTCATGACGGAAGAGCGTGCAGAGAAGCTTGGCATTAAGCTGGCTACCGTTGACGAAATCGTTCGCAATGCGGACTTCATGACGGTTCATACTCCGCTTACTCCGGAAACCCGTCACATGATCGGCAAGAAACAATTCGAAGTTATGAAGCCTGGCATGCGCATTATCAACTGTGCGCGAGGCGGTATCATCGACGAGCTTGCCCTTGTCGAAGCAATCGATGCCGGCATCGTAGCCGGCGCGGCATTCGACGTATTTGAAGTGGAGCCTCCTGCAGAGGACCATCCATTCCTGAAGCATCCTAAAATCATCGTAACTCCGCATCTTGGCGCTTCCACGGTTGAAGCTCAAGAGAACGTGGCAATCGACGTATCGGAGCAAGTCTTGCACATCCTGCGCAATGAGCCGTTCAGCAATGCGGTTAACATGCCTCCTATCCCGGCTAACCTGCAAAGCAAGCTGCAGCCATACTACTCGCTGGGCGAGAAGCTCGGCAGCCTGGTTGCGCAAATTACGGAAGGTGCCGTACAGGAAATTACCGTGCGTTACTCCGGCGAGCTTGCAGAGGTAGATACACAGCCGCTGACTCGTTACATTGTAAAAGGCGTGCTCTCGCATCACCTTGGCTCCGACCAAGTAAACGTGGTTAACTCGATGCACCTTGCTAAAGTTCGCGACTTGAACATCGTTCAGCAAAAATCCCAGGCTTCCAAAGATTTTACGAACCTGGTAACGGTATCGCTCCGCACGAAACAAGAAGAGCGTATCGTAGCTGGCACACTGCTTACCGGTTACGGCGAGCGCGTCGTTCAAATCGACAAGTTCCCGGTTGACGTTACGCCGGAAGGCAACCTGATCCTGATCTCCCACAACGACAAACCGGGCATCATCGGCCGCGTTGGTACGCTTCTTGGCAACAACGACGTGAACATCGCTACGATGCAAGTAGGTCGTCAGCTCGCTGGCGGTTCCGCGATCATGGTTCTCACTGTTGATAAAAACGCAGGCAAAGACATCCTTGAGCAATTGACTAGCCTGCCTGAACTGAATACAGCAAAAGAAATTACATTGTTCTAGTAAAAAAACGCCGGGCATGAAGCTGCGATCAGCTTATGCCCGGCGTTTTTACATGCTTTTTTTTGTTAAATGAGAAGCATGCGCCGGGTTCTTGAGCCATTCGGCCATCAGAACAACCACGATACCCAGAAGCTTAACAAGATTAACGTGACGATAACGGTAATCGGTATGACGACTATCGTAACTTTCAAGTACTGGCCCCAGCTTATTTTAACGCCGCCTTTTCTAAGGATGTGCATCCACATAATCGTAGCAAGCGTGCCTATCGGAAGGATTAGCGATCCCATATCGCTGCCGATGACACTTGCGAGGTAAGAGATCTTAAGCGTAATCGGATCAAGTCCCATGTTGGTTAACGTCAATGTTCCTACCATTAATGCCGGGTGATTGTTGAACAGGTTGGACAGAATCGTCAGCAGCAGCCCCATGAGGACGCTGGCGTGCACCAGACTGCCGGCGACAAGCGGCTGCAACAATTGGATAAGCCACTCCGTAAGTCCAAGATTTCGCAGGCCATAGATGATGACATACATCCCGAATGCAAAAACGAGTATATACCAAGGCGTTTTCTTTATCATATCCACAGGCGGAATCTTCAAATAAATCCATCGCCAAGCGAGCAGTATAGCAGATCCGATAACCGCCATCAAAGATACCGGAAAATGAATATATGACGCAACAAACAGGCTTGCACGCACGCAGAAAACGAATATCAGCACATTGCGCATGAATTTCGTGCTTCTAACTTTGACTTCATTGGATTCTCCCTTAAGTGGATGGCCGCCTGGTTTTAAGCTCCACGGTGCTACTGGAGGCAGTTTTTTCGGAAGGGTACGGTAAAAAAGGGTAAAGAGGAGAACTGTCATAAATGCGAGGCCAAGGGATGCAGGAACGAACATCATCGCCGTATGCATATAGAGATCCATGTGAACGATCTTGAGAGCAATGAGATTGACAATATTGCTGACTCCGATCGGAGCGCTGGATGCTGTCGCGACAAGTGCGCCGGAAATCAAATAGGGGATTTTTTGATGATTTCTAAGTCCCATGCTATTAAGCAGCATTAATAAAATTGGGGTCGTAATGAGAATACTGCCATCATTGTTTACGAATAACGTCATTAGAAAACAAAATAGGTTCGTCAGCCAAAATAACCGAATGCCCGATCCCCTTGCTTTCCGAACCAAAATCTCGGCCGCCCATTGAAAAAAACCGAAGCTTTCTAATACGATAGCCATTACGATCGTAGCTATAATCGTAATCGCTGCTCCGCTTATCGTTTCCGTGATCTCTCCGAGGTTGGCCAAAGATACGGTTCCGGTTAAAAGTATGATTAGGGCTCCCACGGATGCCGGAATCGCTTCATTAATATTGGGTTTCCAGAATATAAAGCCAATCGTAAGGAAGAAGGTACAAATGGTAATGATCGTCATTAAATCATTCATGCTCTAACCTCTCTTCATGCTCAACTCACTCATTTCGTTATTAATCTAGAAATCTAGCTTTTCATGCTTTCATAGATGCACTCCCTTCACTCGAACTGGTTATAAGTAACGATATACTGTATTTATATGTACATGATAAATAGCTCGTACTGGTCTATCACCCGAGCTCTATGAAAACCATCTTCTATCTGTAATTGATAGATATCCCCTAATGATATTTACCGGGTATCCCATTTTATTTTTCTACAGATAAAAAAGGCGGTTATTGGAAAGGTTAGAGAAAGACCACCATCGTTCAGGAGAAGATCATCGATGCCACATCACAAATTCCAGTCCGCCAGCATCAAACCGAGATATTCCAAAGGGCATATTTCCGTTCTCGGAATTAATTCGGTCTATCCCCGCCCCCCTTGGGTTGCGGCCTGGTGGTCGATCGCATTTCCCGGGTTTGGACATATGTTTCTAGGAAAATACCTTCACGGTTTGGTCCTGATTATTTGGGAGCTGGTCGTCAATAACAAGTCGAACCTCAACATGGGTATCGCCCTCTCCTTTCAAGGCCGGTTCGAGGAGGCTAAGGCTCAATTAAACCAGGACTGGCTCTTGCTATACGTGGCCGTGTTTGCGTACAGCATATGGGACAGTTACCGCTGCGCGGTAGAAAATAACAAAAGCCATACGCTATCAGAGATTGAAGATGCACCCGTTGCACCTTCTGATGTAAGCTTTTTTGATGTTGTAATCCTGGACAAAAAGCATCCTTGGGCTGGATTGGTCTGGTCTGCCTTATCGCCTGGATTAGGGCAGCTTTATAGCGGCAGTACAGTCGTTGGCACATTTATTTTAGCGTGGTGGATATTTGTCTGTTATAAGGCTATTGCCGTTCGCGCCTGGCTTTATTCGTTTCTTGGCGATTTCGAGAGCATGACTTCCTTAGTCGACTGGCAATGGTTCCTCTTCCTGCCTTCAATGTACGTGTTCGCTCTCTATCAAGCTTTTGCATCTGTAAATGAAAACAATATTTTGTTTGACATTGAGCAAATACGGTACTTAAGAATGAGGGCTGAAAACTTGGGACAATTAAACGCCATGGATAACAACTTAGTGAAAATCTTCGCTACCTTTGAACATTCCCCTTATGTGGAAATCGCCATTCACGATATGGAAAAGCTTGGCATACCATCCGAAAGAATTATTGCTTTACCCCTTGAGAACCTTGAACCGCAAACGCATGTCATTGATTCCATACACCGCGTCGACGGCAGAAGTATTCTTGATGGAGCTATGGTAGGCGGAACGGTCTTTATGGTACTTGGAACGATCTACGGTTTTATATGGCATTGGGGGCCTGTGATCTGGGGGCTGATTGGGTTATTTATTGGTTTCTTGATTGGACTGGCCATCGAGTTAGCTGTTAATAAGAAAAAACTAAAATTCACTTCCAGCCGCAAAAGCGAGGTTGTTATTCAATTGACCTGTCCTGAAACCATGAAGGATCAATTAATAGCTGTTCTTAAAACAAGAAGCGCGGGCGGCTTTGTTGTTATGCCTCACACTCACTAAATCCGGTCTGTCTCGCTTGTATCTTCGCTCTTGCTCTTGCTTTCCCCCGCCACACCACTTCATTGTGTGGCATTTGTCTTTTCGAGGCCAGCGCGAAGCGCGCACGGCCGAGGGGCTCGCGAGGGGTTAGGGGGAACGCTCCTTTCGGAGCGCAGCGTCCGCCTTTGTCGCGTCCATTGCCTACCCCAGCCCAATTCCAATCCGAGGTAATGGACCGGCAACAGCGGCCGAAGGAGCGTTCCCCCGGTCCCCGAGCCATAGAGCCCCTCTCCCCTGCTCACGCGACAAGCACTCCGCCGCGAAACAACAAAAACCACGCCATGTTCCACGAACAACAAGATTAATCCCCCTCATTCAACAAAAAAACGCCCCCGAAGGGAGCGTATTGACATCTATTGATTGGATTCGACAGGCAGCAGCAAGGTGAATGTCGTGCCTTTTCCAAGGACGCTGTCGACTTCAATGCGGCCGTTATGCTGCGTAATTATGTTTTTAACGATGGCAAGTCCAAGTCCCGTACCGCCCGATGCACCACGTTTGCGGGCCTTGTCGGCTTTGTAGAACCGTTCGAAGATATAAGGCACATCCTCGCTTGGGATCCCTTGCCCTTCATCCGCTACAATCAGCTTTACAAACTTAAGGTTATTGATCGTAGCCAATTGACCTGCTATCTTAATGGATTTGCCGGCTGGCGTATGACGAAGCGCATTATCCATCAGATTCGTCAATACCTGCTCAATACGGTCTTCGTCCGCTTCGCGTACGGCAAGCGGCGTATCCGGAAGATCGGCAATCAAGCTGACGTCGCGTTCCTTCGCATACACCTGGAACTTCCGGTGAACCCGGCGGATGACATTGCGCAGATCGAATTCCTGCAGGCTAAGCTCCACGTGACCGGCTTCCATCCGGGCCATGTCAAGGAAGTCGTTAACAAGTCTGCCCATCCGAAGCGATTCATCGTAGATAACCTGGACGAGCTCTTTCCTTTCTTCCGGCGAAGCAACGATATCGTCGAGCAGCGCTTCGCTGTATCCCTGCAGCATGGAGAGCGGCGTTCGGATCTCGTGCGAAACATTCGCGACAAAATCCCGGCGCAGCTTCTCAAGCTTATGCTCCTCCGTTACATTCCGGATCACGGCAACCGCACCGCGGACAACCCCGTCATTTTGCAGAGGGGCCATCACAACGGACCATACGTTGTTGATAACCTGTACTTTATTGGTACAGTCGCGTCCGGATTGCATCACGCGCTCAAACGTATCTCGCAGAGGGCCGGGCACGCTGTGGAACGGAGGTGCTTCCTCCTCTTCCCAATCGATGTCCATCTCCAGATCGGACCACCGGCTTACCAGCATATGCCCCGGCGGGTTCGTCAGAATGACCTCCCCATCGGCGTCAAACGTGATCACCGCATCCCCCATACTCCGCAATATGCTGGACAGATGCTCTTTCTCGTGATTCAAGTCGTCGATCAGCGTACCTAACTGCTCGGTCATATGGTTAAAGGTTTTGGCCAGATCGCCGATTTCATCCGAAGACCGGATTTGTACCCGCGTCTTATAATTGCCGCCTGCGATGGAATCCGCTGCTCTCTTCAACTGCAGCAAAGGCTGTTGAATCCTAGACGATAAGAAGAAAGCAAAGAACGTAGATAGCAGGAAGCCAAGAATTGCCACCACAATAAACAGCACTTTGATCTGATGCTGGGAATCTTTAAAGGCAATATCGATATACTGGAGCAGGAATGTCCCCAAAATAACAAGGACAAGGGCGACGAGAAACATAATCGTCCACCACAGCTTCCCGACCACCGTATGCAGGGCGAAATGCCCCCAGCGCTTCAGCAGCCTCATTACTTCGGCACCTCAAGCTTGTATCCGACGCCCCATACCGTTGTAATCATGGAAGCCGCATCGGGCGATACTTTGTTCAATTTCTCGCGAAGACGTTTCACATGAGTGTCAACCGTCCGAAGATCGCCAAAGAACTCATAGTTCCATACATCCTTCAGCAGCTCTTCGCGCGAGAAAACTTTGTCAGGCGATACGGCCAGGTAATGAAGCAGCTCGTATTCCTTTGGCGTTAAGCTTACCTCTTGTCCGCCGGCCGATACGCGGTGCGCATCATGCTCGATAACAAGGTGAGGGAATACGATGTTGTTGCTCGAGTTCACTTCTTTTGTCAAAAAGGCCGTGGCCGACGAGCGGCGCAAAATCGCCTTCACCCGATAGATGACCTCCCGGGGACTAAACGGCTTGACGACGTAGTCGTCTGCGCCAACTTCGAATCCTTGCACCCGGTTCATTTCTTCCCCTTTGGCCGTGAGCATAATTACAGGCGTTGCTTTTACTTGCCGCAAACGGGAGCACACCTCCACGCCGTCAATGCCCGGAAGCATGACATCGAGCAGAATAAGCGCATAATCGGTTACGGTAGCGAGCCGAAGCGCCGTCTCACCGTCTTCCGCTTCATCGATTAAATAGCCTTCCTTCTCCAAATACATTTTCAGCAAACGACGAATCCGTTCCTCGTCATCTACCACAAGAATACGGCTTGCATAGTCGGACATGCGGTGTTGCTCCTTTCAAAACAATTTCTATAAGATATTATACGCCTGCGTAGGAGTGTAAACCAGCGATGACAAGGTTAACCCCAACCAAGGTGAATAGAATGACGACAAAGCCGATAACCGCGAGCCAAGAAGAACGTTTGCCCTGCCAGCCGCGCGATAAACGGAAATGCAGATAAGCGCTGTAGTACAGCCATGAGATAAGCGCCCATACTTCCTTCGGATCCCATCCCCAGAAGCGGCCCCAGGCGATATTCGCCCAGATCATCGCGAAGATAAGCGCGCCTAACGTAAAGACCGGGAAGCCGATGGCGATTGCCCGGTAGCTGATCTCGTCGAGATCATCCGGATCAATATCTCCCATAAGCGGATGAATGACGGCTCCGATCCGTTTGCGGAACAAGAGACGAATAAGGCCGTAAAGAATCGAGCCCGCAATAACCGACCAGATAACCGTATTAAGCTTCCGTCCGGCGTTAACGCCTTTCATCCAGCTAGGCGCTTCAAACAGCGGCTTATCCATGCCAAGGAAAGAATCCATATGGTCTGCCGTGCTGTTATAAGGCTTTACGATTGGCGGCAGGGTATATTCCGCCGTATCCGTCGAGGAGTGATCCACGCCTTTGCTGTCGATCGTGACATTCTCTTGCGTAAAGGTAGCCTGATACCCTGCCCCTCTGAAAATAAATACGATAGCGATGAATCCAATGACAAGAACAATCGTATATAAAGAGAATTCTACCCAAAACTGATCCCGTTTAGCTTCCTTCGAGGTTTGCTTGAAATCGACCACGCGAAGCAAGTACATCAGACCGGCCGCAAAGCCTACGGCGAAGAAGGCTTCGCCAAGCGCCGCGGTCGTTACGTGCACTTTCAGCCAGATGGAGCTTAGCGCCGGAATAAGCGGCTGCACTTCCTGCGGGAATACCGAGGCATAAGCGACAACCAGGACGACCAGCGGCAAAGCGAACATCCCGAGCAAGGGCTTGCGGTAGATCGCATATACGATTGTAAACGCGATCATAATAGCCATGCCAAGGAAGGTAATAAATTCGTACATGTTGCTTGTCGGAATTTGGCCGCTTCCGATCCACCGTGTGAAGAAGAAGGTCAGATGAGCGATAAGGCCAAGCGTCGAGGTGACGAACGAAATTCGCGACCAGCGTTGTTCGTGCTTAATCGGATCGCGATTGCTCCATTTTTTCCCTGCGATCGTTACCACATAGAACAGGAATGCAAAGCAATACAGGAAGAAGGCGGCGATAAAGGCATCGCTGCTGAAATCGACATAACTCACGCGTTATTCCCTCCGTTATCGAGCGACTTCGGATCTACGTCAATTCCGGATTTCCGGAGCGCGTAAGCCACGTCTGCTCGCATGCCGTACCAGTTTTTGTTTGTATGCGCGCCAAGCGACAGCTTGCCGTCATCTATGCGCAGCCAGATCCGCCGGTGCTGCCAATAAGAGCCAAGCAGCAGGCCAAGCATCGAAATGGCGGCGCCGTACCAGACATAAGTCAAGGCTTTGTCTTTGCGGACATTCAGATAGGTGGAGGCTTCGGCAAAATGAACGTTTTCCATGCCGTTTACCTTGATCTCCAGTTTGTCCGCGATGGAAGCATTAAGCTTGTCCTGATCAAACTTTTCTTTATCCTTTTGCATCGGGAAATAAATATAAGGCTGGCCTTTCTCCGGCAAGCCAGGACCCGTAATCAAGAAAATAAAAGCAGGCGCATTCGGATCCCGGCTGAGCGTAACGGGTTCCCCGTCTTCCCCGATGCCGAATTCCATGTAATTGGCGGCAAGCTTCATTTTGTACGGTCCAAGCGTATAATCCAGCGGCGCATCCTTCATCGGAAGCTCAAACGGCCCGTAAGATTCTCCCGTTTCCTTGTTCAAAAGAACTGGGCTTACGCTCTTCAGCTTAGGCGTTACGTCGTAATCGAATTGATACAGCTTGATTCCGTCGTATTTAAGAGGATGGTTGACCAGGATTTCCTGTTTCTTTATTTCCTTCAGAACCGGTTCGCCTGCGGCATTGTCCCCGCAATTCTCCGTGCATTTATAGAGGATCGCGGCCGTCTCGTAACGCTTTGCGCGGATCGTTCCTTTGAGCTCGGGCGGCAGCTCTTCATCCTTGTAATATTCGACGGAGAACTTCTCGTTCTTCACGAAGTAATTCGTACCTTCGATTTGCACCGTGTCGCCATCGGGAATACTGACGTAACTGTCCATTTGCCATCCCGGAAGACTCCGGGCAAGGATAGCCAGCAGGAACAAGATAAGACCGATGTGATTAATATAAGGACCCCAGCGGCTGAAACGGTTCTTCTCGGCAAGCATGGCCGTACCGTCCGTATGGATCTTGTAATGCTTTTTCTTCAGATGCGCGGAGAACTGCTTGACCCATTCTTCCGCGTCACCTTCCAACTGACCGTTGTAAACCGCCTTTTGTCTGTTAATAAAACGCAGATGCTTGCGGATTTGCTGCTTGCTGAGCGCTCTATACAGCGGCAGCACGCGGTCGAGACTGCAGATGACGAGCGATGTGCCGATCATGACCAGCAGCGTGATAAACCACCATGAATCGTATGTATGAGACAAGCCTAGCTTATAATAAATCTTGCCGGGCAGCCCGTAGGTTTCCTCGTAATACACGGAAGGCTTGAAATTGTTCAGGAAGGACCCTTCCTGCGGGTAGATCGTACCCAGCATAGCCGTTACCAGCGTAATTACGATTAAGTAAACGGCGATTTTGACGGACGAGAAGAAATTCCAAATTTTATCGATCGGGTTCGGATTGCTCTTCTGCGACCGGCGAGCAACACCGTCGTAACGCATTTCAAGAGGGGCATCATTCTCTGCGTCTTCCATGAGCGGCTTGCCGCAGCTCTCGCACAAGACCGTTCCAACCGCATTCTGATGCCCGCATTCGCATTTCGTGTTATGTAGCGATAACACCGTGAAACCTCCTAGTCAGCTTTACTGCAGCAGTTTGTCTACACGGGAATCGATGTCCTGCTCGCTCATCCCGCCTACAAATACATCCTGAATGGTCCCGTCCGGCTTGACAAAAAAGGTTGTCGGGTAGGATTCCAGCCCGTATTTCCGCTCCGTCTTTCGGTTCACGTCGCGCAATATCGGATAACTCAGGTCAAATCTGCGCACGAAGTTGTTAACCGTAAGCGTATCTTCGCTTAGGTTGATCGCAAGCACCTCAAGACCCGAGTCCTTCCATTTCTCGAACTGGCGCTCGAATTCCGGCATTTCCTTCACGCAAGGCGGGCAGAAGCTCCCCCAGAAGTTAATGACAACGGCCTTGCCTTTATAATCGGAAAGATTGTGCGTATTGCCCTGCAAATTGGCCAGCGTAAACTCGGGCGGCTGTTCCCCGATCTTCGGGATCCCTTCGTCTCTAGCGGCGAATAGGGTATTGCCAATGGCATATCCGCCTACAACTAGCACGGCAAGCAGAATGACAATTTGCACCGTTTTTCGATACTTGCCCATTCCCGTCCCATCACCTACATTTCACCATTGATGTCAGCTAATAATACACTCATTATAACGAAAAATGGGCGGCAATAACCGCTGCCGCCGTTTACTTTTTATGAACTTTATGTGTCTTGCGAGCCTGGTCCCGAAGCTCCTTAACCTCAACCGGAGTAAGGTGTCTGAACTGTCCTCTGGCTAGCGTGCGAAGCCCAAGTTCGCCGAATTTCACGCGTCTCAGCTTCAGAACCGGATGCTTGATCGCATCAAACATGCGGCGCACCTGACGGTTGCGTCCCTCGTAGATGGTAATGCGGATGGTCGACATATTTTTCTCTTCGTCGATATCCTGATATTCGACCTCCGCTGGCGCCGTCATGCCATCCTCCAGCATAACGCCCTTCTTCAGCTGATCCAGAAGCGATCCGTGCGGTACGCCTTTTACGGTTGCGTAATAGGTCTTAGGCACGTGATGACTCGGATGCGTAAGGAGGTTAGCGAACTCCCCGTCATTCGTAAGAAGCAGCAGTCCTTCCGTATCGTAATCCAAACGTCCGACCGGATACACGCGCTCTCTGATGCCGGGCAAAAAATCAGCCACCACTTTGCGCCCTTGCGGATCCTTGGCGCTTGTGATGACACCTCTTGGTTTGTTCAGCATCAAATAAATTTTTTTCTCGCTGCGGATCGGCTTGCCATTCACCGTAATTTCATCCGTTGCCGGATCCGCTTTTACTCCGAGCGTCGTCACTTTCTCGCCATTGACCTCAACGGCACCGGCAAGAATAAGCTCTTCGCATTTTCGACGGGATGCGACGCCCGCTTGCGCTAATATTTTCTGTAAACGTTCCAATGCTTTCACCTCAACCTCCATCATAACGATATGGGAGGGAAAGCACAAGCGCGAGCTACTTGAATATGTACATGCAGATCATAATTGCGGCCAAAAATCCGACTAAATCCGAGAATAAGCCCACTTTTAACGCGTATTTGGTCTTGCGGATGCCAATGGCGCCAAAATAAACCGTCAGCACGTAAAGGGTTGTATCCGTGCTGCCTTGAATCGTGGACGCAATGCGGCCAATCATGGAATCCGGTCCATGCGTGGCGATAAGATCGGCCGTAAATGCAAGCGAGCCCGCTCCCGTAAGCGGCCGCAAAATGCCTAGCGGCAAAACTTCCGTCGGAATGCTGAGCCAATCAAACAACGGACGCACGGCGCCAAGCATCAAATCCATGGCGCCAGACGCGCGGAACATACTGATGGCTACCATCATGCCAACCAAGGAGGGAATGATGTTAATGGCCGTGCCAAAGCCGTCTTTTGCGCCTTCTACAAAGGTTTCGTATACAGGGACTTTCCGGAATGCCGCATATAAAGGAATAAATACGATAATGGCGGGAATAAGCCAAGCTGAAACGCGGGTAAACCACTCAAACACGATCGCCACCTCCCTTAACCGTCGAGACGGCCGATATCGGAGGATCCATGGCGGTATGAGCCGGCAATGCCTTGCCGGATGTTTTACCCGAGGTGTATTGTTTATTTGCCGGAGGCGGTCCCGACCTCCTGCGGTACCATCGGTCCGCAAGAATAGCGGCGCCTGTCGCAACAAAGGTTGCCGCAAGCGTCGTACCAACGATCTCCGCAGGATTAGCCGAACCGTAATTCATCCGGATTGCAATTAAAGTAGTAGGAACAAGCGTAATGCTGGATGTATTTAACGCAAGAAGCGTGCACATAGCGGGCGTTGCCGTCTCTTGATCCGGATTAAGCTTTTGCAGCTCCTGCATGGCTTTAATCCCCATTGGCGTGGCGGCGTTGCCTAATCCGAACAGATTAGCGCTTAGGTTGCTCATGATATAGCCCATTGCCGGATGATTGGCCGGAACGTCCGGAAATAACCAGCGTACAACCGGACTCAACAGCTTGGCCATTTTTTTCAGCACCCCTGCATCCTCCGCAATCCGCATCATCCCCAGCCAGAATACCATAATGCTGATTAACCCGAAGCTGATGGTCACCCCGGATTTGGCGCCATCGAATGCCGCCTGCGTCACCGCATCAATCCGTCCGTTAACAGCCGCCACAACCACGCTTACAACAATAAAAAACAACCATATCCAGTTCACCATAATTGGCTTACCTCCCCCGATTAGCCAAGCGTAAACGGCTGCAATAAGCAGCATTCGTTTCGCGTGCGAAATACAAGCCGCGTAAATAGCCTATATTTCAAAATAGTGCACCGATAACAGCAGTTATCGAATGTATGAAGCTTTCATGCCCTCTGGAAGCTTTTTTGTAATCGAGAAGCAATGCGGCATCCGACATCGGCTTACGTTCGGGCAGGCTCATTCTCGTGCTTCCGATATCGTAAACGGGAATGGATCCGATTTTCTTATCGTTTAAATACCATTCAAGCGCACCGCGTTCCCCAAGCTTATAGTTCATCGTTGCCATATCAAGAACGACCAGCCGGGATTGCAGACTGCCCCGCTCCTCTTCGGCTAACGGATAATAAAAGGAATTACCAACGGCTAACGGATACCCGGCAATCGATTGACCTTTGCTTGCCACTTCCATCAGCGGATAATGTTTAAAGCCCCAGTCTAGCATCTGACTGTGATCTACCCAGTCATCGCGGTCATTCAGAGTAACGGCAGCCAGCTGCTGTCCGTTACGTGTCGCCGAGCTGACCAGACAGCGCAGCGCTTTTTTGGTATATCCGGTTTTAACGCCATCCGCACCCTCATACATCGCCAGCATTTTGTTTTTGTTCGTCCAGCTGTATTGCCACTTCTCATGAGGATTCGGGACGCTTTTGACCTTGGTGCTCACGATTTCGGCAAATACGGGATTACGGAGCGCGTATGCCGTCAGCTTGGCAAGGTCATTGGCGGATGAGTAATGTCCTTCTGCATCCAGACCATGCGGGTTTTTGAATTGGGTATTCGTCAAACCAAGCATTTCGGCTTTCTCGTTCATGAGATGGACAAAACCTTCCTCCGAGCCTCCAACATGCTCGGCGATTGCCGTCGCCGCATCATTGCCTGAACGCAGCATAAGACCGTATAGCATATTGAGAAGGGTCATTTCCTCGCCCAGCTGCAGATAAATGGAAGAGCCTTCTTTGCCAACCGCTCTGTTGCTTGTCTTCACTTGATCCGACAGCTTGCCATGCTCGATCGCAACAATCGCCGTCATGATTTTGGTCAGACTGGCAATTCGCATCGATTGGTCTCCATTCTCGCTGTAAAGAATTCTACCCGATTTCACATCAACCAGCGCCGAGGCTTTCGCGCTTGTGCGATACGGATTCGGCGCCGCATGCACGGATGCCGTAAAGCTTGTCCCCCAAATCAAACTTGCCGCCCATAAGGCGATTCCTATTCGGCGAAGCTGTCTTCCTATCACGTCTTTCGCTGCTCCTTTCCTATCGTCAGCCCTCACCTTGTACAGTATATGCTTAGAAGGGGCAAATTAAGACATGCCCTAAAACGAAAAACTGCCCTTGCGGGCAGTTTCCCTAGATGAGGGTGTCGTTACCATCTGTGATATAGTCATGATGTTCATGTTTGTTGGCTGATGTCCTGAACATATGCTGCACTTTATCGAATACGACAGGAGCCGAATCGATAATGCGCTCCATCAGATGCGTTTGGTTATCAAGCGGTACAATCTTCACGCCATGCGTGCCAACCACAAGGAAGGCAATTGGGGTAATCGAGACGCCTCCGCCGCTGCCGCCGCCAAACGGACCCGCAACCCCTGCATTATGATGGTTGTGGCCATCGGATGAAGACGAAGAGTGATCATGCGAAGCTGAACCGTCGAAGCGGATATCGCTGCCGCCAGCCACGAAGCCGAAGCCAACCTTGGAGATCGGCATAATAATGCTACCGTCAGGCGTTTGAACAGGATCGCCGACGATCGTGTTAACGTCGACCATCTCTTTGATATTTTCCATTGCGGTCTGCATGAGGCCTTGAATCGGATGTTCTGGCATTGTGACTCCTCCTGAAGTGAATTTGTGTTTGTGCGTAAAGGATGAGGACTCGCCTACACTTTTGGTATTCTGCTCATTCCGGTAACGGACTATGTATGAAACCAACCGTCTGTCTTGAATTAGCCCTAAGCGTTTTATGCTTTAAACAGTAAGCTTCGCCAAGCCTGAACGCCTTCTTTTGCATTTCTGAGGCGAACAAGGAGGTGCAAGCCTGCCATGATGGCATTGCCCAATCCAATTTTGGCGATACAATTCCATTCCGTTCGGAAGCAAGCCTGCGCATACACGGGCTGCACATCCACTCTCGGCTCGGCCCTCAGCTTCACGAATTGGGATAACACGCCCAAGGTCGTTGTTTTGACCGACCAGAGCGCACCCGTTGCCATTGCTGTCCACATCGCATCTCCCGTGCCTACGGCAGTCGACCACTTCCACTCTTCCAGCCTGATCTTCGCTAACGTTTGTTTGGCCCAATGAGAGAGATTGTACGTCAATGCAGCGGCTCGTTTATATTTCTCGATTCCAACCATTACGCGGTGAGTGTCAATTTCATCGTGCTTCTCGTCCTTGCTGCTCATGCCGATGCTTGTACCCATTAAATGCTCATGCAGACGGATCGCCTTGCCGCTGAAATCAATCGAGCGAATCTTCAGCTTATAGCGCAATAATCCGAAGAGCGCCTTGAAATTGATCTCGATGTCGTCATTTTCCCCATCGCGTCTCATCTCTCCCTGGATCGTAACCGGCGATACCAAGGCAATGAGAAGGAAAAGCACAATAATGAGACCGGCCGCGAGTACCCAAATATACGGATAACCGATCATTCCATGCTTCCTCCAGCTTTATGAAAAATAGGTTACTTGTAGTATGGCTTGGCTACCGGATTTAATGCACCCCCTCAGAATACAAGGCTGTCACAGTAAATCTGGTAATGTTCTAGATTGATAGACAAAAAAATAAACCGTACAGATTAATCTGTACGGTTTATTTAAAGAACGATTATTTAAACGCCGGCACGATTGCGCCCGCATATTTGTCTTCGATAAATTTCTTCACATCCGGGGATTGCAGCGCCGCAGCCAGCTTCTTCATGGCATCGGAATCTTTGTTGTCCGGACGGGCAACCAGAATATTTACGTATGGAGAATCGCTGCCTTCGATGAAGATTGCATCCTTCGTAGGAACAAGATCCGCTTCAAGCGCAAAGTTGGAGTTGATCAGAGCAAGATCGACTTCGCCCAGAACGCGCGGAAGAGTAGCGGCTTCTACCTCGGTAATTTTCAGGTTTTTCGGATTTTCGGTAATGTCGTGAACGGTTGCGGATACGCCAACGCCGTCTTTCAGCTTGATCACATTATTAGCGGCAAGCAGCTGAAGCGCGCGGCCGCCGTTGGTCGGGTCATTCGGAATAACCACTTTAGCGCCGTCTTTCAGTTCATCCGCGCTTTTGATTTTTTTGGAATAAGCGCCCATTGGCTCAATATGCACGCCCGCAACGCTTACAAGGTTGTAACCTTTGTCTTTGTTGAATTGGTCAAGGTACGGCGTATGCTGGAAGAAGTTTGCGTCCAGTTCTTTCTCGTACAGTTGCGTATTCGGCTGAATATAGTCGTTGAATTCCACGACTTCAAGATTAATGCCTTGTTCCTTCAAGGCAGGCTTGATGAAATTAAGAATTTCAGCGTGCGGTACCGGCGTTGCGCCAACCTTCAGGGTTACTTCTTTTACTTCATTGCCGCCATTGCCGGCAGAAGTGTTGTTCGTGCCGTTCTCTTCTTTCTTAGCGCCGCATGCGGATAACGCGATGACAAGCGTAAGGGCAAGCAGGATAAAACCAAATTTCTTCATTTCCCTTTCCTCCATCTTCTGTATGTTGCTTCTATGATGTCCACCTTACTTCCGGCTGAACCGGCGAACCAAATGGTCGCCTGCCATCTGCAGGAGTTGAACCAAAAAAATAAGCATTAGAACCGTAACAATCATAACGCTCAGCTGGAATCTTTGATAACCGTAACGCAAGGCCAAGTCACCTAGACCGCCGCCGCCAATAACGCCGGCCATCGCCGTATAAGATACAAGCGTAACGGCCGTAATCGTAATTCCCGCCAGCAAGCCCGGTCTTGCTTCAAGCAGAAGGACGCGTCTGACGATATCCCATCTGGAAGCGCCCATTGCCTGCGCTGCCTCGATAACGCCCTTGTCCACCTCGCGGAGAGACGTTTCCACCAATCTGGCGAAAAACGGCGCTGCCGCAACGACAAGCGGCGGAATCGTGCCCTGTACTCCTAACGTCGTACCGGTCAGCAGCTTTGTAAACGGCATGATCAGAATCATTAGAATGACAAAAGGTACCGATCGCAGAATATTTACAACAAGCGATAATAATCCATACACGACAGGCTGTTCCAGTAGCTGCTTTCTGGAGGTCAGGAAAAGGATGATCCCGATTAACAAACCGAGAATGACGGTAAATAGCAGCGAAGCGCCAATCATCGTCAAGGTGTCTTTGGTTGCCGGCCAAATATCTTCCCAGCGCACCTGGCTCCAGTCAATGTTCTGCTTCAGCATCATTTCAAATCACCTACTTCCAGCCCTTTCGCCCGAAGCTCGTCGAGCACCCTGTCAATTTCACCGTCATTGCCGATAAATTCGATGACCAGCTGCCCATAAGGCGTATTTTTCATGCGGGAGACGGTTCCCTGCAGGATCGTAAATTGAACCGAGGTCGATTTGACTGCGTTAAACAGCAGCGGCTCGTACGTAATCTCGCCAACGTAGTTGATTTTGATAAGACGGCCGCTCCTCGTGTTAATAAGCTCGCGCGGATCGAAGGAGTCCGCAATCTGGCTGACGAAATCCTTCGTAATCGAATGCTGCGGCTTCAGGAAGACATCGAGGACATCCCCCATCTCGACGATCTCGCCGCCGTCAATAACGGCAACGCGGTCGCAGATTGCGCGGATGACATGCATCTCGTGCGTTATGAGCAGAATCGTGATGCCCAGCTTTTGATTAATGTCCATCAGAAGCGACAGAATCGCGTTTGTCGTCTGCGGATCAAGCGCCGAGGTAGCCTCGTCGCACAGCAGTACATCCGGGTTGTTCGCCAGCGCTCTGGCGATCCCCACGCGCTGCTTCTGACCGCCCGAAAGCTGCGCCGGATATTTATCCGCATGCTGCTCCAGCCCTACAAGCTTAAGCAGCTCGTCGACTCGTTGTTTAACGGCTGTTCTTGGCAGCTTCGCAAGCTCAAGCGGAAACGCGACGTTATCGCGCACAGTCGCCATCGACAAGAGATTAAAGTGCTGAAATATCATTCCGATTCGACGGCGTTCCTTCTGCAGCTGCGTGGACGACAGCCGGGTCAGCTCCACTTCGCCTACCTTCACCGTCCCCGACGTCGGGCGCTCAAGCAAATTCACGCAGCGGAGCAAAGTGCTCTTGCCTGCCCCGGAATGTCCGATAATGCCGAATATTTCACCTTTATGAATGGTCAGGCTTATATTTTTAACAGCTTCCACGCTATTTCCGTAAGTTTTTCTTATGTCCAGAAGCTCAATCAGTGGTATTACCTCCTGCTATCCATCGTATGCCATTACAGCTAGAATCCCCTGATCAAACAGGTTCATCCTTTCCTTTAAAAAAAGGACAACCGCCATTATAACCAACTTTCAACGCAATTGTCACTAGATAAAAAAGTAAAAAAGTCCGTTATCCCGCTTCAGCGGGAAATAACGGACCAATTGTTCAACATTTCGACCATTCTTTAGGAAAACCTGACAATCCGGTTATTCCTTGTCGTCATGAACCGGAATAAACTCGTCAATCGTTGTTTGGCGTTCGCCCAGACGCTCGAACAGCATTTGCGTCTGATCCTCGAGCGCCTCTTCGATATCGACTTGTTTAGGCTCCGGCAAGGCTTTAATATTCGGCAATCCAAAATAATCCAGGAATGATTTCGTGGTTCCGTATAAAATCGGCCTGCCGATTGCCTCGGCCCGCCCGACCTCCTCAATTAAATCCTTGGACACAAGCGATTGAATCGCCCGGTCGCTCTTGACGCCCCGGATCTCCTCAATATCGATACGGGTTATCGGCTGGCGATAGGCCACAATAGATAAGGTCTCAAGCGCAGCCTGCGACAGCTGGGAACGCGTAGGCGTATACGCCATGCGTTCAAAGTAGGCGGCATGGTCCGGATTCGTAGTCATCCGGTACGCCCCGGCTACCTCCGTTACCTGCACCCCGCGCTGCTCGCGAGCCAGATCCCTGTGAAGGTCGTACACAAGATCCGCTGCCAGATCAGCCTCAAGCTGCAAAATATCGGCTAACTGCCGTTTGTTTAGTCCTTCGTCGCCCGCCATGAATAACAGGCCTTCAATAATCGATTTCAACTTCGGATAATCCATTGTCCGCCGCTTCTCCTCTCCAATGAATGACGATGTCATCAAACAGCTGATGCTGGAAGCAGCGAATATGTTTCATCTTCATCAGCTCCAGAATAGCAAGGAACGTCACAACAACCTCATGCTTGTTCATATTCTCGCGGATCAGACGGGAGAACCGTACGGTCTCGAACTGCTTCAGAACCTCAACAATGTCCCGAATCCGGTCCTTAACCGAGATTTCATCCCTCTGCACGGTTGCCACGATATTGCGTCGCGCCGCTCTGCGCAGCGCCCGCTGGAATGCGGCAATCAGATCGGATATATGCAAGCCCTCGAGCGGATTGACGATCTCTTCTTTCATATACGGCGTCATATCATCCGGCTCTCGGGAATAAATAAGGCTGCGCTCCAGTTCCTTCTCCCGAAGCTGCTCTGCAATTTGCTTGAATTTACGATATTCGACCAGCTTCTGAATAAGCTCGTCCCTCGGATCAAGGCCGTCATCCGGCCACTCTTCATAGAAATCCTCGAACACGGGAGGTTTGGGCAGCAGCTGATTGCTCTTGATGGCCAGCAGCGTAGCGGCCATAACAAGGAACTCGCTTGTCAGCTCCAGCTCCAATTCCTTCATCGCATTTAAATAATCCATGTATTGATCCGTTATTTCACTAATCGAAATCTCGTGGATGTCGATTTCTGACTTATCGATAAGATGAAGCAGCAAATCGAGCGGTCCTTCAAAGGATTCCAACTTGTAGTGCATCGTCACTTCTTACGATCCCCCTGCCATGCGCAAATGGCTGACGTCCTATAACAAGTAACGCAGCATAATTTGAGCTATTACTCTAATTATGCAGTAATTTCGACAAATTTGCCATCTCTATTGCAGAAACAGCCGCTTCATAGCCTTTATTTCCCGCTTTTGTGCCCGCACGCTCAATGGCTTGCTCGATCGAATCCACCGTCAATACGCCAAAAATCGTTGGCACGCCTGTTTTCAGGGCAATTGCGGCAACGCCTTTTGCGGCTTCGTTGCACACGTAGTCAAAGTGCGGAGTTGATCCCCGGATAACGGCGCCAAGCGTAATAACGGCATCGTATTTTCCGCTTTCCGCCATTTTTTGCGCGATAAGAGGAATTTCGAATGCGCCCGGCACCCAAGCGATATCCACGTCGTTATCTTGCGCGCCATGGCGCTTGAATCCGTCAAGCGCACCGCTGAGCAGCTTACCCGAGATAAATTCGTTAAAACGTCCTACAACTACCCCAAATCGAAGTCCTTCCGATACTACGCTTGCTTCAAATACGTTTGGCATGTTAAGCCCTCCTGATCATTATGTTTAATATTTTAGCTTGCTTTATTTCTTGCCGCCTTCGCGAATTTCAATCGGTACCCGTTCCACGATCTCGATTCCGTGACCCTCAAGGCCTCTGATCTTGCGCGGGTTATTCGTGAGCAGGCGCATTTGGCGGACACCCAGGTCACGCAAAATTTGAGCACCTACGCCGTAATCGCGAAGATCCATCTTGGGCTTAACCTCTTCTTTGTCCGCGCCTTGGTCAAGCTGGGCATAATTTTTCAGCTTGTTCACGAGTCCTTGACTGTCCTGGCGCATATAAAGAAGAATGCCGCTGCCTTCCTCATTGATTTGTTCCAGCGCCGACTGCAGCTGCGGGCCGCATTGGCAGCGGTGCGAATGGAAAACGTCCCCCGTCAGGCATTCCGAATGGACGCGGACAAGCACCGGCTTATCAGAAGCAATCTTGCCTTTGACAAACGCGATATGCTCTTTGCCGTCTGCCTGATTGGAGAAGGCAATTGCCCGGAAGTTTCCGAAGTCCGTTGGCATGTCAACCTCTACGATGCGGTCGACAAGCTTTTCCATGGCGTTGCGGTAAGCAATCATTCCTTGGATGGTAATCAGCTTCAGGTTATGCTTCTCCTTGAAAGTGATAAGATCCGGAAGGCGGGCCATCGTCCCGTCCTCTTTGATTATCTCGCAAATGACTGCAGCGGGCTCCGAGCCGCACATGCGCGCGAGATCGATACCGGCTTCCGTATGGCCCGCACGGCGGATGACGCCGCCATCCTTCGCAACCAGCGGGAAAATATGTCCCGGCTTGCGGAAATCCGTTGCTTTCGTCGCCGGGTCAATCAACGCTTTAACCGTCTGCGAGCGCTCGTAAGCCGAGATGCCCGTCGTCGTGGAAACGTGATCCACGGATACCGTAAAAGCCGTGCCGTGATAGTCCGTATTATGCTGAACCATCGGCGGCAGATCAAGCTGCTCGGCGCGCTCCCGCGTAATAGGGACGCAGACCAAGCCGCGTGCTTCCGTAATCATGAAATTAATAACTTCCGGCGACGCGGTCTCCGCCAGGGCAATTAAATCTCCCTCATTCTCGCGGTCCTCGTCGTCCACTACGATAATCGGCTTGCCGGCCTTCAAATCCTCCAGCGCGGCTTCCATCGAGTCAAACAGATCTTCTTGCAGTTCCAACTCTTGTCTATTCATCAATTTCCCTCCCTGCTATCCGGTTACCCTCGTATTTACAAAAAACCATTTTCGCTTAAAAAAGCTGCGCTGAGCTTTGATTCGGTCCGCCCGGAAGAACCCGGTCTGCCGGAGGGTTTGTAATGCAGCAGATGATCGACGTATTTGCCGATGACATCGCATTCGATATTAACCGAATCGCCGGCTTTCTTGTTCATCAGCGCGGTTTCTCCCAACGTATGCGGGATCACCGATACCGAGAAGCCAGTGGCATTGGTACCGACTACCGTTAGGCTGATTCCGTCAATCGTAATAGAGCCCTTCGGAATGACATACCTCATCATTTCGTCGTCAGACAGCCGTATGGCGAATACAACCGCGTTCGCATCCGTCTCCCGGCCGGTGATCACGCCAACCCCGTCGACATGCCCCTGCACGATGTGACCGCCGAACCGCCCCCCGGCCATCATCGCCCGCTCCAGATTCACGTCCTGGCCCGGGCGGAGCTGATGCAGATTGGACTTCCGGTAGGTTTCCGGCATCACGTCCGCGTCAAACGATGTCCGGTCGAAGGCAATGACGGTTAAACACACGCCGTTTACGGAAATGCTGTCGCCAAGGGCAACGCCTTCCGTAACCTTGGAAGCTTCTACCGTCAGAACCATCGCTTCGCCTTGCTTCTTAACCCGTCTTAAAGTGCCAACTTCCTCAATCAGGCCGGTAAACACGGGCACTCCCCCAATCTATTCATTACCGTATACCGGATATCCCGATATGCAAATATCTTCTCCTGCCATTTCCACCTTCACATTGTCCAGTTCAATGGCCTGCGACATTTTCTCGAACCCGGCGAACGTAAAGGTGCCGGGGGAGTCAAAGCCGCCGATAATCTTGGTTGCCATGTAGATCATGATCTTATCGATTAGTCCGGCTTCCAGCATGGCGCCGTTAAGCTTGCCGCCGCCCTCCAGAAGGATCGAACCAATCTCCAGCTCGCCAAGCTTGCGCATCGCTTCAGCCAGATCGACTTGCTCGCCGTCACCGCATCGGATGACCTCAACGCCGGCTTCGGTGAGCGCCTTCTCGCGAGCCGGATCAGCTTTCGAAGAAGCTAGTACAATCGTGCGGGTTAAGCCGTCCGTCACTACCCTTGCGTCCTGCGGTAGCCGAAGCTTGCTGTCCACGATAATCCGAACCGGATGTATCGCCGGAACAGCCGCGCGGGTCGTAAGCTGAGGATCATCCGCCAGCAAAGTTCCGATGCCCACCATAATCGCCTCGTGCTGGTGGCGCAGCGTATGCACCTGTTCGCGAGCGGCTGATCCCGTAATCCAGCGGCTGTCTCCCGTATGGGAAGCGATTTTCCCATCCAGCGTGCTTGCCGTCTTCAGCGTTACGTAAGGCAGCCGGGACGTAATGTACTTGTTGAATTTCTCGTTCATGCTCCGGGATTGCTCTTCTAACAGTCCAACCTCTACCTCGATGCCTTCCTCCCGGAGACGCGCGATCCCTCTGCCCGCAACCTGCGGATTGGGATCCGTGGTCGCCACAACGACGCGGGCAGCCTTCGCATTGATAATCCGCTCGCAGCATGGCGGCGTTTTGCCGTAATGGCTGCACGGCTCTAGCGTTACATACACCGTGGCCCCTTCCGCTTCGTCGCCGGCCATCTGCAGCGCATGCACCTCCGCGTGACCTGTTCCCCGCTTAAGGTGGGTACCAACGCCAATAATGCGTCCATCCTTCACAACGACGCAGCCGACAACCGGATTAATGCCGGTCTGACCGGAGGCTTTGGCGGCTAGCTCAAGAGCAAGATTCATATAATACGAATCGTTTAAAATTTCCATAAATGCAAAAACACCCCCATTAGCCAGCTTAGCCAACGGGGGTGGGAAAAATAACCATTAAATGCTTGCAAAAAGAAACGGTTCAAACGCAAACGATGTTGCCGTCCCAATAGGGAACCGCAAATGTTTCGCGGAAGAAATATAAGCCCAGTATAAAAATATAAAGAATATATACTTTCTTATATTTCAAACAAACCTATCTCACTTGTGAAAATAAGCACAAGAAAAATAAGCATGAACGCTCAGACGCAATCGCATCAAATGTGTCCCCTTCTCCCATCCAGACTATACTGTCGGTCCCGGATTTGCACCAGGTCCACCGTTCCTCCCCACGCAATGCGATGAATCGCTCTTGCCTGGGATGGCCCGGGTCACGGACTGACGAGTAAGCGCCGCACGCAGGTGATTCCTGTTGTGCAAGCGCCGCTCGATCACCGCCGGTTGGGATTTTCACCCTGCCCCGAAGGTAAGCCACAAACTATAAATTTGTTAGTATCTTAACATTAAACTTCGTAAACTTCAACCTTTTGCATTTTATCGCGTCCTTTGAACGCGTCAACATGCTCCATGCCTTTAGCAACTTTGCCGAAAACGGTATGTTGGCCGTCAAGATGAGGCTGCGGCTGATAGCAGATGTAGAATTGGCTTCCGCCTGTGTTGCGGCCCGCGTGTGCCATAGCGAGAGTACCGCGTTCATGCTTGTTCGGGTTGATCTCGCAGTTGATGGTGTAGCCTGGACCGCCAGTGCCTGTGCCGTTAGGGCAGCCGCCTTGCGCAACGAAACCAGGGATAACGCGGTGGAATACCACGCCGTTATAGAAGCCTTCGTTTGCAAGTTTTTCGAAGTTTGCTACCGTATTTGGAGCATCTTGGTCGAACAGATCGAGAATAACCTCTGCGCCGTTCTCAAGTGTGATTTTTGCTTGTTTAGCCATGTCTAACATCTACCTTTCTATGTCGAATAAGACTACGTTACCAAAAATCTCCCTCACTTAGCAAGCGATTTGAGAAGTCTTGCCGGAATTACGTCGTTGCCGACGATATTTTCAAGCGATTCGCGCTGCACGACGAGGTCGGATTGGCCGTCTTTTACGAAGACAACGGCAGGACGGCGGAAACGGTTGTAATTGCTCGCCATCGAGTAGTTATAAGCTCCCGTGCAGGAAACGGCAAGCAAATCGCCCGTTACCGCTTTGGGCAGCTCGAGGTCGATGATAAGCTTGTCGCCGCTCTCGCAAGCTTTGCCCGCGATTGTAACGGTTTCCGCATTCGCTTCGTTCGCGCGGTTCGCCAGAATCGCTTCGTACTGGGATTGATACAGAGCCGGACGCGGGTTATCCATCATGCCGCCGTCCACCGCGATATATTTGCGTACGCCCGGAATGTCTTTCATAGTGCCTACGGTATACAGCGTTGTGCCTGCATCCCCAACGATGCTGCGGCCCGGCTCAACCCAAATCTCGGGCAGCGGGAAGTTTGCGGCCGAAAAATTCGAAATAACCGAGTCGGTAATGGCAGCCACATATTGGGCTACAGGAAGCGGAGTGTCGCCTTCCACGTAACGGATGCCAAAGCCGCCGCCAAGATTGATCACCTTGAAGGTTAGTCCCAGCTCGTCGCGGATTTGTACCGCGAAAGCTACAACCTTGTCTACCGCCATGCGGAAACCGTCGACTTCGAAAATCTGGGAACCGATATGGGAATGCACGCCCAAAATTTCGAGATTCGAAAGCTGAAGGGCTTCCTGAATGGCCTGCTTCGCGGCACCGTTGCCAAGGTCAAAGCCAAACTTCGAGTCTTCCTGGCCAGTCGAAATATATTCATGCGTATGCGCTTCTACGCCCGGCGTAATGCGGAACAGGATTTTTACTTTTTTGCCTTTGTCCGCCGCAAGCGCGTTCAGCAGGTGAAGCTCGACAAAGTTGTCTACAACGAAGCATCCGATGTTGGCGTCCAGCGCCATGTTGATTTCGTCCGGCGTTTTGTTGTTGCCGTGGAAATGAATGCGGGCTGCAGGAAAGCCTGCTTGCAGAGCGGTATACAGCTCTCCGTCGGATACAACGTCGAGCGACAAGCCCTCTTGATCGGCAATAGCGCACATCGCCATAACCGAGAATGCTTTGCTAGCGTAGGCAACCTGGAATTTCAGACCGGATTCCTTAAATGCGGATACATATTCATTCGCCCGTTGACGAATTAGCGTCTCGTCGACGATGTATAACGGAGTGCCGTACTCTTTCGCCAGATCCGTTACATCAACTCCGCCAATCTCCAAATGTCCCTGGGCATTAATTTTGCTTGTGCCATGTAAGTACACGAATTATGCTCCCCCTCAGATATCTACTACAGGAACGTAATAGAAGTTGATTACGATTTGCACCAATAGCCACAGTATATCGCAATCTACCCTTGAGAGAAATGGATAAATTCACATTTCATTTGTATTTCTTGGTCGCTATTCGGTCCTCGGCATTTTGTCGCTTTGCTGCGGTCGGAGCAGGTTGGGACGAGTACGGTTTTTGAGCACCGGCTTCCTCACGATGATGTTCCACATCGCTCTGTAATCAAACGGAATAAACGGCCACATATACGGGCGGTTGAACGAACGCTGCATGCTCAGCATCATCAGAATCGCGGTTGTCGCAATGACAAATCCCGGCGCGTTAAACAACGATACGGCTATGATCAGCACAAGCCTGACGATACGGTTCGCCAGCCCCAGCTCATAGCTTGGCGTCGCAAACATTCCGACGGCGGCTATCGCCATATAGAGAATAACCTCATTGATGAAAAGCCCTGTCTTCACCGCGATATCGCCAACCATGATAGCCGCAACGAGGGATACGGCGGTCGCCAGCGTTGACGGCGTATGCACCGAAGCGAGCCTCATCAGATCGACGCCAACCTCCACGATCAGAAACTGCACGATCAGCGGCAGCTTGCCGATTTTCTCCGGTCCCAGGAAGGCTAGAACCTGCGGCTTAAGCTCCGGATGCACTACGAACAGCAGCCATAAAGGCAACAGGAACAACGAGGAGAATATTCCGAGAAAACGAACCCATCGCAGGTACGTTCCGATAAACGGAGTCTGCCGGTTTTCCTCGGCATGCTGAATCAAGTCAAAGAAAGTTGTCGGCAGAAGCATCGCGCTTGGCGAAGTATCCACAAACACCACAACGGAGCCTTCCAGCAGATGGGCCGCAACTACATCCGGGCGTTCGGAATACCTCACGAGTGGGAATGGATTCCACCCCCGTTGAACGGTCGCTTCCTCCAGCTGCTTATCCGCAAGCGGCAGCCCGTCAATATGGACCAGTTTGATTTTATCCTTAATCGATTTGACTAACTCCGGATCCGCAAGGTCGTTGATATAAGCAATGCAAATATCGGACTGCGTACGCTCACCAACTCTGAGAAGCTCGTAACGGAGCTGAGGATCGCGCAGGCGCCTGCGCACAAGCGAGATGTTGGTCATAAGTGTCTCGACAAAGCCGTCGCGGCTGCCGCGCACAACGCGTTCAAGAGTCGGCTCCTCCGGGTTGCGCGCCGGGAAGGCTTTGGCATCAATAATGATGGCATGCGGCTCTTTGTCAATAAACATGGCAGTCGCTCCGGATAGGACGAAGGTCAGCATCTCATTCCATTTATCCTTCTTATCCACCTGCGCGGCAGGCACATACAAATGCAGGAAATCATGAAAAGCATCACCGGAGACATCGTCGGGCTGCAAATAAGTGAGCCGTTTGAGAATTTCGGTCAGGATCGTATCTTTGGCGAGGCCATTCATGTAGAAAAAGGCAACGCGCCTTTCTCCAAACGTCATTTCGCGCACGACGATATCAAAGCTTACTTTATAACCGACTTCGTTCTCAAGCCGCTCAAAGACCTCGTCCAGACTGTCGGGGATCACATCATCCTTGCCCTCGGCCTTGTCATGCCTCGCAAGCGCCTGACCGTGTTTAGCCGTCCGCTCGGTTAATTCGAAAGGTGGCGTCGGGATAGCTATTCCCTGCTCTTCGTTTTTCTGCGCTTCAGGTATGTACATAAACGGGGGTTCCCCGCTCGAATGTTCCCGGTCCTTCTCCCTGTCCTTCTCCCGGTCCGTCATCGTCATCAACCTTTCGTGTCTGTTTTACTTGCTACCACTGGAAATACAGCCAATCAAACAAAGAACCCAGTGTTTTGCCCAGCACCATTGCCATCACAAGACCAACCAGATAATCGGATAGATTCATTCGTTTCGCCAGAATCGGCAGCACGTTCATAACCTCGGTCAATGCTCCAGCCAGCATGCCGACGAACATGCCGGTCATCAGACCGGAAACCGTCAGAATAATCGCTTTCGGCAGCGTTAACCGCCAATCCAGAAAGTCGGCGAACGTCCAGTACATCGAACCGCAAATAACAGCCGTCTCAAACCATACGGACACGCGATAGGCGTATGCGATCTGGGCAAGCCTAGGGATAAGATCGAGTATGATCAAAAACGCGACCAGCCCGCTGCCGACCGCAAGCCCTCCGGAGAGACCGAGCAGCATCACGAATATGTGCATCAGCCAATCACCCATCGTCATCGCACCGTTCTCCGTGCTGGCGGTTTTTTTTGCGCATCTCGTCCGCGATAACGTAGGCATTTACATTTTCCTGATACGTATACAGCTCCACCTCCAGAGGATTGGGTTCTTCGTTGAACCGCTTCTTGAAGAGATGGTTAAAAAACAGAATCATGCCTAGGCCAATTCCGATCGAATACGGGATCTGGAACCATAAAGGGTGATCGGTCCGCTTGCCGGTCAGAAGCTCGACGATTCGGATATGAACCTCCTTCATGCTGACATCCGTGTGGAAGTTCATAATCGCGAGTCCCGCTCCGAAAAAGAGCAGCAGCCAGGCGAAAATAAGCACGGCAATACGCGGCTTCTGCGGTTTGGGGGATATCATGATAAGAACCTGCGGATCGCCGTAAGCTTCCACGGATAGTTCCGGGGCTGCTTCCCTGACTACCCGCACGATCTGAAGCAGATCAATGACGACCCGGTTACCATCCCCCTTGTGATGGCGGTACAGCACAAGCTCGCTAAGCTCCTGTTCCAGCTTCTCGTTAGGCGCCAGCATCCTGGACACCTGTCCCAGCGTTACGCTGCGCTCCGGCCGGATGCTTACTTTCTTCTTTAGTCGCAGATAGAGGGCGGATGGCTCAGTTGCTTCCATCTGTCATCATTCCTTTGTTCCCGCTTAGGGTTTACTTCCCTGTTAGTATGAGAAAAGGAGATACCGGATAGTCATGCTTATAAAGGTAAAAAATTGAAACTCCCGCAAGGATTAACCTTCGACGGATGGAATAAGTGAAAGAACATCACAACTTTTGGAGGACACCATGAAACGAATTGCCATCATAGGATCGGGCGGAGCGGGCAAATCCACTTTGGCGAGGCAGCTTGGCCTGGCGCTTAAAAGCGAGGTTGCTCACCTGGATGCGTTATTCTGGAAGCCGAATTGGGTAGGCGTACCGCGGCAGGAGCAGATTATCGTCCAAAACGAACTCGTTAAACAAGTCATTATCGGATGAAAAGCAGGTCTTGGTTCTGAAATCGCCAAGCGAGGCCAAACGTTTTTTGAACCGTCTGAGGAAGGAACGGGGATGAACAAAATATTTATTGTCGGCATCGTGGCAAGCGGCAAAACGACGCTGGCCAAGCAATTATCCGAGCAGCTTCGTATTCCTTGGTATGAGCTTGATGCTATCGTTCATCATCGCATTGAATCGGGGAGAACGAAGCGGACGGCCGAAGAGCAGCTTGAAATCATTATGGACATTGACCGTAACGGATCATGGATATTGGAGGGGACAGATCGGGACTCCTACCAATTCCTTTACCAGATGGCGGAGAAGATTATTTTTGTGGATACGCCGCTCAAGGTACGGCGCTGGAGAATCGTATCCCGCTTCTTAAAGCAAAAGCTTGGTTTGGAGCCTTGTCATTACAAGCCCGATCTTCATATGCTCCGTATGATGTTCAAGTGGACAAACGATTTCGAGCGGAACAAAACCGCGTTTGAAGCCAAGCTGCAGGAGCATGGAGATAAGGTTGTCCGCTGCAGCGAGACAAAAAAGAAAAGACCAAATGGCTTTGCAGCGCCTTGAAAAGGCTGCGGCCATTTGGTCTTTTTGCGCGGTTACTGCGCGATTTGTTCACGTATTTACGAAGAACAAATCGCAACTATTGCGCAATTTGTTCTCGTATTTACGAAGAACAAATCGCAACTATTGCGCAATTTGTTCTCGTATAGACTGCAAAATTTTCTTCTCCAACCTCGACACCTGAACCTGGGATATCCCCAAGCGGCTGGCGACTTCGGATTGGGTTTTATCCCTATAGTAACGCAAGTATACGATCAGGCGCTCGCGTTCGCTCAAGCCCTCAATCGCTTCGATTAAGGCAAGCTTGTCGAACCAGCGCTCCTGGGAATCGTCCGCTATTTGATCCATCAGGGTAATCGGATCGCCGTCATTCTCGAATACGGTTTCGTGAATGGAAGTCGGCGGCTTGTTCGCTTCCTGCGCGAAGACTACATCCTCCGGCGTGATGCCCAGCCGATCCGCCACTTCGCTGACCGTCGGCAGACGGCCAAGCGTCTTGGACAGCTCATCCTTCATTTTCCGAACCTTATTCGCCGTCTCTTTCAATGAACGACTGACCTTCAGCGTACCGTCATCACGCAAAAAGCGCTGAATCTCGCCAATAATCATCGGCACCGCGTAGGTAGAGAACTTCACGTCATAGGACAGGTCGAATTTATCGACGGACTTCAGCAGCCCGATACACCCGATTTGGAACAAATCCTCCGGCTCGTAACCACGGTTAATGAACCGCTGCACGACTGACCAAACCAATCTTATGTTACATTGAACAAGCGTATCCCGGGCGATCGTATCGCCGGATTGACTTAACGCTATCAAGCGTTTGACTTCCGCATCATCCAAATACGGCTGAGCCGTTTGCTTCAAATCGACATCCATGAGGTTCAACCCCTATACGCTAGTTATACAGCGCTTTTTTCGATTCAATACGCTTAAGCATCGCTACCCGCGTACCTTGGCCCAGCTCACTGGTTACTTCGAAACGGTCCATGAAATTTTCCATAATCGTAAAGCCCATACCCGAACGTTCCATTTCCGGCTTAGAGGTGAAAAGCGGCTGACGCGCCAGCTCCAAGTCCTCGATTCCCTTGCCATTATCCCAAATCGCAATGGAAACCACATCGCCGTCAATGGAGGCTTCAATGGTTACTTTGCCGGCAGGATCGCTGTCGTAGCCGTGAATAATCGAATTCGTAACCGCTTCAGACACAGCCGTCTTCAAATCGTTCAGTTCTTCAAGCGTCGGGTCCAGCTGCGACACGAAAGATGCCACCGCAATACGGGCAAAAGCCTCATTTTCCGACCGGGCGCTAAAGGATAACGTCATTTCGTTGCGTCCCATTACGAGACCACCTCCAGACTAGAAATCGCCATTCTTTCATTGTCGTAAATGCTCATTATCTTAAATAAGCCCGACATTTCAAACAGGCGGTAGACACTCGGGTTCACGTCGCATACGACCATTTTGCCGCCTTTGCTGCGAATCTGCTTGTATCTGCCCAAAATGACGCCTAATCCGGAGCTGTCCATAAACTGCAGATCCTTCAGGCTTAGAATAATGTGGTGGCTTTCCCCTCTCATGATCTCCGCCTCCATCTTATTGCGGACAATATCCGCCGTATGATGGTCAAGTTCTCCGCGGAGACGCACGATCAGTACATTACGGTAATGCTCCAGTTCTGCTTGCAGACTCATTGTCGCCGTTCAACTCCTTTGGGCTTCGCTATTGGATCGCACTACGATTTCTCCGCGAATCCCCAGGTTTCCTGCACGGCGACAAAACTAGAAGAGAAGCGCTAGAAGCTGACAAAATGCGCTAAGAGAAAAGCCCGCCGAAGGAACGTTTAAGAAGTTTGAACCAACCGGCTTTATCAATCGACTGAGGCGCGTCTACCGGGAACTCCTTCACAACCTGGTCGCCCTGATAGACGACAAGCTTGCCGATGGATTGTCCGATCGCAACCGGCGCTTTAAGCGGTTGATCGATTTGCAGCTCGTAACGGATATCCTGCGTAGCAGCTCCTTTTTTGAGCAAAATGCTATAAGGATGCTTAGCAACCAGCGGTATTTCCCGTACTGCGCCCTTCTCGACCTTGATCGTTCCCATCGTGTCTCCTTCTTTGAAGATCGGATGGGTCGTGTATTGCGCGAATGTGAAGTCCAGCATCTGCGATACTTCGGCATTTCTTGTTTTGGTGTTCGGCTCGCCCATTACAACCGCGATCACTCGCAGGTTATCGCGTTTAGCCGTTGCCGTTAAACAGAACTTCGCTTCATTCGTGAAGCCTGTTTTGAGTCCGTCGGCACCGCTGTAGAACCTTACAAGCTTGTTCGTATTTACGAGCCAGAACGGTTTCTCCGATGACTTGCGCAAATAATCCTGGTAGGACCCGGTATACTTCGTAATCTCGGAATGCTTCAGCAGCTCGCGAGACATGACGGCAATATCATGCGCGGAAGTGTAATGATCGGCAGCCGGGAGCCCATTGCAGTTGGCAAAATGCGTATTTTGCAAGCCAAGCTGCTGCGCCTTCTCATTCATTAACACAACGAATTGCTGCTCGGAACCCGCGAGTTTTTCCGCCATGGCGACAGAGGCATCGTTGCCGGAAGCCATCGCGATCCCTTTCAACATTTCGTCAACCGTCATTTCTTCACCGGGTTCCAGGAAAATTTGGGAACCGCCCATAGATGCCGCGTATTCGCTAGTTGGCACCTTATCGGTCAATTTGATTTTCCCGTCGTCCAATGCTTCCATGATCAGCAGCATCGTCATGACTTTCGTAATGCTCGCCGGAGGAAGCTTGACGTTGCTGTCCTTCTCGTAAATAACGGTTCCGCTATCCGCATCCATCAGGACCGCGGAGCGCGCGGAAGGTGCTAGATCAAGCGATGCGTTCTGCTGCTGGCCTTGAGCGCCGGGAACGGGCTCTTTCGCGCTAGTTACGGCATTGGCGTTAGCAGCAGCCGGCATTGCGGTTAGGGCAAATGCAGCGAATAGAATGAACAGCTTCGTACAAACTTTTTTCATTGTGCAGGTCTCCTTCAAAGATGATGCGGTTCTTGTCGCATAAGTTTTACACCGCAATTGGGCTATATTGTCTTCTCCAGTCTTGACCTCTTTCAAGAAAATTATTCCACGGAAATAGATGTCGAACCTAACAAAAAAACGCCGTACTCCCTAAGGGAGTACGGCGGTATATGAAACGGGACTAGTAGCGCTTCGTTCCTTCTGCTGTAACTACGGATAAGAGAAGCGGACGTTCTTCAGGCTTCTCGGCCGCTACGGCGTAAGCTTCGCGGACTTTATTCAAAACTTCCTCCACGGCGGAATCCTGAGCGCGCGTATGAAGCACGGCAAGCGTGTCGCCTTCGCTCACCGAATCCCCAACCTTCTTGCGGATCGTGATGCCGACGGAATAGTCTATGGACGCATCCTTCGTTGCCCGGCCGGCGCCCAGCAGCATCGCTGCGATCCCAAGCTCTTCCGCATCAATCGCAGCGATATACCCTGCGGATGCGGCTTTTACCTCAACTAGCTCCGCAGCCTGCGGTAACCGACTAACGTCATCCACGACCGACGCATCGCCGCCTTGCGCGGCGACAAACTGCTTGAATTTGGCTAAGGCTTCGCCATTATCAAGCTGGCTTTGAAGCAGCCCTTTCGCTTCTGCAACCGTCGAAGCTTTTCCGCCAAGAACAACCATATGCGCGCCCAAGGTAAGACATAATTCGGTAAGATCCGCGGGACCGTTGCCCTGCAGCGTTTCAATAGCTTCCCGGACTTCCAGAGCATTGCCGATAGCGAAGCCAAGCGGCTGATCCATATCGCTAATGACAGCAGCCGTCTGCCGGCCGACCTCGGTACCGATATCCACCATGGCCTGGGCCAGCTTCTCGGAATCATCCACGGTTTTCATGAAAGCGCCGCTTCCCGTCTTCACATCCAGCACGATGGCATCGGCACCGGCCGCAATCTTCTTGCTCATGACAGAGCTCGCGATTAACGGAATGGATTCGACGGTAGCCGTCACATCCCGCAGCGCGTACAGCTTTTTGTCTGCCGGTGCCAGATTTCCGCTTTGTCCGATTACCGATAATCCAAGCTCATTCACTTGTTCGAGGAATTTCTCCCTCGTCAGCTCCGTCTGGAAGCCTGCAATCGATTCCAATTTGTCAATCGTTCCTCCGGTATGGCCAAGCCCTCTGCCGGACATTTTGGCAACCGGAACGCCAACGGATGCAACAAGCGGGGCAATAATCAGCGTTGTTTTGTCGCCTACGCCGCCCGTGCTGTGCTTGTCTACCTTTACTCCCGCAATCGGAGCCAGATCTACCTGGTCTCCCGAATTCGCCATGGCAAGCGTAAGCGCCGCCGTCTCGGCCGGTGTCATTCCCCGGAAGAGTACCGCCATAGCCCAAGCCGACATCTGATAATCCGGAATGTCCCCATCGCAATAGCCATCCACCAGAAACGTCAATTCTTTTGCAGTCAGCTCTCCGCCGTCCCGCTTCTTTTGTATTAGATCTACTGCTCGCATGTTATTCACTCCGTTTCTGCCGCGCAGTCATTTATGAGAATGCGCTCGCAGCATTTGTTGCCGAACGATCAGTTCGTCCAGCATCTGACTCAGCTGGAGCACCTCACGATGTACAAATGTTTTCTTTTTCATTGCTTTTTCAACCATTTTCCCTCTAAGCTGCTCGATTTCGACGAGTAATAGCTTATCCACTTTTTCTCCACTCCATCATCGCATAATCATGGACATTATACGACGACCACGCCATCAAATACTGTCATATTCCGTCGAGCCGAATGTTACATTTTTATTACAAAGATCTACTAAAAAAGTCGGATAACTTCCTTCACAAGCGCCAAAAATTCAGCTTTTACGCGTTCCGTCGTTTCTATAACCTCGTCATGCGACAATGGCTGGTCTAACACCCCTGCCGCCATATTGCTGATGCAGGAAATACCGAGAACCTCAATGCCGGAATGGCGGGCAGCAATGACTTCCGCAACAGTCGACATGCCGACAGCATCCGCACCCAATACGCGCAGCATGCGAATTTCGGCAGGCGTCTCGTACGTTGGTCCAAGCAGCCCTGCATAAACGCCTTCTTGCAGCTTAAGGCCTTGTTTAGCCGCCGTTTCGCGGGCAATCGCGCGCAGACGCTTGCTGTAGGCTTCGGACATGTCCGGGAATCTTACGCCTAGCTCATTGTCATTAGGACCGATCAGCGGGTTTTTTCCCGTCATGTTCAGATGGTCGGAGATCAACATCAGGTTACCGGCCTCATAATCGAGATTCACGCCGCCTGCCGCATTTGTTACCAGCAAGGACGACACGCCAAGCGCCTTCATGACGCGAACAGGAAATGCCGTCAGCTCAGGTCCGTATCCTTCGTACATATGGAATCTGCCGCGCATAAGCACGACGGCTCTGCCGGACAGGGTTCCGACTACCAGTTCCCCCGCATGGCCTTCAACCGTCGAAACCGGGAAATGCGGAATCTCGCTATAGTCGATCGTAACCGGGTTTTCGATATGATCGCCAAGCACGCCAAGGCCGGAGCCCATAATCAGGCCAATCTCCGGCTTCACCTGTACTTTGCCGGCGATAAAAGAAGCAGCCTCCTTAATCTGCGCTGCTGTCATTGTAGTTGAACTCATCGTTAGTTCCTCCTATTCATTCTTATTACTCTTTGGTCTTCAGCAAGCTTAAAAAGCTTGCGCCGTTTGGCGGCGTCGGAACGCCGAAATTTTCGGCGATTGTAGCGCCGAGATCCGAGAAGGTTGCTCTTGCGTCCAGGCGCTCCGGATTTGCAAATGCCGGGCTGTACAACAGAATCGGTACGTATTCTCGCGTATGGTCGGTTCCCGGATGGGTTGGATCATTGCCGTGATCGGCCGTTACGATTAGAAGGTCTCGTTCCCCAAGCGTGCTTTCGAGCTCCGGTACCGCACGGTCAAACTCCTCCAGGGCTCTCGCGTAACCTTCCGGATCGCGCCGGTGTCCGTACAGGGAATCGAAATCGACAAGATTGGTGAACAGCAAACCTTTGAACGGTTTTTTCAATGCTTCAACCGTACGGGCAATCCCGTCGGCGTTGCTTTTGGTCGACGTTGTCGCCGTAATCCCTTCGCCGTCAAAGATATCGTTAATCTTGCCGATGGCGATGGTATCGAGCCCGTTGTCCTTCAGCAGGTTCAGGACGGTAGCTTCGGGCGGTTTTACCGCATAATCGTGACGGTTCGGCGTCCGCTTGAAAGCGCCGGGTGATCCGACATACGGCCTAGCGATAACCCGTCCAACGGCAAACCGCTCGTCCATCGTTAATTCACGGGCAATCTCGCAGCCGCGGTACAGCTCCTCGAGCGGTATAACGTCCTCGTGAGCCGCAATCTGGAACACGCTGTCGGCGGACGTATAAACAATCCAGGCCCCTGTCTGCATCTGCTCCGCGCCTAACTCATCCAGAATCTCGGTGCCGCTGGCCGGCTTGTTGCCGATTACCTTGCGGCCGGTACGCTCCTCAAAAGCCTGAATCAGTTCAGCCGGAAAGCCTTCCGGGAACGTCTGGAACGGTACGGTAATGTTAAGCCCCATCAGCTCCCAATGACCGGTCATCGTGTCTTTGCCAACCGAGACTTCAGCCATTTTGCCGTAATAAGCGGCTGCTTCGCCTTCCGGCCTCCAGTCCGCCAGATCGGCGATCCGGTCAAGTCCCCAGCGGCGCAGGTTCGGAAGTTGAATGGAAGGCACGCGTTCGATAATATGGCCAAGGGTATGGGAACCGCTGTCTCCGAAGGACGGCGCATCCGGCAATTCGCCGATGCCGACGCTGTCTAATACGATTACTGCAATACGATCAAATTTCATGGGTATCCTCCTAAAAAGAATGGCAACACGATTTTTTGTTGCCATTCTTGCTTCGTAAGCGTAAGCCTAAAGAATGGCAACACGCTTCTCGTTGCCATTCTTGCTTCGTAAGCGTAAACCTAAAGAATGGCAACACGATTTTTTGTTGCCATTCTTGCAATCAAGCCCGGGGATGGGCATTTGAATATATGTCCTTCATTTTTACCTTGGAGACCTTCGTATAACGCTGGGTGGTCGAAATGTCCGCATGGCCAAGCAGCTCCTGAACCGCCCGAAGATCAGCCCCGTTCTCCAGCAGATGCGCCGCAAACGAATGCCGGAGAGTATGCGGTGTAATCTCATCGGAGATTCCCGCTTCCTTCGCGTATTTCTTAACCATCTTCCAGAAGCCCTGCCTCGTCATCCGGGTGCCAAGCTGATTGAGAAACAAAGCGGGCTCGTCCTCCGATTGCCGGAGCAGCTCCGCTCTGCCATTCGACAAATAATCGTCAAGGGCAGCTGCCGCCATTCGCCCAAACGGTATAATCCGTTCTTTCATGCCGCTGCCTACGCATCGAATGATATTTAATTGCGCATTCACGCTGTCCACATTAAGCGAGATCAGCTCGGACACCCGTATCCCGGTGGCATACAGGAGTTCCAGCATTGCTTTGTCCCGCTTCCCGGCAGCCGTAACCGGCTGAGGCGTTTCAAGCAGCTGGCCGGCGTTCTCCATCGACAGCACGCTTGGTTCTTTCTTTTCCTGCTTGGGGGACTCTATGTAGATGGCGGGATTCAGCTGAATATACCCATTTACCGCCAAATAATGAAAAAAGGCGCGTATGGACGCGATATGCCGCGATACCGTCGAAGTCTTGCGTCCGCTCTCTTTCAGACGCAGTAAATAATGCGACAAATGGTGACGCCCCACGTCGGCCACATTCGCAATCGATTGCTGTTCCAGATAGTCGAGCAAGCCTTGCAAATCACGTCCGTAAGACTCCAGCGTACTGCTGGATAAGGCGCGCTCGTTCATTAAATATTGTATAAAGGATTCTACTTGAGCTTTCATGCCGGTTCCTTTCGTTCAAGAAGGATGATCAAGGCCATAGGACTATGGACCTTGTCTGCGGGCAAGTTATCCTGCTAACCAACTATTCCACAACCGGCCGTTCAAATCCTGCTTTTTCACTTTATTTTATAACAGGTTATATCATTCCCCATACCAATAAAACCATCTTAGCCGATTCGCCATGCTGCCCTTTTCCGCATCAGCCTGGAAAACCTTCAATGCAGCGCCTTTGGGTTCTCTATAAGGGTGGACGGGCGCAATCGCGTCAACCAGCCAGCGATAGCTGCCCGTCACGATCAAAAGCAATAAGGTGAATATCACAACAAACAGGATACGGCTTAACCATCTGCGCAGGGAGAGGACCATCTGCCTTCCTCCTTTAATTTTACGGTTGTCCATCCGTAACAATCTATGAAGGAGGCATTGCGGTTATACCTTTAATTACGCCTGGAATCGCCTGAAGTTAAGGCTCCAGATTGTCGAAAGCGATGCTGTCCAGCCAGCGCTGCAGGGAGGTGTAGGGGAGTCCCGAAGCCTCAGCGACAGGCTCATAGGTGACAGTGCCCCTGTGAGTGTTGACGCCTTTCTGCAGCGGCACGCTGCTTCTAATCGCCTCCCATCCCCGGCTTGCAAGATCAAGCGCATACGGCATCGTAACATTCGTTAAAGCAAAGGTGGACGTACGCGGAACGGCGCCCGGAATGTTGGCGACCGCATAATGGATCACGCCATGTTTGATATAGATGGGATCCTTGTGCGTGGTTGGACGGTCAACGGTTGCAATCGACCCGCCCTGGTCAACCGCGACATCGACAATAACCGAGCCTTTTTTCATGGATTGCACCATCGTTTCCGTTACCAGATGCGGCGCTTTTGCTCCCGGTATCAAGACCGCTCCAATCAGTAGATCCGCTTTTCCTACAGCTTCCGCAATATTATAGGGACTCGACATCACCGTCCGAAGCCGCCCTCCAAACACATCATCCAGGTATCTCATGCGGTCTGTGCTTTTTTCCAAAATAACAACGTTAGCGCCCATGCCTAATGCTATTTTCGCTGCGTTGGTTCCTACAATTCCGCCGCCAATAATAACGACCTCAGCGGGCGGCACTCCGGGAACGCCTCCAAGCAACACTCCCCTGCCGCCGTTAAAAGCTTCAAGAAACTGCGAACCCACCTGTACGGACATGCGTCCCGCCACTTCGCTCATCGGCGTTAGCAAGGGCAGGCTTCCGTTTGCAAGCTGAATCGTCTCGTAAGCAATCCCCGTTACTCCGCTGTCCATCAAAGCTCGCGTAAGCTCGGGTGCCGCGGCAAGATGCAAATACGTAAACAAGATCAGTCCTTCGCGAAAATAGGCGTATTCTTCCTTAAGCGGCTCCTTGACCTTCATGATCATATCCGCTTCTGTCCACACCTCCGATGCGTTCCCTCGAATCTCCGCACCTTCCGCCTCGTAATCCCGATCCTCAAATCCGCTTCCTTCGCCGGCTTTCGTCTCCACAATCACCTTATGGCCTGCCGCCTTCAGCATGGTTACGCCCGCCGGGGTAAGCGCAACACGGTACTCGCTCGATTTAATTTCCTTCGGAACGCCGATAATCATTAGCTTCCCCTCCTGGAATGTGGCGCGCTATCTACTATGTTGTATGTAGCTTTAGGGACAAATGTTAGCCCATAAGCGTACCTTTTCCAGCCCGATCAAAAAATATGTGCTTTTATTCCGTACAGGTGTCCATAACGAACGCGGCTGGCTCTCCATACACTGAACAAGCACATTTTCATTGGCTTTGACGATCTTTATATAGAACGAATAGGAGAATGTATATGCCAAAGCTGGAAAAGCTGCTGTTCACTAGTTCAAAGCGTGTCCCATCCAGAAATACTTTTCGTAAATTAATTACTTTCAAAACGGGTCCATCATATAAAAAATATCTCAGAAAGCTGCGTATCAAAGGCTTAAAGCCTTACAAACGAATGCCGGCACTCCGAACGATCGGCTGCCATTTCGACAAGCGCCGTCCTTGGAGACCCATTGCGAGGCACCCGGAAGTAAAAAGGGTCGAGAGCGATGTCCGGATCCGGGTTCATCTTTTCAGGAAGCATAAGGTATCGGCGAGAAGCAAAAAGGTCCATGCAATGTCGGCATGCCCGCCCGAGCTGACATGGAATATATGCCGCGTCAAAGCCCATGAAGCCTGGCCGCGGGTTACCGGCGGAAAGATAAAGGTCGCGATTATCGATACGGGAATTGCAGCGCATCCCAACCTGCGGATCGCGGGAGGAGTCAACACGATTCGAGGCGGCAGCTACGCGGACGATAACGGTCACGGCACTCATGTCGCGGGAATCACCGCAGCCCAAGGCTTGGACGGGATTAAAGGGGTAGCCCCCGATGTCGAGCTTTATGCCATTAAGGCGCTGGACAGCCGCGGCGGCGGATACGTATCCAGCATCATTTCCGGCGTTGACTGGTGCATCCGCAACAAGATGGATGTCATCAATATGAGTTTTGGCCTTGTAGGAACTTCCGTAAGCCGAGCGCTGCGGGACGTTATTACGAAAGCCTATAATCAAGGAATCGTCATTGTGGCTTCTGCCGGCAACTCCGGCACGGAAGATAACGGCATGATTGACGCCCCTGCTTCATTTCCGGAAGTAATGGCCATCGCCGCTACCGACCTGTCGGATAAAATAACCGGCTTTAGCAGCCGTGGTTCCGGCATTGACCTTGCCGCACCGGGCGAGCAAATAAAGTCCACATGGCTGAATGGCGGATACATGTCGCTGTCCGGCACCAGTATGTCCTCCCCGCATGCAGCCGGCGGCGTTGCCCTCCTGTTATCCAAGCAGTCGGGACTTAGCCCAACCCAGGTAACGGAGCAGCTTAAGAGCTGGGCGCACCCGCTTCCGTCCGAGAGCGAGAACAAACAAGGAGCCGGCCTCCTGCAGCTGGATCGCATATAACGCCCAAAAAACGCCAAAACGGCTTTGCCGTCCAGTTACGCTGGGCAGCAAAGCCGTTTATTCATTTGTTTTGTCATTATTCGCGTTGCAACGGTGACATACGCCTTGGAAGTCGAGACGATGGTCGATAACGGTAAAGCCGTATTCCTGCTCCAGCCGTTCCTCCAATGGAAGAAGCCAATCTTCCTTGATCTCGTCCATTGCGCCGCACTGTACGCAAATCAGATGATGATGATGGTGCTTGCTGCTATCCGTACGAAGGTCATAGCGGGCAACGCCGTCACCAAAGTTAAGTTTCTCGACTACATGCATTTCGCTCAGCAATTCGAGCGTACGGTATACCGTAGCGAGTCCGATTTCCGGGGCCTTGTCCTTTACGAGCATGAATACATCCTCGGCGCTTAAGTGATCCTCTTCATTCTCAAGCAATACGCGAACGGTTGCTTCACGCTGCGGGGTTAATTTGTAGCCCTGCGACTGCAACTGTTGTTTTATCTTCTCAATCCGGGCTTCCATGATTTCCCCCCTACCACATGTCTGCGCCAACATCAGGAAACGTTTGCTTTCATTATAGGGGTTAACCATTCCTAAAGTCAAACATTTTGCCGTTAGACGGCCGTTGCAGCCCCTGTCAGTAAAGGAGCCGCCCACTGCATGAAGTAAGGCGAAAGATACGCTTCCAGCAAAGACGCTCCGGCCAAAAGCAGCAGCATAAGCAGTGCCGTAGACGTAAACGCCGCGACTTGAGGAGCCAAAGCTCCTTTTTGCTGGAGCAGGCGATTTTTGATGACATAGGTCGAAAAGGTAATGGCCGCAACGCTCGTTATCATAATGGCCGGCACTACGATCAGATTCGGCGGAGCGACGGAGGCGAGCGAGAACAACACGCCTTTCCAGGCATGCTGGGAAATTAAGGACCCTACCGCAAAGCCGACCAACGCCCCTTTCAGAAAATCCAGCGCCAGCACGAACGGAATCCCCACTACCGATATGCCAAGAAACCATAACAAAAACAGCCATTTGCCATGAAAGATAAAGCTGTCCCAGAACGACTGCGCCGCATCGGGCGTTACGCCGTCATTCACCAGCCTGATATATTGATTCACATCCGCCGCCAAATCCTGCTGCTGCTCCAGTGTCAAAGCGTTGACCATCAGCCCGCCGAATATGGCTCCTACAACAAACAGTACGGCGACGAATACATACAAGGTCAGCTGGTTTTTTACCGCGTCTTGAAAAGCTGGCGAACGCATGGAACACTCTCCCTTCTTGTCCTGATGATAAAGTGTATGTTCCCTTTATTCACCGTATGACGTCCAAGAGAGCGGTCGGGACAAGTTTTAGATCGTACCCGTTAACAGATAAAGCTTCCATGCATACACGGCCAGTATCGTCTTTGCGTCGCTGATCCGGCCTTCCGCAATATAAGCCTCCGCTTGCTCCAGCGTAATTGCTTCTACCTGCAAATACTCATCCTCATCCGTATGCTGCGTGCCCGCCGTCACATTTTCCGCGAAATACAGGTACAGCTTCTCGTCGGCAAAGCCGGGCGAGGTGAAAAAGCCGCTGACAAGCTTCAGGCTGTCAGACTTGTAGCCGGTCTCTTCTTCCAGCTCGCGTGCCGCGGCTTCCATCGGATCTTCTCCGGCATCCAGCTTGCCTGCGGGAATTTCGATCTGGAACTTCTCCAGCGGCTTGCGGAACTGTTCGACAACTAGCAGCTTGCCGTCAAGCAGCGCCATAACGGCAGCCGCACCCGGATGCTTTACAATCTCGCGCGTAGCCGTACGGCCATCCGGCATCGCTACGGTGTCCACCTGAAGCGTAATCATTTTCCCCTCGAAAATAGGTTGCGTGCTGATTGTTTCTTCCCGCCAAAGCTCGTTGTTCTGAGTCATCCTGATTCTCCCCTGTTCTTCGAATGATGAAATACGGAATAACTTGTCCCCTTCTTACATATCCATTGCATATACGAAATACGCAAAGGAGCGTGTGAAGGATGAAACAATATCTAACGCATAATGAACTGAGACTCGTCGGCAAAGCCTGGGAAATTCAAAGCCAGCTCCGCAAGCTTTCCCGACTGGATATCCCGCTTCAAAAGCTGCTTACCCCGCAAAAAATGAAATAAACGGCTTATCCTGCCTTGGACAAGCCGTTTATTCACCGTTGTTAACCTTTAGCGGCTTGTTTGATGATCTCGATCACGAACTCCGTAATTTTCACAAGGTCAACGACCTTGATCTGTTCCTTCGTTGTATGGATATGCTCGTAACCAACGGCCAGATTGACCGTAGGCACGCCGAGACCATTGAAAATATTCGCGTCGCTTCCGCCCCCGGAATGGAACGTGCGCGGCGTAAGTCCAATGGCCGTTGCCGCCGATTTGGCCAGTTGGACAACCGGCGAATGATCGTCATGGACATAAGCCGGGTAAATTAATTGGCTTTCAAATTCCGCTTTTGCCCCAAACTCCTCCGCCGCACTCTCCAGCGCCTCGCGCATGGCGTCCACCTGACGGTCCAGCTTCTCCTGCACGATACTGCGCGCTTCCGCTACCAGCTTCACGAAATCGCAGACGACATTGGTCGCGCCGCCGCCCTCAAAGCTGCCGATATTAGCCGTTGTCTCTTTGTCGATGCGCCCAAGCGGCATGCGGGAGATTGCTTTTGCGGCTACTTGAATCGCGCTGATGCCATCTTCCGGATTTACGCCGGCATGCGCCGACTTGCCATGCAGCTTCATGATGACTTTCGCTTGGGTAGGCGCTGCTACGGCCATGTCCCCAATCGAACCGTTGGAATCGATCGCATAACCAAACGAAGCTTTCAGCTTGGAGGCATCCATATTCCGTGCGCCAAGAAGTCCGGATTCCTCTCCGACGGTAATGACAAATTGGATCGGTCCATGAGGAATGTTGTTTTCCTTAAGCACCCGGATCGCTTCAAGCATGGCGGCAAGACCTGCTTTATCGTCGCTGCCGAGTATCGTTGTGCCATCGCTTCGTATGTAACCGTCACTGTCAATTTGCGGCTTAATGCCATTTCCAGGCGCTACGGTATCCATATGGGACGTGAACAAAATCGTAGGCGCGCCTGCTTCTCCGGCACCTTCCAAATAAGCGAACAAATTGTTTGCGCCATGCCCCGTTTTTTCCATCGCATCATCTTCCTCAATGGAAAGACCCAGCTCCGAAAACTTTGCTTTCAGCACTTTGCTGATTTCCTGCTCGAATCTCGTCTCGCTGTCTACCTTGACGAGTTCGATAAACTCGCTGACGATCCGTTCCTGATTCACCATAACTATTTCCTCCGCTCTCTGTTTTCGATTACAATAGACGGGAGCTTGTTTTTTAAAAGAAAGGAGTTTTTACCCTTGAAAATGCAAAAGCTTATTCGTCTAGTTGCTATTCTTGTTGTTACCGCCCTCGTCATTACGACGCTTGTTGCTTCACTCAGCTCTCTGCTCTAGCAGGGCGGGAGTCGAAAATCCGAATACACGGCAGAAATGCGGCAACAGCTGCCGCGCTGCCTCTTCGACGGACAGGGTAACGCCGGACAAGTCGTTGAAGGATGTTACCCCATACTCCTGAATGCCGCAAGGAATAATGCCGCTGAAGCCTTCATTGCCTATTCCCGCCTCGATATTCAAGGCAAAGCCATGGCTTGTTACAAAACCGCCGCGATCGCGGGCGCGATTGAATTTCACTCCGATTGCGGCGATTTTCTCATTGCCGACCCATACTCCCGTATATTCCGGCTTTCTCCCCGCTTCTATACCATATTCGGCCAGCCAATTTATTATTGCCTGCTCTACATTGCGCAGGTACGCATGCAGATCCAATCCCTCCATCGGCAGGAACAGCATCGGATAACCGACTAATTGTCCCGGCCCATGATAAGTAATGTCCCCGCCGCGGTCGATTTCGAAGACCGATATTCCGCGCTCGTTCAGCTCGTCCTCGCTTAGCAGCAAATGCTCGTGATGACGGTCCGTGCCCAGCGTATATGTAGGCGGATGCTGAAGAAGGAGAAGCGTCTCCTGACGCTCCTCCTGGCTGATCTGCCGCACGATCGATTTCTGCATCTCCCAAGCTTCCGCATAACCGATCATTGGTATATATCGGGCTTCCAAATGCCGCTCCACGTGTTTAGATGCCGTGTCAGTCATGCTGGATTACCCCGTTTCTTCTAGTACAATTTCGTATCGACGTTAAAGCTTTCAAGATTGTCTTTCACGCGCTGCAGGAAGCGGCCGCAAATAACGCCGTCCAGTACGCGGTGGTCAAGCGACAAGCACATATTCGCCATGGATCGGATCGCAATCATGTCATTGATCACGACAGGGCGTTTCACGATCGATTCAAAGGTCAGAATAGCTGCCTGCGGATAGTTAATAATCGGATTCGTAATGATAGAACCAAAGGAACCCGTATTGTTGACGGTAAAGGTACCGCCCTGCATATCGCTGAGCGTCAGCTTGCCTTCGCGTCCGCGGCGTGCCAGATCATCGATTTCCCGCGCGAGGCCGGCAATCGTCTTATGGTCGGCATTTTTGATAACCGGTGTCGCGACGGACTCTTCGGTTCCTACCGCAAGGGAGATATTGATATCCCGCTTAACGATAATTTTATCGACGGCCCACATCGAGTTCATGATCGGGAAATCCTTCAAAGCATTAACGACAGCCTTCAGGACGAAGGCCAGATACGTCAGATTAATGCCTTCGCGCTTCATGAATTCATCCTTTACCTTGTTGCGAAGCTGAACCAGATTGGTAACGTCGACTTCAATCATCATCCAGCCATGCGGAATTTCATTTACGCTTAACATCGTATTGCGGGCGATTGCGCTCCGGATCGGCGATACGTCGATGAAGTCTTCCCCACGGCCCGAAATGGAGGCGCTTTGACTAGGTACGGTTGGCGTGCGAGGCGTCTCCGTTAAATGCAGGCCGGACGAACGCACCTCCGATACGGTTGTGCTTGGCGGAGGCGTCACCGGCCTGGCCGCTGCAGACGCAGGCGCTTGTCCCGCACCGGAAGCTACGTAAGCCAAAATATCCTTCCGCGTAATTCTTCCGCCAAGTCCCGTTCCCGGCACATCAGCCAGACGGACGCCATGTTCAGCCGCAAGCTGCTGGACAGCCGGCGAGAAGCGGTTGCGCATCGACTGGTCGCCTTCATCCGCCGATTCCGCGGTTACGGCAGCTTTAGCTGCTTCCGATGCTCCCTCAGCTTCCGATGCGGATGAAGCAACTTCCGTCTCTACACGGCATACCGGAGTCCCGACCGGTACGGTCTCGCCATTGCCAACCAGAATCTCAACCAGCGTGCCGGCAATCGTGGACGGCAGCTCCGCGCTTACTTTATCCGTGATAAGCTCACAGATTGGTTCATACATCTCAATCCGGTCACCCGGCTGCTTCAGCCATTTATCAATAGTCGCCGAGACCAGCGATTCCGCCAACTGAGGAATGACGATCTCCTTCACCGATTTCATTAATTATCCATCTCCCTACCTGACACGTACTTGTCGCTTAGTATAGCGCCAAATTGCGCATTGCTTCTTTTACTTTGTCTTTGTTGAGCAAGAAGAACTTCTCGCCCGGCGGGTTAATCGGCATTGCCGGCACATCCGGGCCACAAAGTCTTTGGATTGGAGCATCCAGCTCATACAGCAGCTCTTCCGCAATAATAGCCGATACTTCCGCACCTACGCCGCCAGTCTTGTTGTCTTCATGAATAATCAATACTTTGCCCGTCTTCCGGACTGATGCAAGAATGGCTTCCTTGTCAAGCGGCTGCAGCGTTCTAAGGTCAAGAATATGAGTGCTGATGCCTTCTTGCGCAAGCTCTGCAGCAGCCTGCTCAACAAATATGAGAGGCATGCTGTAACCGATAACGGTAATGTCGTCGCCTTCGCGCAGCACGTTGGCTTTCCCGATCTCAACAATATAATCATCTTCCGGCACGTCGCCGTTAATAAGCTTGTAGCATTTTTTGTTTTCGAAGAAGATAACCGGATCGGGATCACGGACAGCCGCTTTTAACAGACCTTTTGCATCGTAAGCCGTGTAAGGCGCTACAATCTTGATGCCCGGCGTGCCGAAAAATACCGATTCCGGACATTGCGAGTGATACAAGCCGCCGAAAATGCCGCCGCCGATTGGCGCGCGGATAACAACCGGACAACTCCAATCGTTATTGGAGCGGTAACGGATTTTTGCCGCTTCGCTTATAATTTGGTTAGTTGCCGGGAACATGAAGTCCGAATATTGCATTTCCGCAATCGGCTTCATGCCGTACATGGCTGCACCAATGGCAACCCCTGCAATAGCGGACTCGGCAAGAGGCGTATCAAGAGCGCGCATCTCGCCGAACTGCTCAAGCAGCCCTTTGGTCGTCGTGAATACGCCTCCCTTTACGCCAACGTCTTCCCCTAGCACGAATACGTCGTCGTCTCGCTCCATCTCTTCTTTCATTGCCAACCGAATCGCGTCGATATAATCCATTTTTGCCATCTTAGCGTCCCTCCTCCGCGTATACGTGCAACAGTACGGATTCTGGCGCCGGGAATGGCGCGTTGTCGCCGTATTCCGTTGCTTCATCGATCATCTTGCGGGTACGCGCCTGAAGCTCAGCTTCAAGCTCTTCACTCCAGAGGCCGCATTCTTCCAGATAACTTTTATATTTAGGGATTCCGTCCTTCGCGCGGTTCTCGTCAACTTCTTCCTTCGTGCGGTAAGCAAGATCGTTATCGGAAGTAGAATGCGGGGACAGGCGGTACATCATCGCTTCAATAAGCGTCGGACCTTCGCCGGCGATCGCGCGTTCGCGCGCTTCCTTCACTACCCGGAATACTTCGAGGGCGTCATTTCCGTCAACCTGGTAGCCCGGGAAGCCGTAACCAAGGGCACGGTCAGCTACGCGTCCGCCGAGCTGCTTGCTCACCGGCACCGAGATCGCGTATTGGTTATTCTCGCACATGAGGATGACCGGAAGTTTATGTACTCCGGCAAAGTTGCATCCTTCGTGGAAATCGCCCTGGTTGCTCGAGCCTTCCCCAAAGGTTACAAAGCTGACGATCGGTTTGTTTTTCATTTTCGCGGCCAATGCAATGCCAACCGCATGGGGAACCTGCGTCGTAACCGGGCTGGAGCCCGTTACGATCCGGAGGCGCTTGCTTCCGAAGTGGCCAGGCATCTGACGGCCTCCGCTGTTCGGGTCTTCCGCTTTCGCGAAAACAGACAGCATTAATTCTTTTACCGTCATTCCGACGGCAAGGACAAATCCATAATCGCGATAATAAGGCAGGAAATAATCATTCTCCCGGTCAAGCGCGAAGGCAGCTGCCACTTGCGCAACCTCTTGGCCGATGCCGGAGACGTGGAAATTAATTTTACCCGCTCTTTGCAGCAATAAATTGCGCTCGTCGAATTTGCGGGCGAGCACCATCATTGCGTACATTTCAAGAGCCTGTTCGTTAGTTAAGCCTAATTCGTTATGACGAAAGGTTTGTTCGGTTGATTGACTCATGAGGTTGTGCCTCCTTTAACCTGATTTTAAAACCAGGTACTAAGACTTGATATTACCTATTATAACCGCATTCGGCTTAAAAAGAAAATCCTTCGCTAGAGAGCAAGAGATTTGCCGTCAATGGCAAGCATGGCTTCCCCAAGAGCTTCGGATAAGGTTGGATGCGGGTGAATAAGCTGACCGACTTCCCAAGGCGTTGCATTAAGCAGTCCGGCAAGCGACGCCTCGGAGATCAAATCTGTCGCATGCGGACCGATCATATGAACCCCAATAATGTCATTGGTCTTGCGGTCTGCAATCACTTTGACGAATCCGTCAGCTTCGCCGAGCACGAGAGCTTTGCCAATTGCGGCGAACGGAATTTTACCGGTCTTAATATCATGCCCTTTCGTCCGGGCTCCGTCTTCGGTTAAACCGTAAGAAGCCACTTCCGGGCGGGAATAGATGCAGCGCGGAATCAGATTGGGATCAACCGACTCTTTCTTATGTCCCGCAATATGCTCGGCTGCAGCAACGCCTTCATGGGATGCCGCATGCGCAAGCTGCACGCCGCCAATGACATCGCCAATCGCATAAATATGAGGCTCGGTTGTTTGACCGAATTCGTTGACATAGATGACGCCGTTTTTGGTTTGAATATCCGTATTTTCGAGACCGATGTTTTCAATGTTCGCCTGACGGCCGACAGACAGGAGCAGCTTGCTTGCTGTAAGCATAATATTGCCTTCGGAAGTTTCTGCTGTAATGGATACTTCATCTCCGTTTATCGAGAGCTCTTCGGTTTTGAGCTGGACATTCGTGAGAACCCGCACTCCGCGGCGGCGAAGCAATCTTGTCAGCTCTGCCGACACCTCCGCATCTTCGCCAGGAAGAAGTCTTGCGCCAACCTCCACCAAGGTTACCTGAACGCCAAAATCCTGCAGCATCGAAGCCCATTCCACCCCGATAACGCCGCCGCCAACGATTAGCATCGATTCCGGAAGCTTATCAAGCTGAAGAGCATCGTCGCTGGACAAGATATGCACGCCGTCCGGTTTTAGCCCCGGCAGATGACGAGGGCGCGAGCCTGTTGCGATAATCAGGTTCGTCGAAACGACCGATTCCATCTCTCCGTCAGCCAGTTCAACGGCTAATGAACCGCTGCGGGGCGAAAAAATAGACGGACCTATAATGCGGCCTTTGCCGTTAATAATCTGAATATCATACTTCTTCATCAAGCCTTTAAGGCCGCGATGCAATTGTTCAACCGTCTTTTCTTTACGGTCCTGAACTTTATTGAAATCCAGTGACAGAGCCCCCTCTGTAACCGAAACTCCGTATTTATCCGCTTCAAGCAAAGTCGCGTAAACCTCCGCGCTGCGAAGCAGCGATTTGCTTGGTATACATCCTCTATGTAAGCAAGTGCCGCCCAACTTATCGAGCTCCACAATAGCTACGCTTTTGCCCAGCTGAGCAGCTCTGATCGCTGCTGTGTATCCGCCGGGGCCGCCGCCAAGCACAGCTACATCCACTTGGATTGTCATTATGTATTCCCTCCTGAAATGATTTATCACCACAATGGCCGTACTGCGGTGATCGTGATGATTCATACTTCGAAAGCGTTCGCTTTAAGATTGTTGCAGGTAAGCTATTATGTACAGCTGTTTAGTGACAACTCTTTTACCACTCGTCCTATTGTACCTTTTTTCAAATCGATTTACATCGTTAAATTTCCGAAATAGACACTGTCTGCAGAAAAAGGTATCATAGGAAGGAATGTTCAATAACGGAACAAGGAGATCGTCATACATATGAGATTAGTTGCTGCCCGTCTAGTTGCCGTACTGCTGCTCGTCATTCCCGGCATTGCCGCCTGTATCGGTTTTCTTAAGATGAAAAATGCCCTTTTTAATTACTTCTCCGATTTTGGAAACGATGCCATTAAGCCAGACTTTGCTTGGCTAAGCTTTCTATTTGGACTTGTACTCTTTGCCATTGGAGTTGGGTTTATCGGCGGCTGGATCTTCTTCCGCGACCGCAAACGCAATTACGTAGCCCCAAGATTCCGTCCAAAACGCCCAAGACCGCCTAAACCGCAAGCATAAACGAACATAGAACACCCCGCTGCTACTCCTGGAGTATGGCGGGGTGTTGTTTTTTGCCCTGAAAAGAAAAACCGCCTTCATATTGGGCAGAACCAATAATAAATAGCGGTTTTATTCTTTAGCTAACTTTGTGTTCGATCCGGAGCTTATCAGCTACCATCGCAATAAATTCGGAATTGGTCGGCTTGGATTTACTGATGTTGATCGTATAGCCGAACAGGTGCGAGATGCTGTCGATATTGCCGCGCGTCCAGGCTACCTCAATAGCGTGGCGGATGGCGCGTTCAACGCGGGATGGCGTTGTTTTAAACTTTTCCGCAATGGCAGGATACAACGTTTTTGTAATGGCTCCCAGAATTTCGATGTTATTGTACACCATCGTAATCGCTTCGCGCAGGTATTGATAACCTTTGATATGGGCAGGAACACCAATTTCGTGAATAATGCTTGTAATGTTGGCGTCGAGATTTTTGCCTTTGGCAAGTGGCACAACATTTGATTTGACCGTTGTTGTTGCGGCAGAACTGCTAAACGATGCCGAGGAAGCAAACGTGGAATTGCCAACCAATTGACGAATCCGATTTGCGAGTATTTCCATATCGAACGGTTTCAAAATGTAATAAGATGCGCCAAGCTGAACGGCTTTTTGGGTGATGTTCTCTTGACCAAATGCAGTGAGCATGATGATTTTGGGCATTGGCGTAATATTTAATTCTTTAATGCGTTCCAGTACGCCTAAGCCGTCCAGATGAGGCATTATAATATCAAGGATTAGAACATCAGGTACTTTTCTGCCTTCTTCGAAATAAGACAATACCTCTTCACCGTTATAAGCTACTCCGCTTACGTTCATATCATTTTGATCCGATATGTATTCGGATAATAAATTGGTGAATTCACGATTGTCATCTGCCAGCAATACTTCGATCTTGTGCAAGGTCTGGTCCTCCCTTAAATGATATTCACTCGCGATTACCTTTCCCTAGTTGTCTTGGATAAAGTTTTCGACATGCCGGTTTAAATTCCTTCTGTCGAAAATTTTTTTCCTTTGATTTTTTAATCTTTTTCGTTATAATAAATAATTTATTACAATTTATGATGCCGTTCGTATATTTTCGACAAATCCAACCAATTCCAGACGTCTCCATGAAGAAACCGCTGAAGGGTTTAACAAGCCCAATCAGCGGTTATTTTATTGGTTATGCAGCTGTACCTTGCGTTGATTTCTCTCTCATCAAGATGCCTGCATCCTGCAGCATCCATTCAATAAAGCATCCGTAACCCGAAGCAGGATCGTTGACAAAGACATGCGTAACGGCTCCAACCAGCTTCCCGTTCTGGATAATCGGAGAACCCGACATCCCTTGAACTATCCCCCCCGTTTTATCAAGAAGGCGTTTATCGGTAATTTTAATAACCATACCTTTGGTTGCTGGCGCAGGCTGTTTCGTAACATGAGCGATCTCAATATCAAACCGCTCGACCTTTTGTCCGTTAACAACAGTCAAAATTTGAGCCGGACCTTCTTTAACATCTTCGGCGAACGTCACAGGAATCGTTTTATCGCTAAAGCTATGGTTCGGGTTTTCGTTCATTTTGCCAAAAATACCGAATGGCGTGTTTCGTTCGATATTGCCTAAAATCTTGCCTTCTTTGACAAAATGGGCACGTTTCTCACCCGGCTCTCCCGTTTGGCTCTTGTTAATGGACGTCACGCTGGACTGCAGGATCTGCCCTTCGCCAACTTCGATCGGCGTCTGGGTATCCATATCGGTAATGACATGGCCAAGAGCACCGTAGACACCTTGATCAGGAGCATAAAACGTTAATGTACCGACACCGGCCGCTGAATCGCGAATATAAAGACCAAGCTTCCAATTGCGCTCTTCCGCATCACGGACCGGATAAAGCCTCGTTTCTCCGATGGCACCATTACGTTTGTAAGTAATTGCAAGCGGACGCTGCTCCTTGCCTGCTTGCTCCACCAGATTGGCCACCTTGCTGACTTCATTAATATTGTGCCCATCGATCCTAATAATAAGATCGCCTAAACGGAGACCTGCTTTTTCGCCAGGCGACTCCTTTGTTCCGTTACTCGCGCGAACCTGATGATGGCCAACAACGAGAATACCGGCGGATTTCACTTTCACGCCAATTGTCTGACCACCTGGGATGACCCTTAAATCAGGCACGACATTCACTTTAACGGTCTTGAACGGAATTTTACCAAATAATTTCACTTTCATGCTCGTCTGTCCGCTTTGATGCGGCTGTAACGAAATGGGGTCATTCAAATTGACTGATAATGACTGACGGGTTGAGCCATTGATTTGAAGCATTCGTGGATCCACGGTAACTTCTGCATGTACGGGAACTCCATATTGTAATCGTTTCAGTTGGCCGGAGAATAAACGAAGTTCATTCGGGAATGCGGCAAAATGTTGAAACGGCGCGGAGAGTCCGATCATGCAGACGCAGATAACGAGAACTAGGCCAAACCATTTCTTCCTTGGGCTGGAGTTCAATGATTTCACGCTCCCTGTTATTCCATCGCATGACGAGAAAGGTCGTTTCGCCATTGGCGTACCTTTAAGTTACCCTGCACTGTTTGTTTTATGACCACAAAAACATTCCCTGAATACCTTCCTTTAGGCTCCCTTCTGCCGATCCGCCAAAACAAGCATTTCTTGAGCATGATGACGTGTTTTTTCCGTTACTTCAACGCCGCCCAGCATGCGGGCAAGCTCTTCAATACGCGAGTGCTCCACCAGCTTCGTGACATTTGTGGAAGTGCGTTGTTCAATAATATGCTTCTTAATTTCGTAATGGTGATCCGCCATGCAAGCAACCTGAGGCAGATGCGTAATGGAGAAGATCTGGCATTTTGCAGACAGCTGCGACATTTTCTCCGCAATGGCTTGCGCCGCTCTGCCGCTTACGCCGGTATCCACTTCATCAAAGACCAGAACAGGCACTTGGTCGATCTCGGCAAAAATTGCCTTAAGCGCAAGCATGATTCGGGACATCTCGCCGCCGGAAGCAATTTTATTAAGCGGTTTAAGCGGCTCGCCTGGATTCGTCGACAACATAAAGATGGCTTCATCGATGCCGTTAGCGTTAAGGACTGCCATCTCCGACGTTTCAGAAGCTGTCGAGTGGTCGAGCTGAACCCGGAAGATCGTATTGCCCATCTGAAGCTGCTTAAGCTCAAGCTCGATTGCGGCTGCGAGACGTTCAGATGCATGGGATCGAAGCTCGGACAACTCCTGTGCCAATTCATGTGCCTGCAAATACAGTCGTAATTCATCTTTTCGCAGCTTTTCCAGATACTCGTCGCGGTTCTCGATTTTGTCACGCTCTTCCGTAATGCGCTCCAAATATTGAAGAATATCCGGGATAGACTCTCCGTATTTGCGTTTCAGTCCGTTGATCAAATCCAGCCTGTCTTCAATAATGGACAGCTGCTCCGGATCGGAATCAATGCTGTCCCTGTAATCGCGAAGCTGGAAAACCGCGTCTTCCGCTTGATAAAAAGCAGACTGAAGCTGTTCCAGCATAGGCGTAAGAACCGCAGGATCATAAGTCTGGATATCGGTCAGCTTGCTGATGGCTTTACTGATTGCGTCAAGGCCTTTGCCGTTGTACAGCAAGGCGTAAGCTTCGGATACGGAATCCATCCGTTTGCCTGCGTATTGCAGCTTGCGGCGCTCCTCCATCAACTGCTCATCTTCGCCGTCTTTCAGGTTGGCATTTGAGATCTCTTCGATCTGGTAGCGGTACAAATCCAGCATCTGAACATTATGGCGGGTTGTCTCTTCCAGCTCGCGAAGGGATGCACGCGCTTGCTGAAGCTGCTGATACACGGCACGATAAGCAGTCTTCCGCTCAATGAGCAAATCGCCAGCAAACAAGTCCAGCCATTCAAGATGCTGCTCGGTCCGCAAGAGCGATTGATGCTCATGCTGACCATGGATATTAACAAGGCATTCGCCGATCTCCCTCAGCATCGTCATCGTGACAAGCTGCCCGTTTACACGGCTGCTGCTCTTGCCATGAGAAGTCAGCTCGCGTCTTATAACAAGCATCTCTTCTCTCGACGCCTGTACGCCAAGCCGCTCCATTACTGCCCATACCGGATGCTGGGACGGCAAATCGAACATTGCCTCCATCTCGGCTTTATCACAGCCATACCTGACCATATCTGCGGAGCCCCGTCCACCAACAATTAAGCTAAGTGCGTCAATAAGAATGGATTTCCCCGCACCTGTCTCGCCTGTTAATACATGAAATCCATGATGAAACGAAACGTTTACTTCCTCAATAACGGCTAAATTCCGAATGGATAGCTCGCGCAGCATGGCCAATGACCTCCAACAATGTTTAATTCAGAAGGTCGAGCAGCTTCTCGACAAGCTCGCCGCTCTTCTCCTTCGTTCTGCAAATGATAAGGATCGTATCATCGCCGCATATCGTCCCCATGACCTCCGGCCATTCCATGTTGTCGATCAGCGCGCCAATCGCATTGGCTGTGCCTGGCAAGCATTTCATGACCACCAGATTCTCGGTAAAGTCGATATGGGTAAAATGATCGATAAGCGCCCGCTTCAGCTTATTGATGGGATTCTGACGCTGCTGATCCTGTGGCAGCGAGTATTTATAACGTCCATCGCCTGCGGGTACTTTAATGAGCATAAGCTCTTTCATATCTCTGGATACGGTAGCTTGAGTTACCTGAAGTCCCGCATCCCTAAGGGCGTCCACCAGTTCCTCTTGCGTTTCGATTGTACTCTTCGTAATTAATTCCTTGATTTTGTACTGTCTGATGCCCTTCATAACTTTCCTCCCCAAACTAGCTAATCGCTTATGTCAAAAATAATTCGCCGAATGATCTGCTCTTTCACGTCTACAAACAAAACTCCCGCACACTCGGGCAACAGGAGGGAATATACAAGCAGGCGGTCTCGAACACCGCTGCCTGTCCAATCCATCGGCATACGTTCTCGGGCAGTTTTTACAATATACATTTTGCCATCTTGCTCGGCAATATAATCAATGTACAATCGGCTGTTAAGTGATTGTCCGTCCAATTCGATTCCGATCGGAACCCTGTGCTTACCGGAAACAACTCCATATCCCGAACGTTTCAGGAACTGAATGTTCTCGTCATCTTTAGCAAGTTCACCGCCTTTGCCAAGCGTCAATCGATTGACGCTCGCAGGCTGATGAAGCCAGCGATAGAATCCCCGGTACGCCCAGAATAACAAAAACGCGCCAGCGACCAGCATAATAAACCAGTCACCGTACATTTCCATAAGCAGCCCTCCATCCCATTAGAACCTATCTTAATTGGTTCGTGATGTAGGGAGCATTTTCCTCTTAAAAACAAATGGACGAACGCATGTTTGGTTGCTCTCAGTTTAGCAAATCGAACACATGTTTGTAAAGAGGAAAAACAAAAGGGAACGCTGGCCGCTTTCAAAACGGTCGAAGCATTCCCTTATAATACGTGTTGCTCCAATACGCGCGATTACGCTAACTGCGCAAAACACGGCTGCTACGGTTAATGTTTCTGTTTTACGGTGAAGGTCTCGCCGGCTTGACGGACAACGTCCTTGATGCCTTCTTCGTCAGGGATTGGCCCGTTCGGCTCATTCTCCCACGTCCAGTAGGCGAGAAACTCGATATTGCCCTCCCCGCCCGTAATCGGTGAGAACGTCAGGTCTTGCAGCTTGTAGCCAAGCTCTGACGCAGCCTTCAGAACCGTCTCGAGCACTTCCTTATGAACGCTTGGCTCCCGGACAACGCCCGATTTGCCAACCTTCTCCCGCCCTGCCTCGAATTGCGGCTTAATAAGGGCGACAATTCCGGAGCCTACGCTCAGCAGACCGCTGAGTGCCGGCAAAATCAGCTTGAGCGATATAAAGGATACGTCAATCGAGGCAAAAGTAGGCGGCGGACCGTCCAGATCGGCCGGCTGCGTATACCGGAAGTTGGTACGCTCCATTACGCGGACCCGTTCATCCTGTCTGAGCGACCAATCCAGCTGGTTATAGCCAACATCGATGGCATATACAAACGAAGCGCCATGCTGCAAGGCACAATCGGTAAAACCTCCGGTTGAAGCGCCGATGTCCAGCATTACCCTCCCGGTTAAGTCGATATCGAAGGACCGGATCGCTTTTTCCAGCTTAAGCCCGCCTCGGCTGACGTAAGGGTGGACAGCGCCTTTCACTTTGATCTCGGCTTCCCGCGGGACCTTCATGCCGCCTTTGTCTACCGGCTCGTTATTCACCAGCACCAGACCGGCCATGACGGCCGCCTTCGCTTTTTCCCTGCTCTCGTAGAACCCGCGTTCCACAAGCAATACATCTATTCTTTCCTTAGGTGTTGTCGTCATGATTCTCCTTCGTTACTGTCCGGTTGCGCGTTTCTGAAGGCTTGGCAGCAGGTTTTTGATCTCCATCGCCGCCCGTTCTCCCGTTAAACCAACTTCCACGCGCTGCTCCTTAATGGAACCGTGCTCCACGAAAATATCCGGAACGCCCATAATGCGGACCGGCATGCCATAAATTCCGCGGAGGGAGTAAAACTCCATTACCGAACTGCCGAACCCGCCAAGCTCGGAGCTTTCTTCGATGACGAGAATATGCTTGCCTTCCGCTGCAAACGACAGCAGCATCTCTTCATCAAGCGGTTTAATGAATCTGGCATTAACGATTTGAACATTGAGGCCGTCTCTCTTCAAAAGATCCGCAGCTTCTTCTGCTACCTGAATCATTGGCCCCATCGCCAGGATAACGGCGGAATCGCCTTCGCGAAGCGTCTCCCACTTCCCGATTGGAAGCGGACGCATCACTTCGTCCATCTTCACGCCGAGGCCGTTAATGCGCGGATAACGGACCGCAATCGGCCCTTCATTGTAGTCGATTGCCGTCTTCATCATGCGGCGAAGCTCATTCTCGTCCTTTGGCATCATAATGACAAGGTTAGGCACATGGCGAAGGAACGCAATATCGTACACGCCTTGATGCGTCTCTCCGTCAGGACCAACAAAGCCCGCCCGGTCTATCGCGAATACCACGTTGGCGTTCTGACGGCAAATATCATGCACAACCTGGTCATAGGCACGCTGCAGGAAGGTCGAATACACGGCGTAGACCGGCTTCATGCCTTCCATGGCGAGTGCTGCCGACATCGTTGCGGCATGCTGCTCGGCAATGCCAACGTCGATCATGCGGTTCGGGAATCGTTCAGCGAACGGGAGCAAGCCGGAACCGCCCGGCATTGCCGGAGTTACCGCAACAATCCGCTTATCCTTCTCGGCCAGCTCAATAAGGGCGTTGCCGAATACTTCCGTGTACATCGGCGGACCAACCGCCTTTACCACTTGGCCCGATTCAATCTTGTACGGTGAAATGCCATGCCACTTGAAGGAATCTACCTCGGCAGGAGAATAGCCTTTTCCCTTCACCGTAATAACGTGCACGAGAACCGGCCCGGGGATGGAATCCGCTTGCTTGAAGAGTTCAAGCATCTGCTCCATGTCATGGCCGTCTACCGGTCCAAGATACGTAAAGCCGAACTGTTCAAACAAAATGCCGCTGACCAGCAAATATTTCAAGCTGTCCTTGAAACGCTCGGCCGTCTTGGCCAGCTTGCCGCCGATGGCCGGAATTTTGTTCAGCAGATGCTGAAGCTCATCCTTCGCCTTCTGGTAATGGCGGTCGGTACGGATCTTGCTCAAATAATGATGCATGGCACCAACGTTTGGAGCAATCGACATTTCGTTGTCATTCAGAACGACAATCAGTTTTCTCTTCTCGTCCCCGATATGGTTCAACGCTTCAAGCGCCATGCCGCCTGTCAGGGCGCCATCGCCGATGACGGCAACAACCCGGTTATTCTCGCCTTTCAGATCACGGGCCAGAGCCATGCCCATCGCGGCCGACAGAGAAGTGCTGCTGTGGCCGGCTTCCCAAACGTCATGCTCGCTTTCGGCGCGTTTGACAAAGCCGCACAGCCCTTTATATTTACGCAATGTATCAAACCGGTCTTTACGCCCGGTCAAAACTTTGTGAACATACGATTGATGTCCTACGTCAAATAGAAACTTATCCTTCGGACTGTCAAACAGATAATGGAGGACGAGAGTCAGCTCCACAACCCCCAGGTTAGGTGCGAGATGACCACCTGTAACGGAAAGCTTCTCAATAAGAAACTGGCGAATTTCCTCGGCTAACCGTTCCAGCTCTCCCACTGATAAATCTTTCAGGTCTTGAGGTCCGTTAATTTGATCAAGCAGCACGTTACTTCCTCGCTTTCTGGAATACGACATTTCGAGCATGATCCCATTCCACAATAAACGTCAAAATATTTCAATCATTATAGCACAATTGCAGAACATTTCCCAATGTACCCAGTTGCACGATCCTAATCAATAGTCTCGTTGCACAAGGTAATCGGCAATGAGCAGCAATTTATCCGGCGCATCCAGCTGTGCTTCGAGAATGGCAGCCTTCGCTTCGCGAGTTAACCGTTTGACTTGCGCTTTGCTCTCTTCGATCCCGATTAGATAAGGATACGTAACCTTTTGCTGCTCAACATCGCTGTTTGTTTTTTTGCCAAGCTTCTGCTCGTCGCCAATCAGATCAAGAATGTCGTCTTGAATCTGGAAGGCAAGACCGATATTGCGCCCGTAATGGCGCAGCGCTTCAAGCTGCTCTGCCGTTGCGCCCCCAATGCGGCCGCCCGCCGTGACCGAGAAAACAATCAAATCGCTCGTTTTGTGAAGATGAATGTATTCAAGTTCCTCAATCGAAGTGATTCCCTGCTCTCCCTGCATATCGGCCGCCTGACCGCCAACCATGCCTCTTGCACCGGCAAGCATGGCAAGGTCTTCCACGATATCAAGTGCTACTTCGGCGCTGATCCCGCCAAGGCGCGCTACTCTCGGAATAAGGTGAAACGCGTGCGTCAGCAGGGCGTCTCCAGCCAGAATCGCCATCGCCTCTCCGAACACCTTGTGATTCGTCAACTTCCCCCGGCGATAATCATCGTTGTCCATGGCCGGCAGGTCGTCATGGATCAACGAATACGTGTGAATATATTCAATTGCGCATGCAACCGGAAGCGCATGGCGAGCAGCCGCTGCCTGGCCGTGCACGGCCTCCGCGGCAGCCAGAACGAGTGCAGGACGCAATCGTTTTCCTCCGGCCTGCAGGGAATACAGCATGGATTCCCTGAGCTGCAGCGGAATATTCCATTCGGCAGGCAGCGCTTCGGGAAGTGACTTTTCAACAAGCGCAGCACATTCATGCAAGTAGGTCTTGATATCTGTAATCAACGTTATTCCCCTTTTTCCTCGTTCATTGGAGCGAATGCCTTCTTCTGAAAACCTTGCTCTGTTTCAATCAGCACTTCAATCTTGCGCTCAACCTGCTCCAGCTTGCCGCCGCACAGCTGCGACAGCTTCATGCCTTCCTGGAACAGATCGATTGCCGTTTCGAGCGGTACATCGCCGTTTTCAAGCCGTTCGACGATTTTCTCCAGCTGTTCCATTGCTTCCTCAAAACTAAGCTCACTATTCTCCGCTGCTTTCAACGCCATCTTCTCCTTTCATTGACCAGACATGACAGTCTAGCTGTCCGTCCGCTACCTTCACCCTTACAAGATCACCCGGCTGAACATCTGCAATGGATTTAATCAGTCGCTTTTCCTGTTCGTCGTAGACCAGGCTGTAGCCTCTGGCCATTACCTTGAGAGGACTAAGCGCATCCAGCTGCCTAATTGCGCTATGGAGCTGTAAACGCCGCTCTTTTAGAGAGGATACCATCGCCTGCTCAAGTCGTTTCATATCACCTTGCAGACGCTTAGCCGCAAAAGCAGCCTGCTCTCCCGGATGATGTCCGGCTAATTGGCTTTGAAGTCTTTCAAGCTTTGCTTTCCCGCGTTCGGTTAATCGTAAAGTCCGATGCTGCAGTCGTTCCTGCAAACGGTCCAGCCGCTGTGCCTGATCCAGCAAATATTTGCGCGGATGCACGAAAAACGGTGACCTTCTAACGCGCTGCAGCTGCTCCTTACGGCCTTGAACCATCATACGGAGCGATTGCTCTAACCGTTGCCGTTGCCTTGCCAGCTGCTGCTGCAGCTCCGCTACATGCGGCACCGCAAGCTCCGCGGCCGCGGTTGGCGTTGCCGCCCGAAGATCGGCGACAAAATCCGCTATCGTAAAATCCGTCTCGTGCCCAACCGCGCTAATGACGGGAATTTGCGATGCGGCAATGCTTCTTGCGACAGGTTCTTCGTTAAATGCCCAAAGTTCTTCCAAAGAACCTCCGCCCCTGCCTACAATTAATACGTCGACTTCGCCAAAACGGTTCATCGATTCAATCGCTTTTACAATGGAAGGTGCCGCCTGCGTCCCTTGGACCAGCACCGGATACACATAAATAGGAACGGAAGGATGCCTGCGCTGCAGCGTAATGATAATATCCCGGACCGCCGCGCCGGTAGGAGAAGTGATTACCCCTATAGCCCGGGGAAAACGCGGAATGGGCCGTTTGCACGATTCGGCAAACAACCCTTCCGTCTCCAGCTTTGATTTCAGCTGTTCATAAGCTAGATACAAGCTGCCAATTCCGTCCGGCTGCATAGCCGTCACATAAAACTGATAGTTTCCGTCGCGCTCGTAGACCGATACATTACCGCGCGCCATGACTTTAGAGCCTTCACGCGGGATAAACGGCAGCCGCTGATTATGCGAAGCAAACATGATGCATTTTAGCCGGCTGTCCTTATCCTTGAGCGTAAAATACATATGGCCGCTGGAGTGGTGAGTAAAATTGGAGATTTCGCCTCTCAGCCATACATCCCCGAGCAAGGCATCCGACTCGAGCTTCATCCGGATGTACCGGTTAATATCTTTTATCGAATAAATGCGAGGTTGATCTGCCATAGCGCAATCACTCCCCGATTTTGTGTGCTCGCTTCGCAGCAGTAATCGTGTTGTTCATAAGCATGGTAATCGTCATAGGACCAACGCCGCCCGGCACCGGAGTAATAAAGCCTGCCGTTTCCAGACAGTCATCATAGTCTACGTCCCCGCAAAGCTTGCCGTCAGGCAGGCGATTAATGCCTACGTCGATCACGACCGCACCAGGCTTCACGTATTTGCTGTCAATGGCTTTCGCTTTGCCGATGGCTACAACGAGGATGTCAGCTTGTTTAGCGATTTCCTCCATGTTGGCTGTACGGGAATGACAGATCGTAACGGTTGCGTTCTCGCGAAGAAGCAGCATGGCAACCGGTTTCCCCACAATGTTGCTGCGGCCGATCACGACAGCGTGTTTACCCGAAATATCCACGCCGCTCCGTTTGATCAGCTCAATGCAGCCGGCAGGCGTGCACGGCAGAAGGCTGTCATCGCCGATAACCAGATTGCCGACGCTTTCAGGATGGAAGCCGTCAACGTCCTTCTCCACGCGAATGGCGTCAATAACCGCTTTTTCGTTGATGTGTTTAGGCAGTGGAAGCTGTACGAGAATACCGTTGATCTTGTCATCGTTATTCAATTGATCAATAAGCGCAAGCAATTGCTCTTCCGAAGCGGACTCTTCCAAGCGGTGAACCTCGGAATGGAAGCCAAGCTGCTGGCAGGCTTTCTCTTTCGAGCCCACATAGACCTTCGAAGCCGGGTCCTCCCCTACGAGAACAACCGCAAGACCGGGTACGACGCCTTTTTCTCTCAGATCAGCCGTTTCCTTCTGAATTTCTTCCCGGATCATTTCCGAAATCTTTTTCCCTGCAATAATTTGTGCGCTCATCATCATCTCTCCCCTATGTAGACGGCCGACAGGCCGCTTATCTAATTAGTCGATTCCGAATTTGCCGTCTCGCCTTCGCGTTCTTTAAGCAGCTTGCCCAGCACGCCGTTTACGAATTTGCCGGATTCCTCCGTGCCGAAATGCTTGGCCAGTTCGATCGCTTCGTTGATTGCGGCTTTAGGCGGAACATCGTTGCGGTAAGCAATCTCAAAGCAGGCAAGACGCAAAATTTGACGGTCTACGCGAGACAAGCGATCAACCTGCCAGCCCGTCAAATAATGCTGCAGCATCTCGTCGATCGCGGCTTTGTTATCTGCAACGCCGTTAACCAGCTCACGGACATATTGGTCCGTCTGATCATTCTCTACGAATTCCGCTTCGATCTCGTTCTCGGAACGAGCTTCCTCCATAAGCATGTCCACGGCTTCCATGGGGGTTACTTCGTTCATTTCCAATTGATACAAGCTTGATACTGCAATCTCGCGTGCTAATCTACGTTTCATGAATTCCTCCTCGGCAGCTTCTCTGCCGATTTACTCTTATTTTTATAAAAAAACCTATGATCTCCTCCCTGCCCGGAACTGGCGGCAATCCATCTTCCGGCGTACGGAGGAGACCACAGGATTATCTAAACGGCCGATACCTTTCCATGAGCCATGACCAAAGCCTCTGCCAGGGCAGGATAGAACCGTTCTGCAAGTCCTTTTGTTTACCAATCCAATAACCTACCGAGACGAGCAGTATGAAAAACAGCATGTCCCAAAAACCGGCAAACAAGTACACGAATCCAAAAAACAGACCTGCGGCAGCGCCGACCGTCCGTTTCCCATAGACTGCCCAGTACTCCCTCCACATCGGCATTCTCCCCTTTACTCGACGCGACTTTTATTCGGTGCGGATTGAATGACGTTAGCGATATAGACGGCTACGTTCGTCACCGGAATGCCGGCGATTTCCTCCACATGATCCTTTACGGCCTTCTGGATTTCCTCCGTAAGGCTAGGAATGGAGTTTTCCCCGTCTACCACCGCGCGCAAAATAATGTTGAGACCCGAATCGGATGCCTGAATCCGCGCTTTCAGATCCTTTACGCCGCGCTGCTTCCCGGCAGCCTTAAGAGCCAGATTCTCAATCGTCTCAATCGAGATACGAATATCGCCAAAGTCGGTACGCTGGTCGATCGACGGCGCCGAAGAGGAAGAACGTTTCAGCGATACAATAAAGAAGCGCAAGCTGAGTACGAGCAGAACCAGACCAACTACTATGGTTGTTATCAGGAATGAGTCCGTACCGTAAAGCTCGCTGACCATATTATTCAAATCGTCTTCCCGTATCCACTCAAAACCGATACAGGCAATAAAGACGGATATAACGCCGATGACTATACTGTAAATAAACAAGAACAGCTTGTCTATAATTCGGATCAACGTAACGCCTCCTCGCATTTGAGCGAATGAAAACCCCCTGGCGCGAAGCGGCATAACCATCACGAGGGGGTTATATGAATTCAATTCATTTGCGTGTATATGTTATTTCACGCGGAAATTCGAATCTTCTTCTTCCGGCTTGCTCTCCGTCTTGAAATGGACATCGTGAATATGTACGTTCACTTCAATAACGTTCAATCCCGTCATCATTTCGATGGAGCGTTTGACATTCTGTTGAATCTCCGAGGCGATCTCCGGAATCCGGTTGCCGTACTCCACGATAATCGACACGTCGACCGCGGCTTCCCGCTGGCCAACTTCAACTTTTACACCCTTGGATAAATTTTTGCGGCCAAGCAGCTCGGCGATACCGCCTGCAAAACCTCCGCTCATACCCGCTACGCCCTTCACTTCGACAGCAGCTAGTCCCGCGATAACTTCAATGACTTCAGGGGCAATTTGAATCGTGCCAATGTCCGTTCTCTCATAATCTGCAGCAATCGTACTCATGATGGTTGTACACCTCCTTAAAGTTGCGCGCTCCGGGTATTTACCGCGAGGTAAATACCGGAGTGTTGCCTTCGCATCTTATTTCTATACTATAGCATTCGACGTGAAATATGACAAACCAGGAACAGATTGTACTATTCGGCTAATTCCGGCTGGTTAACGTCATATTCCTCGAGGAATTTAATATCGAAATTACCCTTCACAAAGACCGGGTGATTCAAGAGCTTCTGGTGGAACGGAATCGTCGTCTTGATTCCGTCGATCGCGAACTCGGCAAGAGCGCGCTTCATCCGCGCGATCGCTTCTTCCCTAGTTCTGCCCCAAACGATCAGCTTCGCGATCATCGAATCGTAATGCGGGGAGATCGTGTAGCCCGGATATACCGCGCTGTCCACCCGTACGCCCGTGCCGCCCGGCGGCAGGTAGAACGGAATCGGACCAGGAGACGGCATAAAGTTGCGTTCCGAATCTTCGGCGTTAATGCGGCATTCGATCGCCCAGCCGTTGATCTGGAGATCTTCTTGCTTGAACGACAGCGGGTTGCCTTCCGCTACGGAGATCATCTCTTTGATCAGGTCGACATTTGTAATCATCTCGGTTACCGGATGTTCAACCTGAATACGGGTGTTCATCTCCATAAAGTAGAAGTTGCCGTCTGGACCAAGCAGGAATTCGAGCGTCCCCGCTCCCGCATATTGCACGGCAAGCGCCGCACGCACGGCAGCGCGTCCCATCCGCTCGCGCATGGCCGGCGTCAGAACCGGACAAGGAGCTTCTTCAACAAGCTTCTGGCGGCGGCGCTGCACGGAGCAGTCGCGCTCGAACAGATGTACGGCATTGCCGTGCTTGTCGGCCATAATTTGAATTTCGACGTGCTTCATGCCCGTCAGGTACTTCTCCAGGTAAACGCCGGCATTGCCGAACGCCTTCTGGGCTTCCTGCTGGGCTGTCGTAATTTGCTGAACAAGCGATTCCTCGTCTTCTGCAATACGAATCCCTTTACCGCCGCCGCCGGCTGTCGCTTTGATGATAACCGGATAACCGATGTCGCGCGCAACGCGGACAGCTTCATCCATATTTTCAATCAGACCGTCAGAGCCCGGAATAACCGGTACGTCGGCTTCCTTCATGGTTTGCTTGGCTACCGCCTTGTCGCCCATCTTGCTGATGGCTTCAGGGGAAGGACCGATAAACGTAATGTTGCAGGATTCGCAGATTTCTGCGAAATCCGCATTCTCCGCCAGGAATCCATAGCCCGGATGCACGGCATCGCAGCCCGTAAGCGTAGCAACGCTCATCAGGTTGGTCAGGTTCAGATAGCTGTCCTTGGATGGGGTTGGTCCGATGCAGTACGCTTCGTCTGCAAGACGTACATGCAGGGAGTCGCGGTCTGCTTCGGAATAAACGGCAACTGTGGAAATACCGAGTTCGCGGCAGGCACGAATGATGCGTACCGCGATTTCTCCGCGGTTAGCGATTAATACTTTTTGGAATTTCACGTTTGTACTCCTCTCAGGCAACAATTTCTCCAAATTCGGAGCTTGTATTATTCCGGTTTAACAAGGAAGAGCGGCTGACCGTATTCAACCAGTTGACCGTTCGACACCAGAATCTCAACGATTTCGCCGCGAACTTCCGCTTCGAGCTCGTTCATCAGCTTCATTGCTTCAAGGATGCATACAACGCTCTTCTCGTTTACGCGGTCGCCTTCTTTAACGAATGCCGCAGCGTCCGGAGACGGGGAGCTGTAAAACGTGCCGACCATCGGCGATACAATCTGATGCAGGTTGTCCGTGTTGGAACGTGCTGCAGGCGTGCTGGTTTGTACCGCTGCCGCGGGAGCTTCTTGAACCGGCTGCGGTGCAAGTACAGGCGCCTGCGTATATGTATGCGTAATTGGGGCTGCAGCTTGTACATTCACCACTTCGGTTTTGCCAGGCTTGCGAATGAATAAGCGTGCTCCTTCGTTTTCGATCTCCAGCTCATGAACGGAAGTCTGATCAACCAGTTTGATCAATTCCTTAATCTCGCTCAATTTGAACATGAATAGTTTTCACTCCTTAAAAGTTTCCGAAGCCTTCTGCTTCGTATGCGTTTTCTCAGATGGAAATAGCATTATTCAGTTTCGATGGATAATCCTAGTTATCCTTTACATAACGTCTAACATTATATCATAAACGCGGCAGAACACGAATCAATTTTTTAACGAGGCCAGCCGCCAACGGATGCGCCATCCTTCCGCACAGAAGCAACGATGCGTTTCGAGTTGAAGAATCGGCGGCGAAAAAGTAAATAAAAAGAGGCCGGCCAGGGCATGAAACCCTGCCGGCCTCTACTTTCCTTATTTGATAAATTGCACGGAAACTTGGTCTGCGTCTACGCCCAATGTTTTCATAACGAGATCGATAATGTTTGCCGCTTGGCTCTTGTCGAGCTTGTCGCTTTCTACCAGAACCTTGTAGCCGTTGCCTTCTTCATTGACGATTGCCTGTTGGAAAGTCTTCATTAACTCGTTCTCGATGCTTGTCAATTTGGAGTTTTTCTCTTCCAGTTGGTCGAGCTGCGTAGCAGCTGCTTGCGCTTCTTTCGGATCCTGCAGATTTGTCATATCGCCCAATAATTTATCCTGCTGCGTGCTGTTCAGCTCGCTGCGCTTCTCTTCAACTTGGGCAAATACGCTGCTGTCTACCCCGCCTTGCGCGTCAATCTGGTCAAGCACCTGCTTGTCGGCATCCGAGATGCCGCTGTCTTTCGATGCGGACGCGTTGCCGGCAGGATCCACTTGATCCACGACAATCTGGCTGTTATTGCCTGACGACGCTTCCGTTGCTCCCGCCTTCTGCTCCTGCTGCGTGCCGTCAGAGAGCAAGTCTGGCGATTTAGTATCTTGCGTAAACAGGTAATACGCGGACAATACAACCATCAAACTAAGCATCGATACGAGCCAAATTGTTTGTCTTTTCGTGTTCATAGAACACCCTCCTAATATTGGTTTATTATCATTGCTTGCTTGGCGCTACGGAAATGCGGTTGGCCGGGACGTTTACGCCCTTCTCCACCGCGTCTATGATAAGGCGTCTCACGGTCTGGTTCTCGGCGCCTTTGGCGACGATCAGCACACCGCGAATGCTCGGATTAATCGTCTTCGTCACGATCGGCTTCTGATCGCCCGCTACTTCAGCAATAACGACCTGGCCATCCTTGTTGATCGCCGTAATATGCCGCTTGCCTCCATTGCGGTCGGTCTCATCCGTTATGGACTGCGACTCCTGATCCGTTCTGGCAACTTCAATTTCTTCCGTGGAATCGATCGTCACCAGAACGTCCACCGAGCCGACGCCAACGATTTTCTCCAAAATCTCCTTCAGCCGGTTCTCCAGCGGCCCTTCGATTGCCGCAAACGGCGACGAGTCCGTCGATATCGAATTAGACGATGCGGCCGTATCCTGGGGAGGCGGGTTCGGCCCTTGGGTCAAGGTATCGACCTTGTCGAATTTGAGAAAGGAGTTCAGCAGCATGAGGGCCGCTCCAATACAACCGATAACGAGAAGCAGCCTAAATGTCTTAACCCGCTTCGGACCACCCGGACCGCCGCCCACCATCGATTCCAGACCACTCAGCCATTTGGCCACTGCGCTTCCTCTCCTTTTCCTTTAATCGCTATTCCCTGCCCGCTGCCTTACTTGAACGTTCGCTGAACGGATCCCCCAGCCTTCGGCCAGCAAGCTCCTGATCTCCTTGCTTTCGGTAGGGTTAACTTGCACCCAGCCATCACCAGCCTCTGACTTGCCTGCTTCCGCCTGCTGCTTATCCGTTTCGCCTGTTTCCGTCTGCACGTCCACGTCTACCGAAATGGCGGAAACCTCTTTGACGTCCTCCTCATTCGGCTCAGCCGTTCCGGCAGGCGCTTCTTTCTCCGCCGGCAAAGTCACCAGTACCGAAGCTATCGTTGGCGTTAATTTCTGCCCCTGCTTTTCCCAGTTCAAGGAAACGTCCACCGCTTCGACCGCCAGCTTCATTTGCTTAACTACCGCATCCTTCATGGCGGCTTCCAGCGTCTGCTCCATTAATACCGCCGCGTCATTATTTTGCTGCTTGTTAAGCTCATCCGCTTTTTTCTGAATATCGCTCAGAGTGGGCATCTTCACCCCATGCTGCGGTTCAAGCTGGTCCCAGTGAGTGATTCCTTCCTTCAGCTTGGCATTAAAATCTCCTTGCAGCAGCCGAAGGATCGGCGACATGATCGTAAGCAAAATGAGAAGCCCTATGACCAGCCTTGCATAACGAAGCATCGCTTTGTTCGGAAGGAGCAGTTCGACGAATGCCGCCAGCATGATAACCGCGATAATATTCTTCAGCCAGTCGCTGAGCCAAGCAATCACGAATCCTCGCTCCCTTCGGTATGCCGCAATGTCATCATCGAACCATAAGAGCGGCGTTGCCCGCCGTGAGCACGATGGTAACGGCCAGAAAGAACATGAGACTGACGGCTGCGAGAGCGGCGAATACGTAGATCATCGTTTTGCCTATCGTTTGCAGGCAAGCGACGATGGGAGAATCGCCAAGCGGCTGCATCGCTGCGGCAGAGACATTGTAGATAAGCGCCAGCGTCAGTATTTTGATAGCCGGGAATGCGCAGAGAAACAGCAGAATAATAACGCCGGCAAGGCCGATCGCGTTTTTGGCAAGCAGGGAAGCCGAGATCACCGTATCCGCCGCATCCGTGAACATCCGCCCGACCACAGGAACGAAGTTGCCGGTGACGAACTTGGCTGTCCTCATCGTAATCCCGTCGGTTACCGCCCCTTTTGCCCCCTGCACCGAAAGCACGCCGAGAAACACCGTGACAAGCACCCCCATGATCCCAACTCCGACGTTCCGCAGCAGATTCGCCAGCTGGGTCACTTTGAACTTGTCTGACATGGCGCTAACGATGTGAAGGACGGCCGAGAAGAACAGCAGCGGAAACACAATGGTGTAGATGACGGTTCCAACCGTATGGATCATGAAAATGATCAAAGGATGCAAAATCGAGACCGTCAACACGTTGCCCATTGCAGCGAGCAAGGTCAGAAGCAGCGGCATCATGGCAAGCATGAACTGGATCATGGTGCCGATTGCATCCTTGGCATACCCGATCGCGACATGAAAGCTGTTGACGGCAATGATGATAAGCACCATGTAGGTGATCGAGTAAGCCACCTTGCTGACGGCATTGCGTTCGAAAGCGTTCTGCAGCGTTTCCAGCACCATACTGAATACCGTCAGCATTACGATTGTGACAAGCAGCTTGCCGTTATAAAGAACTTCATGAAAGAAGTAACCAAGCAATCCCTTGAATACGGTAGACAGCTTGAGGCCTTCACCGCCGGGCTTCAGCATTTCGAAGAAGCTCGGCATCTTCTCATCGGGAAAGTAACCGCCGTATTGTTCCTTCAGCTGGTTCCAGTAGTTCTCGACTGTTCCGGTGTCCAAGCCTTTCAGCTGGCTTTCCGTCAACTGATCCGTCATCGTCGTTTCGCTTTGCTGCTGCGTTGTTCCGTCTTCCGGCGCGTTTCCGGCGGCCGTAACCGGCGATACCAGAAGCATGCTGACCAGCCAGGCGATGCATACGAACGTTATCAAACGGACGGTATACTTATAGAGTTTGTTCATCCGTTCAACTCCCCGCCGGCAGCAGCCCGATTACAGTCTCGACAATGACGCTTATTATCGGAACCGCCATGACGAGAATAAGCACCTTGCCGGCGAACTCAATTCTTGATGCAATGCTTTCCTGACCGGCATCCCTTACAATCTGTGCGCCAAATTCAACGATGTAGGCGATACCGATTATTTTCAGAATCGTCTTCAAGTAAATGGATGGTATGCCCGAGCGGTTCGCCAGATCCTCAAGTACTTTGATGACCGAATCGATTTTACCGATGAGAAAGATGAAGATAAAAAGCCCGGTAAAAGCCGCAAGCAGAAAGGCGAACAACGGCTTCTGCTCCCGGACAACAATGATGAGAATGGTGGCGATCAGCCCGAGGCCGACGATCTGAATAATCTCCAATTCTATTCACCTACTTGCGGCTTCTCTAGACGTCTCACTGGAACAGGAAGATCGTCTTGATTTCTTGAAACAAATCGTTCAGCAGCCGAATGACCATAAATAGTACAACGACAAAGCCGATCAAGGTTACCCATTGCGCCATATCCTCTTTCCCCATCTGCTTCAGTACCGTATGAATCATGCCAATGATAATTCCGATACCCGCAATTTGGAAAATAGCGCTCACATCCATGTTCATTTGTGCGGCACCCCACTAAACCATCAATATCACGACGAGCACGGCGATCAATACACCTAGGCTTTTCCACATTTTTTCATAGCGCGATTGATCCTCTCTTGCTGTGTCTTCCTCCGCCTTCAACTGGAGCAGCGCCAGGTGGATATGCTTCAGCTGATCCTCCTTATCGCTGATGCCAAGGGTCGAACCAAGCCTCAGCATGACCGATTGCTCCGTCTGCCGAAGCGCCGTTAAGCCCCATCCGCTTGTCATCGCTTGCTCCCAGCTCTCGCGAAAGGTAAGCCCCTCAGGTCCCTGCACCCGGTCCGCGGTATCCCGAAACAGTTCAGCGAGCGGTTCCGGAACAGCTTCCGCGGTCCTCTCCAGCGCTTCCGGAAGAGGAGTATGGCCATAGCCGATCTCCGTCTCGAGCCTTTGCAAGGCATGCGCCAGCTGGCGAAGTTGCCGCGGTCTCGCAGCAAGCCTGGCAGCCTGTTGAAAGCCGATCATCGTACCTGCGAAAAGGATGAGTACAGCGCCCAGCAGCTTGATCAAGGGGCATCTCCCCTTTGCATTCCGGCGTATGTCCGCCCCTGCTCGCCTTTAGAGGCTGCGGCAGTAGGTTCCCTGGCGGCGGGAGGCAGCTTGTCTTTCAGATCGGCAGCAACAACCCTGTGCATGAAACCTTCCCCCGTCCGCTTAAGTTCAACGACGTAAGTAAAAGTACCGTCCTCGAGCAGCTGCTTCAGAACCGGTCTGCCTCTTGCATCCTGAAGATCGTAAGCATGAGCGGTTGCAATGACGCTGATTCCGGCATGGCTGGCTTCGCGGATCGCCTCTCCATCCTCTGGCCGGCCGATCTCGTCGGCGATAACCACTTCAGGAGACATGGACCGGAGAAGCATCATCATGCCTTCCGCTTTGGGACAGGCGTCCATAATATCCGTCCGCGGTCCAACGTCAAAGGTCGGAATTCCTCTCACGCAAGCCGCGATCTCCGAGCGTTCATCCACAATGCCTACCTTGCGCCCGGACCAGCCTGCCGCATTCTCGAACAGTCCCCAATGTCCGTAGCTGATCGAGCGGGCAATGTCGCGGACAATAGTCGTTTTGCCTTGCTGAGGAGGGGCGAGGATCAACGTCGAATGAACGGTCTTGCGGTTCTTGTCCAGCAGCTTGGGCAGCAGGTTTCGCGCCGAACCGACCACTTCCCGGGCGATCCGGATGTTAAATCCGCCGATATCGCGTATCCCTCGTACATTGCCGCCGTCCAGAATCGTCCGGCCGGCAAGCCCGATCCGATGCCCGCCTGCTACCGTAATAAATCCCCTCTTTAACTCCTCTTCCATTGCGTATAGCGAATGATTGGTTATTTTCTCCAGAAGCTTACGGCAAATATCGGCAGTTGGCTTGTACGCTCCGTCACTGCCCGCACGCAGAGTTCCGTCGGATGCGGCGAAACGGGATTGCCCCCGGATACCAAGCTCGAGCGGCCGGCCCTCGCGGATCCGAATTTCCTCTAAATGCTCCATAGCCGATTCGGGCAGCTTTTCCAGCACCGCCTTAAGCTCCGGCGGAAGCAGATGTATGACACGGTCCAGCATGAGTCATCACTCCCGGATGAAAAGTCCTTCGTACGTACTCTTATTTGTATGCTTGACCCTCATAAATATGTCCAACTTCTTGAAGATTGCTAGATTACTATTTTTTTAAGATTCCTATTAGCAAACAGACGACTCCCGCCGTAACCCAAGCCAGCTTCCCGAAAGACAGCTTGTCTGTCATGCCTATGAGTCCGATCGTGGTTGTGGCGATTAATATAAAAGGTCCTACTAATGCGAGCGAAGAATTGACGACCAGCGCCTTGTCGATCTGGTTTAACCGAAGCATGAGCAGCGCCGCGCAAATTTCGATTGTCCCCGAGGTTATCCGCAGAGACGCCATGGTGAGCACGATTTTATTCAACATAACCGTTCACCTCCTTGTCCGTTCCTAACGAATCAGGCCTTATTCAAGCAGCTATAAACAAACTTCCATCTCTACATCCTATGCAGGCTCGTCTCCTGTTCATGCTTCCGGTTCGGGCACACGCCCAGCAGTTGCTGCATATATTGCTCCATGCCCCGCCCTCATGCGGGTATCAACAAATGTTAGGAGTCAACTCCCATGACAAAAACAAGCTTCTGGCACCGCACGATGCATGATCCAAGCGGATATCGCGATTACAGCCCTGCAAAACATAAAGGCAAAACGATGGTAATCGACAAAGGAATCGGACTAAACGCTTTCGCCGATCTCATTCAAGTGGCGGGTCCTTATATGGATGTCATCAAGCTTGGATTCGGTACGGCCGTTCTATACGAACCGGAGTTCCTGCAGCGCAAAATCGAGCTTGCCCGAAAAAACGGGCTTATCATCATGCCCGGCGGAACGCTATTGGAAACAGCAGTCCAGCAGCGTTTGACCGGATCGTTTTTTGATTCTATCTGCGAGCTTGGCTTTAACGGGATCGAGGTTTCGGACGGCACAATAGAAATGAGCAGAAAACAGCGGACAGAGCTTATAAAAGAGGGCAAGCAAAGGGGGCTTCTGGTTCTTACCGAATACGGCAAAAAAACGGCGGGTTCGCTTATTGATCCCGAGCAATTGGCCGTTACAGCCGATTACGACCTTGCGGCAGGCGCCGCCTGGATTACGGTAGAAGCCAGGGAATCGGGCATCGATGTAGGCTTATTTGATGAAAAGGGCAACTGCCGCGAGCAGACGATTGAGCAAATTCTGGCCGAAATGACTAGCCAGGACTGTTTGATGTGGGAAGCTCCGCTGAAGCAGCAGCAGGCTTATTTGCTCCAGCAGTTTGGTCCGAACGTACATCTTGGCAACATTCCGCCTAGCGATGCCTTGGCGCTCGAAGCGATGCGCCGCGGACTCCGTTCCGACACCTTCGAGTTCGGAATGCGGGAGGAGCCCGCTCATTACATGATTTAAGCAACAACAGAAAGGAAGAGCGATTGCTATGCAGGTGCAAGTCATTTCAAGCGTGAATGAAGCCAGCTCCGCGCAATTCGTCCACAAAACGGCTATTATTATCGATGTGCTACGGGCTACTAGCTCCATTATTACCGCGCTGGCTGCCGGTTCTTCCGGCGTTGTCCCCGTGGAGACCGTGATGGAGGCACGAGCTGCGCAGCAGGAAGGCGATCTTTTATGCGGGGAACGCTTCTGCAAAAAAATCGCCGGCTTCGATCTCGGAAATTCGCCTGACGAGTTACTGCTCAATTCGGTTAAAGACCGCCGTGTCATCTTGACGACAACGAACGGCACCCGGGCCATTCACAAATCTACCCGGGCGGATTATGTATTGGTAGCTGCGTTGCTGAATGCCTCCGCATGCGCGAAAGCGGCGGTTGATCTTCGGCGGGATGTTGTTATTTTGTGTGCGGGAAGCCATGATGAATTCGCCATTGAGGATGGTTTATGCGCCGGACTTCTTCTTTCCAGAATGCAAGAACGGGGTTCTGCCCCGCTTGAAATGGATGACTTCGGACTCGCCATGCTATCACTCTATCAAGAACGCGCCAATGATATAAAAGAAACGATTCGGAAAGGCGCAACCGGCAAACGGCTTCTCAAGCTGGGTATGGGGAGAGATATCGATCTTTGTTCGGAGGTTGACACCTTCGCGGGAGTTCCCCGGCTTCAGGCTAACGGTGATACGTTGATCTGTTCGTGCAGCTGACATATTCGCCAGAGTCTGTCCATATAATGAAGCAAGCAGTTTATCCGCTTCATGACTGGAGTACGAACGATGACTGGTGAATTGATATTAGTAGGTTTGATTATTATTGGTCTGATCGGGCGTTCGCCAATTATAGCGACGGCGGCTTGCGTACTTCTGGCCGTCAAGCTTCTTCATCTCAGCCGGTTCCTGCCTTCGATCGAGCGTCGGGGGCTGGAGCTCGGTTTATTATTCCTTACGCTTAGCGTCCTTGTCCCGTTTGCCTCAGGCAAAGTGCAGATGAAGGAACTCATTGCCGCCTTCAATACTTGGCCGGGCTGGCTCGCCCTAATAGGCGGAGCCGTCGCCGCTTATATGAATGCCAAGGGCCTTGATTTGCTTAAGCTTGATCCTCAGATGGTCGTCGGACTTGTTATCGGTTCGATTTTCGGCATTATTTTTCTTCGGGGGATCCCGGTTGGCCCTCTGATGGCTGCGGGAATTACGGCGATTTTGTATAAGTTGTTTAAGCTAATCGGCGGCGGATAAACGGCGAACTACGCATTCAAATGTTCTTCCGATCGCCATTGCTCGGGGATTCTTTCGAACAATTCTCAAGCGGTAAGAATCCCCTCACAAAAGCGAACGTTACCACTTCTCCAGAATCATTTGAAATGCTCCGTTTACCGTTTAAATGTGGGGACCAAAAAAAGCCGTGCGGATTTGAATCGCGCACGGCTTTTTTGTATGGAATTAATGGTTATTAGCGGCGGTCTTGAGGTCCGCCGACGAATACCTGCTCAGCCGTGTCCAGGCCGTAAGCCGTATGAAGCGAACGAACAACCTCTTGCAGAGGTTCGGCTGCGATAATGCAGGATACTTTGATTTCGGAAGTGCTGACCATCTTGATGCTGACGCCCAGCGACGAAATCGCCTTAAACATCGTAGCGGCAACGCCAGGGTTGCTGACCATGCCCGCGCCAACGATCGAGACCTTCACTAGGCCCGCTTCGGAAGTCACTTCGCTGAACGGAACTTCCGCGCGAATGCCGTTGATCACGTCAACCGCACGAGCTTCGTCATCGCCGGAAACCGTGAAGGAAAAGTCCGCTTTGCCGCTTTTCACTCCGCTTTGCACGATAACGTCTACGTCGATTCCGCTATTTGCCAGCGAACCGAATACATTGGCGAGTACGCCTGGCTCATCCTCCACGCCGAGGATGCTGATTCTTGCTACATTTTTGTCAAAAGCGATGCCGCGTACGACTACGCCTTGCTCCATGACCGCTTCCTCCTTCACACTGGTACCTTCGTTTTGCGTAAAGCTGGAACGCACGACAAGCTTCACATTGTTATGCTTTGCGTATTCCACCGCGCGAGGGTGAAGAACGGCTGCGCCCAGATGCGCAAGCTCCAGCATTTCGTCATACGAAATTTCATTCAATTTGCGCGCGACTTTCACGACGCGCGGGTCCGTCGAATAAACGCCGTCCACGTCCGTGTAGATTTCGCACACATCCGCTTTAACCGCTGCGGCAAGCGCTACGGCTGTCGTATCCGAACCGCCGCGTCCGAGCGTCGTAATGTCTCCGTCTTCCGTCATGCCTTGGAAGCCCGCGACAATAACGACATTGCCCGCATCCAATTCCTTGAACAAACGATCAGGACGAATATCCGTAATCTTCGCCTTACTGTGTACGGCTTCCGTCCGAATGCCAGCCTGCCAGCCTGTAAGCGATACGGCTTGATGGCCCAGCTGATGAATCGTCATCGACAATAAGGCAACCGATATTTGTTCACCCGTCGTAAGCAGCATATCCATCTCCCGCGCCGGCGGGTTCGGGTTAAGCAGCTTCGACTGATCGATTAAATCATCCGTTGTATCTCCCATCGCGGACACGACAACAATGACGCGGTTACCCGCCAACTGGCTGTCTACAATCCGCTTCGCAACACGCTGCATCCGCTCCGGTGTTCCTACCGAGCTTCCGCCAAACTTCATCACAATCAACGACAAAGCTGATTCACTCCCAACCTTGACATATAACATACAAGTCAATAGTATATCACATCCCCGGCTTGTCTGGGTATATCCGCCCACGGATTTTGTCGAAAAAGAAAAAGCCGCCCGAATCGTTGGATTCGGGCGGCTTGACTTCTATATACTATGCACGGGAGATGTATTTGCCTTCGCGAGTATCGATCAGCAGTACGTCGCCTTCATTGATGAACAATGGAACTTGAACGTTCAGGCCTGTTTCGACTTTAGCATTCTTAGTCGCACCTTGCGCCGTATTGCCTTTAACGGCTGCGTCTGTCTCAACAACTTTCAGCTCAACGCTGTTCGGCATTTGGATACCGATGATTTCGCCTTGGTAGCTGGAGATGTTTACGTTCATGTTCTCTTTCAGGAAGTTCAGTTCCCACTCGAGCTGTTTGTAATCCAGACCGAATTGGTCGTAAGTTTCGTTATCCATGAAAGTGTACTCATCGCCGGAATTGTACAAGTATTGCACTTCGCGGTTCTCGATGATTGCGCGGCCGATTGTTTCGCCTGCACGGAACGTTTTCTCGACAACGTTGCCGTTGCGGAGGTTTTTCAATTTGGAACGGACGAATGCCGCGCCCTTACCTGGTTTTACGTGCTGGAATTCGGTAACCGAGAAAATATCGCCGTCCACTTCGACGGTCAAGCCTGTTTTGAAATCGTTAACTGAAACTGTCACTTCAAATTCCCTCCTGAAATAGCTGCTTTAATAGTCCTTAACCCAGAGTAATTAATTGTTTCGGGGATGAGGTTAATATTTTAATACCGGATTCCGTAATGACGATATCGTCTTCGATCCGTACTCCGCCAAAGCCGGGGAGATAGATGCCGGGTTCAACCGTCACGGTCATTCCGGGGGTTAAAATCGTATCGCTGTTTCTTGCAAGGCGCGGATACTCGTGAATTTCCATGCCGAGTCCGTGGCCTGTGCTATGGCCGAACTTGTCGCCATAACCGTACTTCGTAATGATATCGCGGGTAAGCGCGTCGGCCTCGTGGCCGGTCATGCCCGGACGAATGTTCTCGAGAGCATGAAGCTGGGCTTCCAGCACGATATCATAGATTTCGCGATGCTTATCGGTAGGAGTTCCAACGACAACCGTACGGGTGAGGTCGGAGCAGTATCCTTTGTAATAAGCGCCGAAATCAAGCTTTACAAACTCATTATTGCCAATAACCCGCTCGCTAGCCACGCCATGCGGCAATGCGGAACGTTCGCCGGACGCTACAATCGTATCGAAGGAGGATGAAGTCGCCCCATGGCTCCTCATATACATCTCCATCTCAAGCGCAATGTCGCTTTCTTTCATGCCGGGTCTGATAATGTTCTGCACGTGGCGGAACGTGGCATCGGCCAGATCGGCCGCTTCCTGCATAATTTGCAGTTCCGCGTCGTCCTTAATCATGCGCAGATTCTCGACAAGACCGGATACCGGCGTCAGCTTGATATCGCCTAAAGCCTCGCTCCAAGCCGCATATTGGCTGTACACGACCTGATCCTGTTCAAATGCCGCGCTTCGGATTCCTTTGCCTGCCAGCAAGTCGCGGATATCCCCGATGACTTTCGATCCATGCTCAACCACCTGGAATGAAGGCGCCTGCTGAGGTGCCTGTGTCATATAACGGAAATCCGTAAACAGGAACTGCTCCTGCCCGGTAATAACAACCGTTCCGGATGATCCCGTAAATCCGCTGAGATAACGACGGTTATGCTCGCTTCCGATAATGATCGCTTCAAGGTTTTGTTCGGCCATGACTTGTCTCAGCCGGTTAACTCTTTCGAGTGTCATGCTACTCTCCCCTTTCACGCTGCACCATTTTGAAGCTTTGCAACAAGCGCTGCAAGTCCAAGCTCATAGCTTTGACCGCCAAAGCCTGCGATTTGGCCAATCGCAACCGGCGCAATGACCGATACATGACGGAAGGATTCACGTTTATGTATATTGGACAAATGCACCTCAACCACCGGCAAAGCTACCGTGCTTAACGCGTCTCTCAGCGCGTAGCTGTAATGCGTTAATGCACCCGGATTAATGAGTATACCATCCGCCTGTCCAAATGCGCTATGTATCCGGTCAATAAGAGCACCCTCGTGATTGGATTGGAAAAAATCCAGATCCACGTCGAGCTGCAATGCTTGCTCGCGCAATTTCGCTTCGATCTGGGCCAGCGTTTCCGTGCCGTAAACACCTGGCTCTCGTACGCCAAGCATATTTAAGTTAGGCCCGTTTAAAACAACAATTCTAAGCAATTTCGCACCTCCCAATCAGCCGAATCTTGCATTTAGCCAAAGATCATTAGCCATTTTACCACATATGACCGCTTCTTGAGAAGTCGCAACCTGCTTAATGCGCGCCTAACGGTTCCCGCGATGCTTCGTCGGTAAATTCGAAGGCGATGGAATAGCCGATAAAGAGCCCCCATAAGAGGAAAATGCACAACTCGGAGAACAGCGTATTCCAACCTGCAACCGTAATTTGACGGGACATGCCGAGTACCGGACCAAGCAGCAGAAAAATGACCGCCCACCATGCAAGACCGTACAATACGCCCGGCCACGGCCCTCTCAGCCGGCCTAACAGCACCTTGTACAGCAGAGCAGCCAGAACGGAAAATACGATATAGCTTGCAATGCCAACGACGATTCCCAAGCCCGTCTTTAAATAAGTAGACTTAAAGAACGGGTCGGCCAACATGCCCGGAAGCTCGGTCGTAAATTTCAATTCGTAAAAGAGCCAGCGGAGGATTCCCCAGATCAATCCCGCAAAAAAACCGATCATGCTGCTGAACAGCCAAGGGTTCGTATGATGCTGACCACCGTACTCGGTTTTGCGATGATCCTCGCCTTTCTTGCCATCGCTAATGCTTTTTTCGTTCGTTACCGCCATGCGTATGCCTCCATTCATGATCCGCTTAAAGTCTTCTTCTAGTATGCGACTTTAGCGCCGCGGATAACCAAGATGATGGCGTTGGCAAATCCATTAGCGATCAAGTACAATAGACGTATACCTTTCGTCACCTGATCGGGACGATACTATTAAGGAAGGTGACAAGCTCTTGTCTCAAAACACTACAAGCATTTACGGCGGACAAGCTGTGATCGAAGGCGTCATGTTCGCAGGCAAGCATGTAAATGTAACCGCTGTACGCAGAAAAAACGATGAGATCGTTTTTTACGAGGTGCCCCGCACGACACAGCGGTGGATCCAGGTTCTCAAGAAAATCCCTCTCGTCCGTGGTTTTGTAGGGATTATTGATTCCAGCGCCAAGGGCTCCCAGCATTTGAATTTCTCCATGGAGGCCTATGCGGAGGACGAGACATCGGATATGTCCGAGGCGGATAAAGCCGCAGCCCAGAAAAAAGAAAAATCCGGCTGGAGCCTGGGCATGATTGTAGGCGTTGCCGCCGCAGGCGTTATCTCCTTTATATTCGGCAAGCTGCTTCTGACCGCGGCGCCGGCAGCGATCGAAAGTTTGCTGTTCGAGAATGTATTCGAGAACAAAGTTGGTCATAATCTGTTAGAAGGACTTATTAAACTCATCATGCTTCTTGCGTACCTGTACCTCATGTCGATGACGCCGCTCATCAAACGTTTGTTCCAATACCACGGCGCCGAGCATAAGGTTATCAGCGCATACGAAGCCGGTGAGGAACTAACCGTCGCCAACGTTCAGAAGTACAGCAGGCTTCATTACCGCTGCGGCAGCAGCTTTATCATTTTTACCGTTATCGTAGGGGTGATTATCTACTCCCTGCCAATCTTTGAATGGCATAGCATCTGGGAACGCGTATATATCCGGATTTTGCTTCTGCCGGTTACTTTGGGTATCTCTTACGAAGTACTCCGCTGGACAAATGCCTTGCGCGATGTGCCGGTACTGCGTTACCTGGGTTATCCTGGGCTATGGCTTCAGCTATTGACCACAAAAGAACCCAAGGATGATCAAGTTGCCGTATCTATCGCCTCCTTCAACCGGATGCGCGAGCTCGATAAGCAAATGAGCATCAAAGCTTAAATCTATTCCAACATAAAGGACAGGTGATATTATGCCGCGGAGATGGAACGCATCGTCAATTATCGTGCTGACGCTACTGGCAATCGGGATTTTGTACGGAATCGGACAGCATCTTACTTCGTTTCTAATTCCCATCATTGTGCTGGGCGGCATTTTCCTGCTGTATAAATATCCGCCTAACACATGGGGTACCCGTGTCCGGGTCAGACAGCAGCCTCATGTGAAACAAACCAGAACGACCCCTCGGCAAAAACCGAAGTCCCGCCGGGCGCCGTTCCGCGTTATCGATGGCGGCAAAGATGACGATGATCTGCCGAAATATCACTGACGGAAGCCTTCAAAAAACTGCGTTGCTGCCTTGAAGCCGGAATGGAACAGCTTTTCCGCCATCCCTTCAGGCAAATGGAACTGAGTAGTCCGGACACCTAGCGTAGGAATTTTCACCGTCCGGTCACGCGCGTATTTCTTGATATAACGCTCGTCATGAGCTTGCATCATCGTCTCGAATATCGCTTCAAGCATTGTCAACGGACCGCTTATTTCATGCGGTTCGTTGTCGTTTTTACCGACCATTTGGAAGCCCACTGTCGGAACCGGATTTGTCCTTCCCGCCTGCTCCTTATCAAACAGCCATAAAGGAAAATTACTCAATAAGCCCCCGTCCACAATATAAGCCTGATGCAGCTGCGCTTTCTCTTTCCCTTTATTCGTTAAGGAATGAAGCTTTGAGTAACGGATTACGACCGGGTCGAAGAAATAGGGAATGCTGGCGCTCATCCGGACCGCCCGGGCAACGCTGAGTTTTTTCGGATCCATGCCATAGATCTTTACATCCTCCGGCAGGACAAGCAGTCTCCCGTTCGTAATATCCGAAGCTACGATTCGAAGCTTGCATTCCGGCAAATCCCCAAACGTCTTTATCCCCTTTGCTTCCAGCAAGCATGAAATCCAATATTCAAGCGCTTCGCCGCTATAAAGCCCCTTTTTGATAAGCACCCTTAATGCCGGGCTGATGACCTTTAGATTAAAAATAAACGACCTTTTCAGAAAGGACGAGAACGGCGTATTCTCCACGATCCGCTTGATGTCGAGACCGCTGTAATCTGCCGCTATCAGCGCGGAAATGATGGCCCCGCTTGATGTACCCGCCACCTGATTAAATTGAATTCCCTGCATCTCCGCAGCTCTGACCGCACCTGCCAGCGATATCCCCTTCACTCCTCCGCCTTCGAACACTGCATTAATCTTCACTTCCGCATCCTCCGGACAACGGAAGCAGTGTCAAATCCGGCTTCCATCAGAAGTATATATGCGAAGAAGAATTGTCTACATGTTAGCGTTGTGAGAAAATATTCGAAGAACCATTTTACCCTGCAAGGCTGACGGGAGTTGCAAAATGGCAAAAATACATGCAGTCAGCACTAATCCTTACTTTAAGCAGCCCCCTTGGCTGCCGGAAGTTACCTATAAAGATACGGTTTTCTATCAAGGAACTCTACAAAAGAAGATGCCGTACTCTTTCTGACGTTGTTAAGTTGGTATAACGATGTTGATATTGAACAGAAACCCGAGAAGGTTTTTAAGGAGCTAATAAAAAAGGATGAAATCGCCATAAGAGGCGGAATCGCTTTTGTAGACCAGGAACGCTTAATAACTCCAAGCTGCTGCTGCGGGCTGGAAGATTGGCAAGAGGTATACAAAACGGTACTTGGCAGGTCAAGTCCATGGCTTGGTCATGATCCCTACCCTTCCATTGAATATGAAGTTGAATATGAAGATGATACCGTAAAAGTCTGGTCCGATGATTTTTCGGGAAAGTGGAATAAAGAATTGTCCGGGGAAAAGAGAAAAGCCATGTTCTGCATTTCGTATGAACATGATGAACTCGTCTCCATGTTAAAATCGGTTAGGACGGATCTATTGGATTTTTACGAGTATTCCTTTGAGCAGACCTTTCATATGGTTGGGGAGAAGCAGCTGCTGAAATTATTTTCTCAATACTGCAAATGGTTTAAGCTAGAAGATACTATATAAACATCGGAGATTAGACAATGGACTTTCATGATATAAAAGAACAAATTATAAGCTGCCGGGACTGCGCGCAGAAGTTCGGATTCACTCCTCATCCCGTCTTCCACGGAAAAGCGCACTCGAAGATCATGCAGATCGGTCAGGCTCCCTCCAAAAAGGTGCATGAGAGCGGCTTGCCGTTTAATGACCCTTCGGGAGCAAAGCTAAAATATCAATGGTATCAAATTTCGGACGAAATTTTCTACAATGAAGACAACTTCTACATGACAGGGCTCGCCCATTGCTTTCCCGGCAAGCATCCTAAAGGCGGAGACAACCCTCCACCGCTCGCGTGCGCGAATAAATGGCTCGCCCAAGAGATGGATATGGTAGACAACGAGATCTATATCGTCATCGGTGCCAGAGCGGCTAAATATTTATTTCCGAAACAAAGTTTTGAAGACTTGGTTCTCAAAAACTATCGGATTAACGGCAAACCAACCATCGTGCTCCCCCATCCTTCTCCGCTTAATGTGAGGTGGTTCAAAACCCATCCATCGTTCGAAGAGAAAAGGGTGCCGGAGATCAAGAAGATGGTATGGGATGTACTTGGCCTTAAAGAGACCGATATTTAGATTGCATATTATGCAGTCTATTGGTGCTATACACTCTATTCAGCTTGGCTCCATTGCACTTTTTGCAGGATATTCAGTTGAAAGCTGTCCCATTGGACGAGAAACTGTGCAATATGCTGCATAACGTACACCATAATTCCAAAAATCACCTATTAACTGGAAAAACCATTGCATTTTATGCAGGGTATCCGACTATTGAGCACTACGCCCGCCGTTAAATCGGCGGGCTGTTTCTATATTGCCTTACGGCAGCCAGCTGGGCTTCGGCGGCCTCCCTTTGCCCTTCCCCCAAAAAAAGCTCGCCGATTTAGCTTTAGCGGCAGGCTTTTTTATGTTGTCTACAGCGGCTGCCGGCGCGCCGGGGCTAAGGGGTATCTCCTGGAGGAGCGTAGCGTCAGCCTTTGTCCGGGTATTGCAGCCATAGCTGCATATTGTTCAAGCAATACACGGACAACAGATGCCGAAGGAGATACCCCGTGCCCCAAGCCACATCCGGCAGCAATGCCCGCCCTCACATCAGGCAACTAAAAAAGCCCGCCGCAAGCGGCGAGCTTTTCATTCCGTTTCTAGTTCAGTCCGTATCCCTCTCAGCTCGTCCAAGCGAGACGGCTCACGGTTAAAGAATTCAACCAATGTCTCGATACATGTAATTGAATCCCAGCTTAGATGATGCTCGATGCCTTCCACATCGCGGTAAATGTTCTCCTCCTGCACGCCGATAATCGTCAGGAATGACTCGAGTAAATGATGGCGGTCAACAAGCCTCTTGCCCATCTTTTTCCCTTTGCTTGTCAGAACAAGCCCGCGGTATTTCTCGTAAATCAAGTAATTGTCTTTGTCCAGCTTCTGAATCATCTTGGTGACAGATGAAGGATGCACCTCAAGCCCTTCGGCTATATCCGATACGCGCGCATAGCCTTTCTCGTCAATAAGCTTATAAATACGTTCCAAGTAGTCTTCCATGCTCGGAGTCGGCAATGAAGAACCCCCTAACCCTGCATTCTACACCTTGTCTCATGGCGTTACTCTTAGTATCATACAACGATTTTTAATGCTACTGCAAGCCGATTAACTTACGCTTCCCCATTAAAACTTCATAAAAGCGGGCGTTACCTGATTCAGCCAAATCGTAATTTTGGTCATCTGATCCGTAAACAGAAGAATCCCCATCAGCACCATTACGCCTCCGCCGATTCGCATAACAACGGACGAATATTTAAGCAGCCAGCGTGCCGATCCAAGGAAAAAGGCCAACAGGAAAAACGGAATGGCAAACCCTAACGCATACGCTGTTGTCAGCTCGAACCATGTCCCCGGCTTCGAAGCTGCCAGAGCCAGAATGGCGGTTAATGCCGGTCCGATACAAGGCGTCCAGCCTGCCGAGAAGCCAACGCCAAAAATAAAGGAACCGAGATAGCCGGTTTTTTTGGTCGGGTCAAAGTTGAAACGCCGTTCCTTCATGAGCACCTGCGGCTGAAAAATACCCGCGAGGAATAAACCCATAAGCACGATCAGAATAGCCGACAGCTTGCGGATCAAATCCTCATATTGGCTGAAAAATTCTGCGAACACGTTGGAGCCGTAGCCCAGCGTGTAATAGACCGTACAAAATCCCAGTATGAAAAACAAGGTATGCGACATCGTCCTCATTCTCATCTGGGAAGTCTGATTATTATTCTTCAAATCGCTAACGGAAATGCCGGTTATGTAAGATAAATACGAAGGATATAAAGGCAGGCAGCAAGGCGAGATAAATGAAGCAAAGCCGGCGCCAAACGCCAGCCATACGTTAATGTTATCCAAAGTTAAACACCTCAATCGAAGTTAACTTCCCATCTTCATGCCGCGCTTCAGCAGCAGAAGAACAAGCATAATCGCAATCAATAACAAAACGATCGTACCGCCCGGCGCAAGATTCCATACGCCTGCCATCATCAGTCCGGCCACAACGGCTAGCTCCCCGATCACAACTACCGTAATGACGCTTTGACGGAAGCTGCGGGCAATAATCAGGCTGCAGGCCGCCGGAATAGTAAGCAATGCGGAAACAAGCAACGCTCCCACGATTTTAATAGACGCGCTAATGACAAGTGCAGTAAGCACGCTAATCATAACATTATAGAACCGAACGGGCAAGCCGCTTACGGCAGCCGCATCCTCGTCGAACGTAAGCAGGAACAGCTCCTTTAGCTGCGTGCGGATCGCTACCAATACCACAACCGTAACGACGGCAATCGTAATGAGATCCACGTTGTCGAGGGTAAAAATACTGCCGAACAAATAGCCGTTCACATTAATATTAAAGCCTCTGCCCATCGTGAACAGGATTGACGCCAATGCAACGCCGCCGGACATGATAATGGCAATGGACAATTCCGCGTAGGTTTTGTACGTTTTCCGAAGCTTCTCGATAAAGAAAGAAGCAATAATCGCGAACACCAGGCCAACCGCTACCGGATACACGCCAATCAGGAATCCTAGGGCGACCCCCGCAATCGATACGTGGGACAAAGTATCGCCAATCATCGATAAGCGGCGCAGCACAAGGAAAATCCCCATAAGCGGTGCCGTGATCCCGATCAATACGCCTCCGATTAACGCCCGCTGAAAAAACTCACTAGCTAAGATCTCCAACCGTAACGACCTCTCTCCTGCTCTCCATTTGTTGACGAAGCTCCTTCAAGCTATGCGTCAAATCGCTCTCTACGCAATTCTGCAGATCATGCGAATGCTTCTTGTAAAATTTCAGCTTGCCGCTTTCCGCCGCAGGCTGCTGGCCTAGATAGGACCGGATCATCTCCATGTCATGCGATACCATGAGAAACGTAATATTATGATGCTGGTGCATATGCTTGATCATATGGAAGAAGCCTTCCTGCGTCTCCGAATCGATGCCAACCGTTGGTTCGTCCAAAATCAGCAGCGACGGATTGTTGATTAACGCTCTTGCAAGAAATACCCGCTGCTGTTGTCCGCCGGACAGCTCTCCGATTCGCTTCATAGCCAGATCTTCAATATTCATGGCATGAAGGGCGTCCTCGCATTTCTTCTGATCGGCTTTCGTAATTTTGCGGAAAAGTTTATTCCGGCTGTATAGACCCGACAATACAACCTCGCGGACGGTAGCCGGGAACAGCGGATTAAACGAATTTTTTTGCGGGACGTAACCGATCCGGTCCCAATCCTTGAACTGGGAGACCGGCTGCCCGAACAGGCGGATCGTTCCGCTCTCCGGCTTAAGCAGCCCGACAATCATGCGCAGCAGGGTTGTTTTTCCGGCGCCGTTTGAACCGATAAGTCCGATGAAATCCCGTTCTTTTACCGAGAAATTAAGTCCTTTATGAACCGTTTGACTCTGATAGGAAAAGGATACATCCTCAAGCGTTATTATATCTTGATGACAATTTATATTTTGCATCGTTCCCCACCTCACTTTCGCTATATCTATCCTATTATTTCGTTAATCCGGTCAATAAATTTTGCAGATTTTTCTCCATCAGGCTAAGGTAATCCTCTCCAGCCTTTTCCTGCTTCGGCGTAAGACCTTCGATCGGATTAAGCACAAGCAGCTTGGTATGCGTTTCGCTTGCGATCGTTTTTGCCAGATCAGTCGATACCATCTCTTCGAAATAAATATATTTGATGCCCTCCGATTTCACAAACTTCGCAACCTTGAGCAAATCCTGGGCGCGAGGCTCGGCATCGGGAGACAGACCCGTAATCGCGATCTGCGTCAGCCCGTAATCTCTGGCCAAATAACCAAAAGCTTGATGCGACACAACAATCGATTTATGAGGCGCTGCAGCTAATTTAGATTCAAACTCTTCGTTCAGCGCTTCCAGCTTGCCTACAAGCGTTTGATAGTTCGCTTCGAACGCTTCCTTATGGGCAGGATCTGCCTGAATGAGACTGTCTTTCACGTTTGCGGCCATAACTATGGCAGACTTCGGACTCACCCAAGTATGCGGATCGACGTCAAGATCGTGGTCATGATCATTTTCGCCATGATCGTGACCTTCCTCTTCTTCCGGATTTCCATGAATGAGTGCAATTCCCTTGCTCATTTCAGCCGTGATCAGACCGCCGTTCTTCGGCAGACCTTTCAGAAAATCATCCGTCCAGCCCTCTAGACCGGCACCGTTATACAGGAACAGCTGCGCCTTGGAAGCAATAGTCAAATCTTGGCTCTTAGGAGTCCAATCATGAGGCTCTACGCCGGCGGGAATAAGGTTGACGACATGAACATTGTCTCCGCCAATCTCGGAAGCTAAATAATAAAGAGGATAAAAGCTCGTAACGACATTGGTCTTGCCTTCAACAAGCGTGTTGCCCGAATTAGCGCCGCATGCGGAAAGCAAAACGGTCATGATCAACAGCAGCACACTCATATGTTTAAAAGAACGCATTCGTATAATCTCCATTTCAAAAACTCTTTTTAGTAATCGTTACTATTACGTTCTAGATTATACGAGCGTGCTCTCAGCCTGTCAACCATAAACTATTAACTACTATTTACATGCTTGTACCTCTGCATACATAAGAAGCAAGAGAACCGCCACGGATCCAGATCCGGGCGGTTCCCAAGCCATTCTATTTTACTTTACGATTGCGCCGTTCGGCATTTCATCCGGCACCGTAGCAAGCGTCAATTGATCGCCATGCGAAGCCGCAAGGATCATTCCTTGCGACAGCTCTCCGCGAAGCTTAACCGGCTTCAGGTTCGTTACGCAAATCACTTTGCGGCCAACCATCTGCTCCGGCGTGTAGAACTTCGCGATTCCGGATACAACCTGACGCTGCTCATAGCCAAGATCCAGCTGCAGCTTAAGCAGCTTGTCGGCCTTTTGCACCGGCTCGGCTGCAATAACCTGCGCGACGCGAAGCTCGACCTTGCCGAAATCTTCGATCCCGATCTCTTCCTTCGCTTCGACCGCCGGTGCAGCGGCTTGAGCAGCGTTGTCTGCTGCCGGCGCGGCCGCTTCCGTTTTAGCCGCAGCTCCGCCGCCCATTGCAGCAGCAATATAAGCAACTTCTTCGGCTGCATCCAGACGAGGGAAGACAGGCGCTCCCTTGCTCACGCGCGTGCCGCCAGGCAGCTGTCCGAAGCGCTTCGTGCTTTCCCAAGCGGTCAATTCGCCCTCTTCCAGACCAAGCTGGCGCCACAGCTCGCGAGGAGCATGCGTCAGGTAAGGCTGAAGCAGAATCGAGATGATGCGGAGCGATTCCGCCAAATGATACATGACGGAAGCCAGTTCGTTCTTCTTCGCTTCATCCTTCGCAAGCGCCCAAGGAGACGTCTCGTCAATATATTTGTTCGTACGGCTGACAAACTGCCAGATCGCCGACAGAGCAACGGAGAATTCCATCGTCTCCATAGACGCTTCCACCTGGCGTACGGTTTCTGCCGCAAGCACTTGAAGAGATTCGTCAAATGACGTTACATTGCCGCCGTAAGCCGGAATTTCGCCATCGAAATATTTATCGATCATCGCTACCGTACGGTTGAGCAGGTTGCCCAGGTCGTTAGCCAGATCGAAGTTGATCCGGTCAACAAAGTTTTCCGGGGTGAAGGTGCCGTCGGAACCAAACGGCACTTCGCGGAGCAGGTAGTAACGAACCGCATCCAGGCCGTAACGGTCGATCAGGGTTACCGGGTCAACGACGTTCCCTTTCGACTTCGACATTTTGCCGTCCTTCATCAACAGCCAGCCATGCGCGAAAACTTTCTTCGGAAGCGGCAGGCCAAGCGCCATCAGCATGATTGGCCAATAGATCGTATGGAAGCGTACGATTTCCTTGCCGACCAGATGAACGTCTGCCGGCCAGAAGCGGTCATACAAATCGCTGCTTCCATCTTTGCCGTAACCAAGCGCTGTAATGTAGTTCGACAGCGCATCAATCCATACATAGATGACATGCTTCGGATCCCCAGGAACTTTAACGCCCCAATCGAAGGTTGTACGGGATACCGCAAGATCTTCAAGACCGGGCTTAATGAAGTTGTTGATCATTTCGTTCTTGCGCGATTCCGGTTGAATGAAATCCGGGTTCTCTTCGTAATGCTTCAAGAGGCGGTCGGCATATTTGCTCATCCGGAAGAAATAGCTTTCTTCCTTCACGAGCTCCACCGGACGTCCGCAGTCCGGACAGTTGCCGTTTACCAGCTGGCGCTCGAGGAAGAACGATTCGCATGGCGTACAGTACCAGCCTTCATATTCGCCTTTATAAATATCGTCCTGCTTCAGCAATTGGGCGAAAATCTTCTCCACCGCTTCTTTATGGCGAGGCTCCGTCGTACGGATGAAATCATCGTTCGAAATTTCCAGCTTCGACCAGAGCTCTTTGATGCCAACGACAATATCGTCTACAAACTGCTGCGGCGATTTGTTTTTGTCCTTCGCATTGCGTTCAATTTTCTGGCCATGCTCGTCCGTGCCGGTCAAATACCAGACATCATACCCGCGAAGACGCTTGTAGCGTGCCATCGCATCGCCGGCTACCGTCGTATACGCGTGTCCGATGTGGAGCTTATCGCTCGGATAATAGATCGGTGTCGTAATATAAAAGGATTTTTTATCGTTACCCATTTGTCATTCCTCCGTTATGATCAAAATAAAGCGAGAGAACGCAAAAAACTCCCGTCCAACATGGGACGAGAGTTCAAGTTCACTCACGCGGTACCACCCAAATTCCCGCTGCGCTTTCATGATTCAACCACCGCACAGCAGCTTCGTGTTGCCGCCATTCTATGGGCGGCAGAGCCGTTAACGCCAGCTTCACGCCATCCCCTTACCTCGTATTTGAGGCTCGGAAACAGATTCTCCGGGACCATCTTCGGATGCTTATCCATACCGGCTTCCAGCGTCCTGCCCGGCTCTCTGTTATGGCATCTTCATCGTACTTATCCGTTCATCGAATATTGGAAATATGCTTATATGACAAAATATAACCAATTAAACGCTCCATTGTCAAGGAGCAGCCGTTCCGCCCGCGTCACTCTCCTGCTCTCCCGGGACAGGAGGAACAGGATCATAGCCCCCCGGATGGAACGGATGACATCTTGCGATCCTCTTCGCGGCAAGCCATGAGCCCTTAGCTGCTCCGTGCTTCTCAAGCGCTTCCAGGGCGTACGCCGAACAGGTCGGATAATAACGGCAGGTCGGCGGCGTAAGCGGAGATATCACTTTGCGGTAAAAAAGGACCGGTGCCTTCAGCACTCTAACGGCTGTTCGGCTGCGTGCCATCAGTTTGCCCCGGCAGCCGACTCTTCTTGAATGCAGTCTTTGCAGTAGCCGAACACTTCGAATTTATGCTTTACTACCCGGAAATCATCCGGCACGACCGTCTGCTCCATTGGACAAAACGTAATCGGATACGTGTGTCCGCATTGCAGGCAGATCATATGATGGTGGTGGTCGTTTTCCCTGCAATGAAGCTTGAATTTAACGCCATCCTCAAAGATAACCTGCTCGATGACCCCAAGCTCCTCCATCACGCGCAAATTGCGGTATACGGTATCGAAGCTCAGGCCCGAGTATGACTTGCCCATATATTCGTAAACTTCCTTAGGTGCCAGGTATCCCGGAGTCTCCGCAAACAATTTAGCCAGCGATTTGCGCTGATCCGTAATGCGCAGTCCTTGTCCGGTCATTCTTTGTATGATTTCATCTATGGTATGCAATGAAAGGACCTCCGAAAATAAAGTGTCTTTCTATTCATAATGCCGAAAAAAAAGACTCTCGTCAATGAGAGCCTCTCTTAAGCCGCGGCCTTTATCACCCGTTCAGCCGCATGTTTATTAGAAAACTTGCACACATAGCCAAAAATAACACCATACTTACGATCGACACCCATTTGCGTCTTGTCTTCGCCGCCGCCAGGCGTTCGCCGCCTGTGGGATCAAGTGCCGCTTCCGTAACGGATCGGTGCATGAACAACAGCGTAATGACGGATGCAACAAAAAACATGTTAATAACAAACCAGATCGCCGTCCACATCATAACGGGCACCCTCCCTATTTATTTGCAGAAACCCGCTATAAATACCATTTGTTCAAAATAATCATCAAGGCGATGAAGCTGACGACAGCTCCCGCAAAACAAACCCATCCGTAACGGAAGCGCTGCTGGAACATCCGAAGAATGCCAAGACTTAATAATCCGAATATGAGCAATAAAAAGACGACCCCGATAATAAATAACGAAGTAGAGATGTCACTGACATCGACTAAAGTCACTGCATACACTCCCCTATGTAATAATGCAAGTACACAATTAGCATTATAAGGGATTGTCCCTCCGTTCGCCAACCACAATCCGTAAGAAAAGGTGACAAAATGAAACGGCTTTCACCACCCATTGGTTCAAAACGTTACTAACCTAAAGAAAACGACGGCCAACAGGCCCTGGATTAGCGACCTCTCAACCATCGTATATCCGTTTCGTAATAAGAGCCAGCCCGAGGTCTTTTGCGCAGCTTAACTTGCAACACATAGTTTTTCACAACCGCTTGGCAAATAGTCGGCTTTACAAGCTTAGGCAGCTTAATGATTTCCTTCTGTTGATTAGGAAGCCCTTCAATCCGCAATCGGTCGTCCCGCACGTACAACCGAAGATTTTCCCGGCTTACTTCACGCGGAAGGTGGAACTTCACAAGTAAGTCTTGATGAGTCTCAAAGAAAGAAATCCCCTCGTTCTCATCCGCTTGATCCAAGATGGAATTTGCTGCAGAAGGCAGTGATTTCGTCATCATCTTCCTGACGAATTTCTCCACCCAATCCGGCTCTTTCATCACATCGAAGCCTTTTGGCAAACGTTGTCCGTCCAGCCATCTCTCAAGCTCATCCCATTTGTTTTCCACGATCCCGTTCACCTCCAGCCATTCCTTGTTAGCATATGCGAAGCTGGGCGGTGCGGCTACTTCTTTCCGTTCGCTGGGCACTTATCCACACGGGCCGCGGAACCTCTAGGCGTATGCCGCATACGATAATATACGAGACGCTTTAAGGGAAAAGGGTGAGTACGAATGCCTTCTATCGTTGGATTTGTAAAAGTCGTAAGCGTCGGCTCCAGTGCCGTCGTTCAATTCGGAGACGCGGTTCAAGTATCGCCCTCCAGCCAGACGAAAACCTATGCCGGCTCCGGCTCGTTCCTGACAGGAAGCCTGGCAAATTCAAACAATGCGGTCAGCGCGACCAACACGCTTGATCCGGACGTTCAAGACAATTCTCAAAACAATCTTGAAACCGTGGTGTAAGGTATGAACTGGACTATTTATCAGACGATCACCATACAGCAGCTTCGAGTAAACAGCGTATCGAACAGCTCTGTCCTGCAAGTCGGAAGCGCGGGATCCATCCGGTCTTTATCCCAAATGTACAATACGGGAGGATTTACCCAACCCGCGCCGCAGCTCGGGGAAGAAAGCCCGCTATCGCTGGTCCCGCTTCCCGATCCCGCTTAACGTTTAATTAGAGAGGAGGCTTTTATCATGCAGCAGCAGCCGCCCGGCAATGGGCTGTCTCCATGGCAAGCCTGGTCGCTTGAGCTTCAGACCAAATTAAGAGCGCAGCAGAGCCAGATTTATTCCTTGGAGCAGCAGCTCGCTGTTCTAAGCGAGCAGCTGAAGCAATTGGAGAACAAGCCAACCTATAATATCGAGAAGCTGGAATATCATTTCGACCAATTAAAAGTAGAGAAGCTTGAAGGCACTTTAAATATCGGCATGACTCCGCCGGGCATGCCCGGCGGCGACGGGGATATCGATCAGCTTGCGGTACAGCAGCATAAGCCTAACGTATACCCGGCAGCAGCCTCCGGCATAACCCCGCCGTCCGAGCCATATGCGGGCTTGCGGGCGGAAGTGGATCGTTTTTTGAGCCAGCACGGTACGCAAAGGCTTATCGCACTCGAAACCGAATACGGGGTCGACCTTGATCCGTATCATCGCCGCATGGTTCTCGAGGATATCCGCAAGCAGCTTCCAACCCGCATTCATTTCTATATGCAGCTGAAGCCGGGCGAGGCGGAAGCAGGAGCCGGCGGACAAGAACAAAATCCGCAAACCGAGCAGGAGAAAAAAGAAATGATTTTATCCAAAACGATCCGGGATGCGGATGCCGCCATGCAAAAATATATCCAGTCGCTAAAAAGCGGCAATGGCAGCTGACAGGAGAGGTTAGGCAATGGTGAATTTCACAGTGCATAATTGCGGTTTGACCGTTGGCAATATTGAAATATTAGGTGTATCGGCAGCTTCCATGTTCCAGATCGGCGACTCTGACTACGTCACCTTGTATTCGATGTTTGATACCCCGCCCGAATCCGTCATTGTTGGGCCGATAGCCCCGCTCCCCACGCCGGAAGGCGAAGAGGAAGCGGTTGGCGAATCCCCGATGGCCGGTTAGGGGGGACCGTACGAATGGAAGAATCTTATCCCATAAGGGTATCCCAGATTGGGCTGGTATCCGTTGTTGATGTTTCGATTGGGGCGATTATCCAATTTGGGGACCGCGCCGAAGGCTCGCCTAAGCTGAATGCCCTTGCCGTTCAACGGGCTATTGATCATACGAAGGCAGGAAGCGTTTATTTCGAGTCCTACCCGATTTTCGATCGTCCGCTCCCCAAGCTGATCGACCCGGTAGCGGACGCCGGAGAGGATGTACGGGTCAAAAGGGTTAACCACTGCCCTAGGATTAACGTAGGCTGCATAAGCGTGGTTGGCGTGGGCTCCACTTCAAGCCTGCTCGCGGGCAACGCGATGCGAACAACCGCAGAATCTAGAATCAAGCATATCAGGCAGTACGAGAAAACGCTGATTCCTATCACCTAGGCGAAATCATCAAAAGCATCTGCACAGGTACAAATGTCCAATTTCCGTACACACTCCCCTCATATATTGGTCTTGTGATTGGGAATCACCACAACGACTCGGGAGGAATGAACAATGGGTTACCCTGTAGCAGGAGCTAATATGGGCTGTGCACCGGTTCAAGGAGTCTGGAATAATAGCGCGGCCTATATTCTTGTTTTATTCGTATTGCTGGTTATCATTATCCGTACCTGCAGCTTCTTCTAAGAAGCGCTACGGATCAAAACAAAGCCGCTTAGCAGTCTGCTAAGCGGCTTTACTTCATGGATTTACTTCTTCGCGCCTTGGAGTTCTTTATACTTCGCAGCGTATTTGCTTACGCTTTGAACAAAGGTCGCATGCGACCAGGTGAGCGGTGCCACGGACAGCGGCGAGCCGTCGTACGGATTAAGCTGCTCCGGCAGCAGCCCGCTCGACAAGGCGTGATCGACGACCCATTCCAACGTCCTGAGCGGACCTTCCAGGTCTGCCAGCGTAAGCGCGGATTCAATCTCGTAATTAGCGACCCACAGCGTGCAGATGATCCACGGATTGCCTGGAACCTGGTCGATTTCTCCGGATTGCTGGAAGTAATAATCATTGGTATATCTGGCGATACCGCCAATATGAGTCTTTACGCGAAGCCCTTCTTTTATGGCATTCATCGTCTTCTGCACGCGTTCATCATGAACGGACAAGACGCCAAATTCCCATAATCCGAATATGCTGCTCTCCAGCGTCATATCCTTCACCCACCGGTTATCCCGTTGTACAAGCCCGCGGGCGAAACGGCCGGATTCTTCATCCCAGAGATGGGTCAATATCCCGGTCTTGACCGTATGCGCCATATTGCGGTAATGGTCGCTCCGCTCATAATCTCCGAACAGCTCGGTGAAGAAGGCTCCTGCCATTAAACCGGCATACACGGAAGCGGCGGTATACGTCCAGATCCCGTACCGTTCCTCCCACAGATCATAGCTTGGCTTCGGAAGCGACAGCTCCGGCTCGATATATTCGCTGAGGAAGGAAGCAGCCTTCCGGATCAAGTTGCTGTAGAGGGATTGAGGCAGCTCGATAACCTGATTCCGCGAGTAGTCCTGCCACAAGGCAAACAGAACAAGCGCGGTCTCGTCTTCCTGGATCGGAATTCTCTGGCTCCCCTTCACAATATAGGGATGCCAGCTGGAGCCTACCGTGCCGTCCGGATTGTACTTATGATACAGATAACCTTCCGGTGACAAGGCGTTCGCGCAGAAATAGAAAAACGGCGAAATGACGCTTTGATAGCCAGCAAGCGACATCGCCTCGGCGATCAGCGCGCCGTCGCGCGGCCACATATAGCTGTAATGATCGCGGTTGTACTGCAAAATATCCGTATCGTTCGCTGCCAGAATAGCGCCGCGCTCATCGACCTGCGTCCGGACAAGCAGCAGACTATGCTTGAACATTCGGGTGACCTCTTTGGGCAAATCCCCTAGATCGGACTCGGCACGCTGCAGCCAATGCTTCCAGTAAATGACGATCCGGCTGAGCAGCTTCTCGGGATGATTATCCTTCACGTATTTATGAAGGGTTTTGACTTCCTCGAGATTTTTGCCAACGGACATCCAGTAATACAACGTCTTTTCTCCGTTGCCCGGCACCGTTGTGCGAAGGCCAATCGTACTGTCAACCGAGCCTTGGGCAATCGTATTGCCCATGAGCACGCCGTCTTCCGCGTCGCGCCAGGTTCCCTCGGCGGAGTGAAACCTTTTAATACCGGTAGAATATTGCATAATGCCGCCTTCATCCGTGCATCCGCTGAACATGAAGTAATTCGAACGCTTGTAGTGGAACATCGTGTTATTTTCCGGATAATAAGCAGCCGTATCTCCTACCTCAGAACCTTCGATCATCAAATCCTGATGGAAGAAAAGCCGGGCTTCCCGGCTTTCATTCCTCTTGTTGCGCACAACAACCCGTTTAATGTAGATGCATTCGCGCTGATGAATACCATCGTTCATTTGCAACTCTACGCCTAATCCCTCATGCCTCGCAATAATGTTCGTCACAAGGGAATCCTCGATATAGTTGAGCTCGAATTCCCATTCCTTCTCATCCAGCCAAGAAAATGCGCCTCCGATCCAGATCCCGAACCGGCAATAGTGACCGCCCACATGGTTTAGCTGTCCGACATACGGAAAATAAATATCCCGAATAAAACAATGTTGATCCAAATTGAGCAGCAACTTACCATTGCCGATTACAAGGTGACGGGCCATCTTTCAGTCCCCTTTCGAGAAGCAAGAAGTTGATCGTACAAGGCTATATAAGCTTTTGCCGAGCGGCTCCAGCTGTAATCTTCCTTGCCGGCGTTGTCTACGATGCGGCGCCAGACGGCATCATCGCGGTAGAAGTGCAGCGCCCGTCTCACCGTATACATGAAATCGTCCGCGTTATAGTGCGTGAAGCTGAAGCCGTTGCCTTCCCCGGTCTCTTCATTATAGGAGAAGACCGTATCCTTTAGACCGCCAGTTTCCCGGACTACGGGAATGGAACGGTAACGAAGAGCAAGCAGCTGGCTTAAGCCGCAAGGCTCAAAACGGGAAGGCATAAGGAAAATATCCGAGCCTGCATAGATCCTTCTTGCCAGGCGGTCGTTATAACCAAGCCATACCGCGGCTTTATTCGGATAACGGGCGACCAGATGATTCATGGCATTCTCGTAATGCCAATCTCCCGCTCCCAGAACAACAAGCTGTACATCCTCCTGCATAAGCTCGTCAAGCTTCCAGGTAATGAGGTCCATCCCTTTCGACTCCACCAGACGACTGATAACACCGATCAGCGGGGTTTCCTCCGATTCTGGAAGACCCAGCTCCGCCTGCAAGCTCAGCTTGTTCTTGCGCTTGCGGGAGATAGAGGAACGGTAAGGCGTATGTAGGGCATCATCGTTCATCGGATCGTATAGCTCGGTATCAATCCCGTTGATAATGCCTGTAAGATCGCCGGAACGGCTGCTTAGCAGACCGTCAAGCTTCTCGCCGTGCTCCCAGCTCTGGATTTCCCGCGCATAGGATTCACTGACCGTTGTCAGCTTGTCCGCATAGACAAGCCCCCCTTTCAGGCAGCTTGCGGCACCGTGAAATTCCAGTTTGTCGGCGGTAAACATTTCGTCTCCCGCTCCCAGAAGCTCCTTCAATAGATCAATGCCGAACAACCCTTGATACATCAGGTTATGGATCGTGAATACCGACTTCACGCCGTCCCAGGCTGGATCATTCGAATAACGGGTGCGGAGCAGAACCGGAATAAGACCGGCCTGCCAATCATGGCAGTGAACGATATCCGGCTTGTAATCCAGGTACCGCACAGCCTCCATTACCGCAACGGAATAGAAGACAAACCGCTCGGCATCGTCGTTGTAACCGTACAGCCCTCTGCGCCCGAAATAAAACTCATTATCGATCAGATAGAAGACTACGCCGTCGATTTCCGCACGGAACAAGCCGCAATATTGACTTCTCCAACCAAAATTTACATAAAATTCTGCAATTCGCTCAAAATTCTGAATATAATAATCTGGGATCTGCTCATACTTGGGCATAATAATACGAACATCGGCTCCACGTTGCTTAAGCGCCTTCGGCAAAGCTCCTGCAACGTCAGCCAGTCCGCCCGATTTGGCGAGCGGAGTTGCTTCGGAAGCGGCCATTAATATATTCACGCCTGATCACCTCATACCCTATCCATAATTTAATTGCTATTTATATAATCTTACGCTTGCCTGCCAGAAACGGATTTTCGGAAGAACCGCGGATATCGCGGTCATACTGAACGCGTACATCCTTATCCAGAATGCAGTGCTGAACCAGGCTGTTCTCGCCGATGTCGCCGTTTTGCATAATAATGCTATTGCGGACAACGGCCCCTTTGCGGACATGAACTCCGCGGAACAGAATGCTGTTCTCGACCGTTCCTTCAATTCGGCAGCCGTTAGCGATAAGGGAATCGGTCACTTTGGATGTTCCCAAATAGCGGGCCGGCGGTTCATCCTTGCCTTTCGTGAAGACCATGCCCGGCTGGAAGAACAGTTCGCGCCACACGTCGGGGCGAAGCAGGCTCATGTTGCTCTGGTAGAAACTCGACAAAGTATTCACGACAGCCAGATAACCCTCGTGCAAATAGCCGTAGACGCGAAGCTTATCGATTCTCGAGAAAATCGCGTGGCGGACCAAGTGGTCCTGCCCTTGGGCAAGGGATGTCTCGACGAGTTCCATCAGGAGATCCTTGCGCATTACGTACATTTCCATGGAAGAGATATCGCTGTTCATTCTTCCGTAATGGTCCTGCATAGCCGTGACGCGGCCATCCGGATCCATCTTCATCTTGCGGGCCTTGCCGCCCATTAGGTCGGCATCCCGCTTGCACACGACCGTAATATCCGCTTCGCGTTCCTTATGCGCTTCGATAATCGGTTCGAAATCGATGTTGCACACCATATGACTGCGGGCAATTACGACATATTCCAGCGTGGATCGGTTGAAATAGTCGCGGTGCTGGTAGAAATGATATAAGTCCCCGCGGCTGACTTCCTGAATGTCGTCCGTTGCCGGAGGAAGAAGGAACAAGCCGCTCTGACGGTTATTTAAGTCCCAATGGTCGCCGGAACCGACGTGATCCATGAGGGAACGGTATTTCGTATGTGCGAATACGGCTACTTTATTAATTCCGGAGTTCACCATGCTTGACAGAATGAAATCGATAAGCCGGTATCTTGCGCCAAACGGCACGGTAGCAAGGCAGCGGTTTTGCGTCAGCCGCTCCATATCGTCGTTTTCGTGAATCAGATTGATAACGCCCATAACTTGATGTTTCATGACGGCTCCACCTCCAGCAGCATCGGTTCATTGGATACAAACTCGCCTACGGCAACAACGGTAATCGCATCATCGTCGGGACTGCCGATGCATACGCCGTTTTCGATTACAGCACCTTCGCCAATTATCGCCCGGTAGACGCGGGCTCCTTCGCCAATTTTCACATTCGGCATAATGACCGATTCGTTAACGATACTGTTTTTGCCCGTCGTAACGCCAAAGAACAGTACGGATCGCTCGACATCGCCTTCCACAATGCAGCCTTCCGTCACCATAGAGGAGGATACGCTCGCCCCGCAAGCCACGTATTGGGCCGGCCGGTTAGGGCTGACGGAGAAAATTCGCCAATCTTTATCGGCAAGATCAAGCGAAGGCTTATCATCTAATAAATCCATATTGGCTTCCCATAAGCTTTCGATCGTGCCGACATCCTTCCAGTAACCGCGGAAAGCATACGTGCTCAGATGCAAACCGTCTCTCATCATGGAAGGAATTACGTCCTTGCCGAAGTCATGACTGGAATTGCGGCTGGCTTCGTCTTGAATCAAATACTTCTTCAATACCGACCAGGTGAAAATATAGACGCCCATCGAAGCGATATTGCTGGTCGGATTTTTAGGCTTTTCTTCGAAAGCCGTAATCCGGTCTTCGTCATCCACGTGCATGACGCCAAAGCGGCTTGCTTCCTTCCACGGCACTTCAATGCCGGCAATCGTAATGTCCGCCCCACTTTTCTTGTGATGCTGCAGCATCAGATCGTAATCCATTTTATAAATATGGTCACCCGAGATGACCAGAACATAGTTTGGGTCATAAGATTCAATAAACGCCATATTTTGATAGATTGCATTTGCCGTTCCTTTATACCATACCCCGCCTTTTTGCTTGACGAATGGAGGCAGAATGGACATGCCGCCATCCCTGCGGTCCAGCCCCCATGGGCTTCCGATGCCCAAATACCGATTCAATTCGAGCGGCTGGTATTGCGTAAGAACCCCAACCGTGTCAATGCCCGAATGCGTGCAATTGCTTAAAGTAAAGTCGATAATGCGGTACTTCCCCCCAAAATAGACAGCCGGCTTCGCCAAATCCTTTGTGAGAACTCCCAGTCGCTTGCCTTCTCCTCCTGCCAGCAGCATTGCAATCATTTCCTTTTTTCGACCCATGACACCAACCCCTTCTTAATGTGGTCTCCGCCCGCAAAGCTGTATAATTGGAAGGATAGAGGGGGGAGATTGATGGAAATGCTTTGGTTATAGCCGTGCCAGCTCACTTTCTCGCTGTCATGCTTCTGTAAACACTGTGAATCGGAACCTCCGAACTGTACCTCATTGCTGTTTAGGATCATGCGATAACAGCCCGGCTGCGGCACGCCTAATCGATAATGGGTATAACCGTTTCTGGAGAAGTTGGCAACCGTAACAGTGAAGCCCTGCTTGCCATAACGAATGAAAGATATGATCGATTGTTCAGCATTATTCACATCAATCCATTGAAATGCGTAAGCGTCCTGATCTCTTTCCCATAGCGACGGTTCATGGGTATAAACCTGGTTCAAAGCTTTGACATAGCCGTGCATCTTGCCGTGAAGATCGTAATCGAGCAGCATCCAATCAAGCGGTTCGCGGTCCTTCCATTCGTCGAACTGTCCCCATTCGCTGCCCATAAACAGCAGCTTCTTGCCCGGATGGGCGATCCAATAGCCGTATAACAAACGTAATTGAGCGAATTTTTCCTCGTAGGTGCCAGGCATTTTGTTCAGCAAGGAACGTTTGCCGTGTACAACCTCGTCATGCGAGAACGGTAAAACGTAATTTTCAGAGAAAGCGTACAAAAGTGAGAAAGTAAGTAGGTGGTGGTGGTGTGAGCGGTCGGCAGGATCGATCGACATGTATTTGAGCACGTCGTTCATCCAGCCCATATTCCATTTAAAGTTAAATCCCAGCCCGCCTAAGTAGGTAGGTGAGGTGACTGCAGGCCAAGCGGAAGAATCTTCTGCGATCATTAGTGCGTCTGGGTAGTAGTGAAATACGGTTTCGTTAAGCCGTTTCATGAAGCGGAGAGCGTCTAGATTGTCGGTGCCGCCATACTCGTTCCAGGTGAAGAGCTCGGGCGGTTTATCCATGTGGAGATTGATCATGCTGGCGACGGCATCAATCCGAAGACCGTCGAAGTGGAACATTTCCATCCAGTAGATGGCATTGGAGATCAGGAAGCTGATCACTTCGTTTCGTTTGAAATCGAAGGCCAGTGTTCCCCATAAAGGCTTTTCGGCAAGCCGCTCGTCATTTCCTTCAAAGATCGGAGTACCGTCAAAGCGACGCAATCCATGTTCATCCTTGCAGAAGTGACCGGGAACCCAGTCGAGAATAACGCCTATGCCGTACGCGTGGCAGCGGTCGATAAACTTCATCAGCTGCTTAGGCTTGCCGTAACGGCTGGACGGCGCGTAATAACCGGTAATCTGATAACCCCAGGATTGGTCAAAAGGATGTTCATTGATTGGCATCAGCTCGATATGGGTATATCCCATTTTGGCTACGTAAGGAACAAGCTGATCGGCAAGTTCTTCGTAGGTGAGGAAATTCTCCTCCCCTTTCAGCTGCCAGGAGCCAGCGTGCACTTCGTAAAGCATTAGCGGATTGGAATAAGCGGGCCGCTTATGCCTGGAATCCATCCATTTCTTGTCCCGCCAAGGGAATCCGTATAGATCAGACACTACGGAGGCGGTTTGAGGACGCCTTTCGGCGAGGAAAGCGTAAGGATCTGCCTTGAGCAGCCGCTGACCTGTTGAGGTCACAATCTCGTACTTGTAAATAGCGCCTTCGCCAAGTCCCGGTACGAAGAGAACCCAGACCCCTGTCGAAGAAACGCGTTCCATCAACGAACCGGAACCATCCCAGTTGTTATGCTGGCCAACAAGCCGAACCTCCCTGGCGTGCGGAGCCCACACTGCAAACCTGACGCCATCTTTACCGTCCCAGTCCATGACATGCGCACCCATGAACCGGTAACTGTGGTGAGAGCTGCCTTTGTTGAACAGATACAAATCGCTCATCAGAAGGCCGTATGGTGCCGTTTGAATCATTTCCGACAATCGCCTCCATTTGGTTACAATGGTACCGCAGCGTTAAAGGATTCATTCTCTGGTAAATAGGGAGTTACCTCCATTATACATATTTTAATGAAAATAAACACCCCATTTTCAGAAAATGGATGTAAAGTTACCTTACATCAAATTGGTCATTTTTCTTTAAAACTCGATTGATGTAATAATGCTTGACACACAGTCCTTTCGATACGGCTTGACTTGAACAATTGATCCAGCTGCAATCGACCAGTTTCTTTGTCCTGCGAGGCATAACGGTATTCGGATCGCCATGTCTCATCAGGCGTTGATGGTGCATGGAGCACAGGTCTCTTGCCTTGACCGGTTTGGAGCAATTATCGATCCCGCATGTTTTCATGTTGTCTATTTCCCCCTAAGTTTCAAACCTGCGTTTTCTAATATTACCCGAGAACATAGATTCATACAAAACTCGCTGGTAGCTGAACACCCTATCATTTTGTCATAGAAATGACAGCTTCCGCATGATTGAACCGTTTCATGCCAGCAAGTTTAATTTATTAAACCAAACTGCATTTATTCTTGACGATTTTGTTAAATATAGTAAAGCTATTGTATAGTACAAGCGTAAAGCTTATACTCGATTTTGTGCATTGGCGTGCTTGGAATTAAGGAGGACCAATTTTGATTGCATTTTACCAAATCTTCCAAATACTTGACCAGCCGATGATACTTATCCGAGTATCAAGGGCGTCAACAACGATACATGAAACAAATGAAGCCTTCTGCAGGCTTTCCGGATATAAACAGGAGCAGTTGAAGGGAATGTCGATCGAGCTGCTTATAGCCCATTATTTGCCGTGCGACAGCAGCCTGCATTTTACGCAGGAGACAACCCTGATATCCGCCAAACAAGATGAGATTGCCGTGCATCTGGAATTCCGGGCTTTGACCATATCCGATCAGGATGAGGCCAGATATGCGCTGATCATCTTCGGAAGCAAGAGCGAACATGCGCGAGAAGAGCCGTTAACGGCGATCAAGCAAGTCTATGACTCTTCCAAACGGCTTAAGATGTGGATGGCCAAGCGGGATATAAGCGCCAACCAGATGGCTGCCGCGACGAATATTTCCTTGCAGACCATCTCCAAGCTTCGAAATGGACATATACAAAAGCCCAACCGGTTAACGGCTGAGCTTATTGCAGGAGAATTGCAGGTTGCAGTCAGCGATATCTGGCCGGAGGTACGTAACGGCCGGTAATCGCTGACTTATTTTTTGGACATGGCATCCGTCAGGAACGGTGTCGGTTCCGAGAGATAGTACAGATGCAGCTCATGCATGGCGCGGGTGCATGCGGTATAGAACAGCTTGCGCTCGCTCTCCCTGCCATAAACGTCGCTTGAAGCGTTGTACAGAATAACGGCATCAAACTCCACGCCTTTGGCCAAATAAGACGGAATGACGACGGTGCCGTTCTCGAAGGTTACCGTCTCCTTCTCAATCAGCCTCGTTCCGGGACAGTTCTGTTCCAATGCCTCATAAGCTGTCAGGCTTTCCTCCGCAGTCTTGCAAATGACCGCAATGGAATTTGCGCCTTCCTCTTGCAAGCGCCGGATTCGCTCCGCAATCATCCCGTGCAGCTCCGATACATTCGCAACAGCCGTTACCGTCGGCTCGTCACCGTTACGATTAAACGGCACGATTCGACTTCCGCCCTCGATCATCCTGCTCGTAAATTCGACAATCGGTTTTGTCGAACGATAACTGCGAGTCAGCACTATTGTCTCAGTCTCTTCCTTGCTGTAAAGCTCTCCCAGCGGATCGAATCCATTCCCCAAAGCGGCATGCGCGAATATCGATTGGTTCAGGTCGCCGAGCGCCGTCATCTTCGCCATGGGGAAAACTCTCTTCAAATAATAGAACTGGAATGGCGAATAATCCTGCGCTTCATCGATAAACAGATGCCTTACCGATGTGTTGGTCTGGAAGCCTTCAATTAAATCCTTCATATATAAGTAAGGCGTTGCGTCTTCATAAGTAAGTATTCCATGCTTAAGCTGTTCCACGGTAAGCTTGCGGATCGCCTCCCATTCAAGCCGACTTTCTTCGACAAGCCATGGAGGCTGCTCGCTTTCGTATAATCGAAGGTATAAGGTCTGCGTGTCGACAAATCTTAGTTTCTTCACGCGGCTCCGCAAACGTTTGAACCTTTCCTGGACGATCATGGTAGCCAGCACATCTTTTTCGCGGTCAAAATCATCAAAGGAGTCCGAGGTATAGCGCTCCTTGCGGTTTAACTCATTAAACGCATGAATGTATGCTTCTTTATCCAGCAGCTCCATCTCGTCTTCTACCCACTGTTTCTTCCGTTCTTCCTTGCTTAGCCTGGTCAGCTCCTTAAGCAGCCAATCGGCTGTCATCTTGAACCGGTTCGGAATCGTGAAGCTTTTGTCCAAGCTGTAAAAATGCTCTTCGATAGCTTCTGCCGCAATCAGCTTGCGTCCCCGGAACTTGATCGCTTTAAACAATAAACCCGATTCACCAAGCGTATCGACATAACGCTCAATCACTTTCATGAAGGATGCGCCCGACTTATGTCGAATAGAGGCGATGCGCGTTTCGTAATCCGGATCCTCCATGCTTCCAAGCGTATACTCCATCTGAGCAAACGGGTCTTCCAGCGCAAACGATTGCCCAATGCGATGCTCGAGGTATTGCTGGTAAGTTGTTTGCTGCATATTCTGTTCGCCAAGCTCCGGAAGAACCGTCGCGACATAGCTGTTAAACATCGGGTTTGGCGAGAACAAGACGATTTGATCGGCTTGCAGCGATCCCCTGTAACGGTATAGCAGATAGGCTACGCGCTGCAGCGCCGCAGAGGTTTTACCGCTTCCGGCCGCACCTTGAACAATCAGAAGCCTTGCCCGTTCATTGCGGATAATCTGGTTTTGTTCCCGCTGAATCGTAGCTACAATGCTCTTCATCTGGGCATCCGAATGCTTGCCAAGCACCTCTTGCAGTAGCTCGTCGCCGATGGTGACACCGGTATCGAACATACCGTCGATTTGCCCTCGGCGAATGACATATTGGCGTTTCAGCGTCATCCGCCCCTCTATCGATCCCGCAGGAGTTACATAGGAAGCCGGACCCGGCGAATAATCATAGTAGAGACTCGAGACTGGCGCGCGCCAGTCGTAAATCAAATAATTCGACCCGCCTTCATCCAGCATGGACCCAACTCCAAGATAGATCCGCTCTTCCTCGGAGCTGCCATTTTCTATAAAATCAACGCGCCCGAAGTACGGGGTCTGCTCCAGCTTACGCAATAGCTTCACCTGCTGCGATGCATGCCTGTGGCTGTGCTCCCGCTCCGCAAGCACCTCAGCCTGCTGCTTCAGGCTCGCAGCGGACTCCGCCGCTTCAGACGCATCCTCGAAATTCAGCGTAACATCGTCCCAGAAATTTTTCCGGATGTCCACGATATCTTCCCGCATACCGCTTGAGTTTTGCAGCAGCTTGCCCAGCTGCTCGCGAATCAGCCGCATCACTCGGTCCACTCGCTTCTGCTCCTCGATTCGCTGCTCGTCCTGCATGATTGATCCTCTCCTTCAAGCGTAATTACGCGAAATACGATTAAAAGTTCGTTTACCATTGTAACAAAATCTGCCTGTCAAGGTGAAACGGTTTCTCCAGCCTTTTGGTGGGAGAGCGCGTTTCAATCCGGAGAATTCTAAATTCAAGGTGAAACGGTTTCTCCGTCCTTTGGCGGGAGTATTGATCCACCGATAACAAGCGATTATAATGTCAAAGGCAGAAAATCTATCATACACCTTGCGATGCCCTGCTGCAAGTTCCGCGCATCGCTTACTTTATTCGAGACCTACAGGGAGGCAATATGTTTAATTTGTGGTTTGGCGCGCTATTTATGCTCGTCCATTTTACCTTATTTCTGATCTCATACCGGTTATTTGGGCGCGTCGGCATTTACGCCTGGATCGGCATGGCAACCGTACTGGCGAATGTACAGGTGGTCAAAACCGTGGAAATGCCTTTTGATATCGTCATTACGCTTGGCAATACGATGTATGGCACCATTTATCTCGCATCCGATCTGCTTAACGAAAAGTACGGAGAGCGTGCTGCCAAAAAAGCGGTATGGTTCGGCTTCTTTACGCTAATTGCCTCAACGATCATTATGCAGATGGCGCTTGTTTTCCACCCGGACAGCTCCGGACTTGCCCATAACACCAATGATGCCCTGCACATGATCTTTGGGCTGATGCCGCAAATTGCGCTCGGAAGCTTGTGCGCGTATTTCGTCAGCCAGTTTCTCGACGTGAGGATCTATTCCGTTCTTAAGCGGGTATTCCCGGCTCCCGGACAACTCTGGATCCGCAATAACGGCAGTACGGTTATCAGTCAATTTGTGGATACCCTTATCTTTTGCACCATCGCATTTGCCGGCACGCTGGAAGGAAGCGTATGGGTCTCGGTCTTTCTTTCGACCTATGTCATTAAATTTATCGTATCCCTTTGTTCTACTCCGTTCCTGTATGCGGCAAGGCGGTTTACATTTAAGGAAGAATAGCCTTAATTTTTATGAAACAAAATAAAGAGCTCCCCAATCAGGGAGCTCTTTATTTTGGAGATTCAATTGGATAATCCAATATCATCAAGCATGATTTTGCCCGGACCGCCAATAAAGCGGAAAGTGATCTGATTGATGGATAAGTCCTTGTCGTCAACCGCCTCGGCAAAATCATTGAGCGGTACCCGGAATGTCTGGAATACCGACTCCGTGTCATGCTTGTACTTCCCGCTTTTAATGGTCTTCTCAAGCCAAGGAATAATGGTGTACGTCGTAACGAACGGCTGCTGAACCGGCATATAGGCACTCAGCGGTAGAATAATGGTATCTCCAGCCGTTGACATTAACTCAATTTGAATCTGGGGCACGGATTCCTGATGGTCGGGATCCAGCTGCGACGACAGATTGGCGAGAGAAAAGGTAAACATCCGATTCGCGTCAGCCGCGCTTGCAAGCGAGAATGGCTCAGCCAAAGATAAGGTATATGAGCTGTCCTCCAGCCACTCGACCTGCGCACCAACCGTTCCTTTATTATTGTGATCCCGGTCCTTCACGTCCAGCTCATCCCAGGATTTCAGGTTATCCTCTTCAAGCTTTCCGCCTGCCGGCAGCGTTGTTTTGTTCCGGTCCTCGTCGTATCTTGCAATCGTATCAAAGCTCGAGTCCTCGTATCTGGATACGTAAGCGGTGGAATCAGGCAGCCAGTCGAGGCCGGTGCGGTAATCCTGCAGCAGCGGGATGTATTCCGCCTGATGGCGGAGCGTAGTTTCAAGGAAGGCCGACACATAGACTTGAGCGGCCAGCTGCTGCTCTAAGGGCTCCATCATTCCGCGTTGACTCAGGAAAAGACCGCCCGGCGGACGTTCGTCCATCGTTCCCCACTCGGTATTAAACCGGCTGTGATTCGCCTCGGATAAATAAACGGAAGCTTTCCTATAACCGGAACCCGGAGAAAAGCTAGTCCGAATATATTGCCGGTCTCCGTAAAAGTCATTTACATCCCCGTCTCGAGCCCCTTGCAGGACTAGATAATTCACATCGGCAAGATTAGCCGACTTGTTATCGATTGCTTTATCCGTGGGTGCGAGGGCAATTACCGTTTGAATATGAACCTGTTCCTTATCGAGACTGTCCAGACTCCGATCGCCGGCAAACCAGGCATCCCGGTCGGCTGCCATTGCTACGGCTTGACCGCCGCGAGAATGCCCGATGAGCGCAATATTGGAGAAATCCACCTTATTATAGAAAGCACTATCCGACTTTTCGCTAAACGCTTGAATCTGTTGAATATGCTTAAGCAGCATCCAAGCTCTGACTTTAAAATCATTATCCGGAATACCCGACCAAGCCGAATAGTTCAAGAAATTCTCATCTGCCGAAATAGCGATGTATCCACGGCTAGCAAGCAGCTTGCCCAAATAATCGTAACCGGCATCCGAGAAATCTTCCATCAGATGATTGCCATGCACCATCAGGACGAGTGGAAACGGGCCATCCCCGTCGGGCATCCATACCCGGCCATTCAGCGGCAGCTTTTCTTCGTCAAAGCCCCAGAACCTTTCCTTCATCCAATACCAGTTCTTAATGTAATCGGAAGCATCCACTGATGCGGAGATCAGCTCAGCGCCTTTTCCATACTCCTTGCGCTGCTTGTCCGTTCCGCTCCCATACGTGAAAAAACGATAGCCGTAGCTGCCAGGCTCGCTAGGGTTATCGGCGTCGATAGCAGCTACTTCGGAAGCTCCTATCTCCTCCGCCCCGGCGAATACGGCTGCCGCATGCCCGCCGCCGTAAGGCTCTTTCATCCATATAAATACACCGGTCACCGACATGGCGGCAATCACAATGCCGGATATGAGCCGTATGCGGCTTCGGCTGAACCAACCGATCAGTACCCCGGCAACAGCGCCTATTATCGTATAGATAACGGCACATAGAATCGAATTCCAAATCTCGAAATCCGAATAATACAAAATATAATAGCACTCGAAGCCGACGTAAATCAGAAAACCGACGAATAAACGCGGTATCGGCACATACAGCAACGATAAGATAATGGAAATAAGCTGGGTAGCGATCAGTAAAGCCACTGCATTCGCAAGCACAAACGCCCCAACGTCGATAGCCGTCCCAAATCCGGTCGGCATGCCTAATGCGACGGTTATGATTGCTGCGGATCCGAATAACAGGAGTCCCGCCGCCCCGGACCGCCAGAGCGGACCATCGTATTCGAGCCGGTTCCCTATTCGGGAGCTAAGCCAACTAAGAAATCTCTTTCTTCGCGGTTCCGGTTCCGGCTGCAAATGCGATTGAACTAATTCGAGTTCCATAGCGACTCCGATTGCTTGACGAACAGCCAGTTCCGGCCGTCACGGCGTTCAATCTCTACCGGAACATCAAAGAAACGGCTCATTCGCTCTGAGGTCAAAACATCGTTGGTCGCTCCCGCAGCAAAAACTTCACCTTGCTTAATCAACAGCGTATGACTGAAACAAGGCAATATTTCTTCCACATGATGCGTGACGTATATAATGGTAGGGCCGTCTTTCGCCACCTTATGAATCATGGACAATAGCTGCTCGCGCGCAAAAACGTCAAGTCCCGTGCATGGCTCGTCCAGGATAAGCAGCTTCGGTTTTGCCATTAATGCCCTTGCGATCAAGACGCGCTGCCGCTCGCCTTGCGACATCGTATCATAAGTGCGATCAGCCAAATAAGCGCAGCCCAGACTCGTCAGCAAAGCCAACGCCTGGTCTCGATCTGCTTCATTTGTACGATCGTAAAGACCAATCGTGGCGAACTTTCCGCTTAACACAATGTTAATGGCATTTTCGCTGCCGTACAGCTTTTGCTGAAGCGAGGTACTTACCCAGCCGATGCTTTTGCGCAGCTCGCGTAAATCGTATTCCCCGAATTTTTTGCCAAGCACCGAAAGCTGTCCGCTCGTTGGCCAAATATAGCCGTTAATCATATTGAGAAGTGTTGTTTTCCCGGATCCGTTCAAGCCCAGCAAGCACCAATGCTCGTTTGGCTGAACCTTCCAATTAATATCGCGAAGGACCTGCTTGTCCCCACGTTCCCAGCTAGCCTGCTGAATATCAATAACCATCGGATGTTCCCTCCCATACATCTATAAATTATAGGTAAAATCGGGCAGAGCGGCAATCCAAAGTTATTGACAGTCCATTAATACTTTTCCGTATGTACGATTGGAGAACATAAAAAAGCCCCGGCAGCAATTGCTGCCAAGGCCAATTCTTCAGGTGACCGCATAATAAAATGGAACGATAACTAATGAAAGCAATACAGCGATAAGACCAATTGCCATCGCCCAGCCCCCAAGCGCCCTTGCTCCCTGACGGAAAGCAATAAAGCCCAGTACGGCTGAAGTGATACCCAGCACCACGGGCCACAGGAACCAGGATGCTGCCGCAAATACAAGCGCTACCCAGCCAAGGGCTGTTCCCCCGGACTCCACGGCATCTGCCGCTTCTTCGATTTTCTGCTCTCTCGGTACATAGGAGACTGGACTGCCCACAGCGAAATCCGCCGCCATCTCTTCGTGGACGTTGCCCACGTTGTTCTCGTTAGCCCATTCTTCCACTTTACCGCCGTTCAAGTCAGGCATTGCATTTGGCGCAGACACTTCGTATTGCGGATAATCGTTCTTGTGACGATCCGTGATTTTTACGCCTCGTTGATCCATTCCCCGTCACTCCTTCGGTTTAAAAGTGTGGCAGCAGGTAGCGGATGATTCTGTAGCTTGATCCTGATGGTAAAGCCCAAGATCATCAGCTGCGAATTCTTCGTTGAAGTCTGCATGCTGATCAATATCGATGGAAATGGCATCAGCATTGCAATTGTTGCCCTCTTTCCAGAAGGCGCAATTGGACACGCTGCAGGTTACACCTTTCGGCATAAAAAAATCACCTCCGATATCAAGTTTCCCTGATCGAAAGTGATTCATTCCGTCCTATTTTTGCCCCTGCATACGGCGCTGGGTCATGTAATCATTCTCATAATACGCCAGCTCGTCGCGGAGCTCTTCGTAAATTTTCGAAACGCTGAGGACGATGTTACGCGCTTCGCGGATAGGCTTGAAGCGGAAACGGATGGCGTCTTGTCCGGTGTAAGCATAACGGCCGTCTTCCGAATAACATTCATTCTTCGGATAGAAGAAGGCATTCACGCACTGATGATAAACATCGTACAAGGCGCGTTCAGCAAAATCGTTATCGAAATTTGGCCGTCTGAGCAGTACTCCAAGTTTCTCAACCGAGACTTCAGAGAAGACCAACAGATGTCTTAAATCAGACAAGAGGCCTTTGTAGAACGTTTGTGCTTCATCTCCAGTCTCTTCGCCGATTAATTGGTTCAGCGAATACTGGTTAAGAAACGTTTCCAATTGATTAATTGCATCTTTTAACTTTGTACGCGATGTTTCACTAAGCGACTTCGCATTGGTCGATGGCATAGGTAGTTCCCCTTTCTTCTACTACAACAAAAAAACTAAGGCATCAACAATATGATACCACAAATTACATTCGTTTGGTACTGGCGGTTCAGACATTGTTCGGCGCATATTTTCGGCCATGCGATGCGCAACCTATCCATTAGCGTTGCAACTAAGCTGGCAAAGCGATGAAGGGACGAAAGAAACAATGAATGCGAGAAAATGGGTTGGTCTTTGTGCCATTATAGCACTGGTAGCCATTGTTGTACCCGGTACGCGATATATTTTCAATGACCGTAAAGCACCTGAATCCGAAGTAAGAAATTTCTCGGCGCATCAGGAAAAAACACTGAAAGTCAAAACTTTAAACAAGGATATGGACGCTACCGCTCTTCTCTGTACGACGGAATGCAGCAAGGAATTCCGCAAGCTAATGAGCAGCGACACCAAAACGGGCGCAATGAAGGCGCAGTCGGATAAAGTAGCCCATATGATGAACATGCATAAGCATATGGTCTACATCAGCTGGATCAACGGAGATCGAAGCGTAGACCGCGGCGCTCTCCCGGACAAAACAGCGTCGCAATATGTGGAAGAAGCCAAGGCTAAGGTAAAAGCCAGCCAGCCTTATCACTCCAAGCCGTTTATGAGCGAAACCGGCAGCCGATACATGGTGCTTGGAGTGCCTAGCGGCAAAAATAACGGCATTGGTGTCGTAGGCGTCATCAATCAGGATATCGTTATGCAGGTCGAGCGCCATCAAAAACGGAATTTGCGGCTTGTGCCTTATCCTGCTGAAGGCAACTACCGAGTCGAATCGGTGGAACCTAATACCAACCGCGAAACGACAGTACGGGATGGCGAAGACAACGGCAATGCCAGCCATTATCATGTCAAGGATGTGGTTGTACATTTCCAGGATAAGCTGACAAATCAGCAATTAGAACAAATCAAGCAAAAAATCAATGCCGAGAAAATTCAGCGCGTTGGCGATACCTATGTATTCCGTTCCAAGAACATGGATGCCGATAAAATGGTTCATTATTTCCAAAAATCTTGGAAAACCGAATACGTGGAGCCTCATTATCTGTACCTGACGAATGAAACGGCCGCGTCCGATAACACAGCCGACATCATCACTCCTAACGATGCCCTATATTCCCAATACCAGTGGAATCTGCCTTCCATCGAAACCGAAAAAGGCTGGGGCTTATCCAAAGGCAATGACAAAGTTATCGTTGCTATTCTGGATACCGGCGTCCAAGCCGATCATCCGGATTTGAAGGGCAAGCTGCTCAATGGCACAAACATCGTGGATACGAATGCCGCTCCGAATGACGACGTTGGTCATGGTACCCATGTGGCAGGTATTATTGGCGCAACCGTCAACAATGGCGAAGGTGTTGCGGGCATCTCCTGGTATAACAAAATTATGCCGGTAAAAGTGCTCGACAGCAGCGGCGCAGGCTCTACCTATTCGGTTGCGCAAGGGATCATATGGGCTACCGACCATGGCGCCAAAGTTATTAATATGAGTCTTGGCAACTATGCGCAGGCCGAATTCCTGCATGATGCGATTAAGTATGCCTACGATCACGACGTCGTGATGGTTGCGGCAAGCGGCAATGACAATACCGACCGGCCTGGTTATCCGGCCGCATATCCGGAAGTTTTTGCCGTTGCGGCAACGGATGCGTCGAAAAACAAAGCTTCGTTCTCGAACTTCGGCGATTACATTGACGTAGCGGCGCCTGGCGACAGCATCGCCAGCACTTATCCGGGCAGCCAATATGCGGCGTTGTCAGGCACCTCTATGGCCAGCCCGCACGTAGCGGCCTTAGCCGGCTTGATTCGCTCCATTAACCCTGACCTCAACAATGAAGAGGTTATGGACATTATGCGCAAATCGGCTATTGACCTTGGCAACAAGGGTAAAGACAACTACTTCGGCTACGGTCTGATCGACGTCGACAAAGCTCTGAAGGCAGCATCGAACTACACCACTGCCCTGCAGAACTTCCCAAGTCAAACCGAACGTCGCCTGGAAGCGATTAGCCGGCGGTATAGCGCTGGCAGCTAAGAACGGCTCTTCGCTCGGGACGGGCAGTATGAAGCTCACAGCAGATTGCTCAGGACGGACAGTATGGAGTTCACAGCAGATTGCTTGGGACGGACAGTATGTTCTTCCGGCCGCTGTTTCTCGACCATTTCCTGATTGGAAACATACTTGCCCTTACCCTCGACTCCCGCCGTTCAATTTATATATAAAAATGGAAGCATCTTCTGGCCTTTTCGCCGAGGATGCTTTTCTTTTGGTAAAATATCCTGCTGCTCACCTTGCACGAAATACAGTATAATTAGCTCGTTTAGGCTTGTATTAGGAATTATGTTGTATGAAATACAGTATATTTCGCCAAGCCAGCTCTTTTTAAGTCATTTGCGCGAAGATTTCCTGCATTTATGGCAATGTATCTCACACATTGCTGAAAACCTCGAAATATCCTGCATTTTGTACAACGTAGCCTGGCTGCCATTATGTAATAAGCTTAAGCTTCCTTGGTATAAGTAGCAAGTGGAGCTTGTCGTGCAGGAAAAGGGTTGGCGATAACAGGAAAAGGAGTACCTCTTGAGAAGCGAAGCGTCCGCCGTAGACAATAGCGGTCGAAAGAGCTACTCCGGCCCCGACGATCCAACGGCCAACCACCTAAATTTTCCGCAACAAGCAACAAAAAAGCCTCCCGGCGAATGCCAGGAGGCGTAATTTGTTGTCCGTTGCGGAAAGTTTGCCGTAAGCCGGGTTCTGTGCTTCTAGTGGTCATAACGGGAACGACCCTCCCACGGGCGAAGCGACAATCATCTATCTAGGCTGTTTATTGCTAAACAGCTCAAGCAACCAACCCGAACGAGCCTCGGGCTAAGGCTGCAGCTCTAGGCTGCTACGTTCTCTCGGTCTTGCTCCAAGTGGGGTTTACCAGGAATATAGTCACCCATACTCCTCGTGGTCTCTTACACCACGGTTCCACCCTTGCCTGTGCCGGCGTAAACCAGCCATCGGCGGTCCATTTCTGTGGCACTATCCTTCAGCTCGCGCTGACTGGACGTTATCCAGCACCCTGCCCTGTGGAGCCCGGACTTTCCTCTCGCGGCAACAAGGCCGCCAGCGATTGTCTGTCAAACTTTCCGATGCACGAATAAGTATACAGGGTATTTTACAAAACCTCAACCTGTTTTATCGTCCCAAATGCTACACGAACCGGAAAGGCTCCGTATTTATGGAGGAATGAACAGCTTTTGTCTCGTATTTCCGTTCCGACAGCTGTTGATTCAGCCAGTCGGCCACACGCTGCTTCATGATTTTTTCGACATTATGACCTGGATCAATAATGGAAAGTCCATCCGCAAGCGCGTCATGAGCGGTATGATAATCGACGTCCCCCGTGATGAGCACATCCGCTCCGGCAAATTGCGCATGACGGGTGTAACGCCCGCCTGAGCCGCCTAAAACGGCAGCTTTCTTAATGACTCGGTTCGGGTCGCCAACAAGTCTAACATAAGGCACCTCGAACACTTCCTTTACCTTTTCGACCAGTTCGCCAAGGGTGACAGGCTGCTCCAGCTTTCCGCTGCGGCCAAGGCCAAAGGATCTCCCCTTCAGATCAACCGAGTACAGATCATAGGCTACTTCCTCGTAAGGATGCGCCTTCAGCATGGCCTGCACCACCTTGCGGTGAACGCTATGCGGAACAATCGTTTCAATGCGGATTTCCTTCGCTTTTTCCAATTGCCCCTGCTGGCCGATAAACGGATTCGTGCCTTCTCCGGGAAGGAAGGTTCCCGTCCCTTCGATATTAAAGCTGCAGTGGCTGTAATCGCCGATATGGCCCGCTCCCGCTTGGAACATCGCTTGAAGCACCTTTTCATGCTGCTCCTCCGGAACAAAAACAACCAGCTTATACAGCTTATCCGTATGCACCTCTTCGAGACATTGGCGGCCTTCCGCCTTAATGCCAACCAGGTCGGCCATCCAATCGTTAATGCCGCCGTCAGCCACATCCAGATTGGTGTGCGAGATATAGACCGCGATATCATTTTTGATTAGCTTCTCGTACAGCCTGCCTGCCGGCGTAGAGGTATCCAGCTTCGCCAAAGGACGGTAGATGATGGCATGATGCGCAATAATAAGCTCTGCTCCGGCAGTGATGGCCTCATCGACAACTTCATCCGTCACATCCAGCGCTACAACGATTTTCCGGATTTCCTTGTTCAACGTCCCAAGCTGCAGTCCGATTTTATCATTCTCGACTGCATAATGCTTTGGCGCAAGCTGCTCCATTATTTGGATGACGGTCTGTCCGTTTGCAAACATTGAAGCACCTCCTCGATTACATTAATTTCCTCACGGAATTGCTGCTTCTTCTGCTCCGCTTGCTCGAGATCGGATTGGGACATCTGAGCTACAATCTTGCCAAGCTTATCGAGCTCTAGACGCCACTTTTTGAAGAAGACATCCTGCGGCGCGCGAAGCAGATGCGGCCCCATCCTTTCCAGAATCGCAGCACCTTTCTCTTGATAAGTAGGCAGTGCAAGGAAAGAGGAGTCGTAAACTTCGGTATTCCGCTCCTTCGATTCTGCCTTATCATATTTGAAGGCATGCAGCACTTCGTAAATTTTGTCGTCTTCCTCCAGAATGGACTCCTCCGCAAGGAACCAACCGCGCTTCAATAACCAGCCTCGCACAAACTCTTCGCCGACATTAGGCTGGAGAACCAATTCCTTTACCCCATTCAGCTTTCCGGCTAAATAACCTTCTTCCAAAATGCTGCTCATTAAGCTGCCGCCCATGCCCGCAATCGTTACCGTATCGGTCTCCCCGGGCTGCAGGACGGACAACCCGTCCCCGCGGCGGACTTGAAGCTTGCCGGTAAGGCCCGCATCCGCGGCTTGCTTACGCGCCGCCTCAAACGGACCGGGATTTAGCTCTCCTGCAATGGCAGAGGGAACTCGGCCGGATTGAATCAAATAAACCGGAAGCAGCGCGTGATCGGAACCGATATCCGCTACGCGCGAGCCCGGCGTTACAAAGTCTGCGATTCTTTGCAGACGTCTCGATAATTTCAACATTAAGCAACCCACACCATCCATTGTTTTCGCATAAAGAACAACAGCCCGCCGCCCACCGCAATCTTCAAGAGCAATTGAAGCTGCAGCTGCAGCATAACCGGTTCTTTCCATACAATCATTTCGTATAACTCCGGCACAAACCATAAAATCGCGCATGCCGCGAATAAAACCATAGCAGCCTGCTTGGACCAACGGTGGACAAACCAGCTTGCCCAGCCGAACAGAACCGAGAGCGGCATCCAATAGAGCTGCGATTCATACCACTCCGGCGCGCTCGTAAACTTGGCTAGCAGCCATGCATATACCATTATTCCCGCAAGCCAGCCGCAAAGATGCAGCAGCTGGATTCTTGCCGCGATTCCGTACACCACCCAGAACAGCGCGCAAAAACCAAGCATCCCTGCCTTCCAGCCCCATTCCGTCATCTCGTGCAAATCCAATATGTATAGGCCGGCGCCAAGCATTAACAGCATGCCCGCGCCGGTTACAGCAAGCCCGGCTGACTCATGGCGTCTTCTCAAACGGGCGCCAAACCACAACAGACCAATGACGCCAACGGCCGAAACCCCAATTTGCAATAGAGGGTGAAAAACGTTAAAATAAAGCACAACAAAGGAAATAAAGGTAAAAAAACCAAATGTAAGGAGCCAATGTTTGCCTGAAGCCTGTTGAACGGCCATTACCGCCTTGGCTATCGAATGATTGGATTCACGCCTTACTTCCTGATCATGATCCATATACAAGTTAAGCAGAAAATCACAATATTGATCCGGCAGCAATTTGCTCCTGCTCCAGTGCTCAATTTCTCTGACGATAATCTGGCGTCGCTCTTCATTCATATGCCTTATGTTATCCTCTCAGGTAGAATGACGATAGGTTCAATTGGAAAAAAAGACCTTGCTGCAAGAGCAGAAAGGTCCTTATCGGTTAATGCTATCTTATTCTAGGAAATCTTTAAGCCGTTTGCTGCGGCTTGGGTGACGGAGCTTGCGGAGTGCTTTCGCTTCGATCTGACGAATCCGTTCACGGGTTACGCCGAATACTTTGCCAACCTCTTCGAGGGTGCGAGTACGGCCGTCGTCAAGTCCAAAACGCAGACGGAGTACATTTTCCTCACGCTCTGTCAATGTATCAAGCACATCTTCCAACTGCTCCTTAAGCAGCTCGTAAGCCGCCGCGTCAGCAGGTGCAAGTGCTTCTTGATCCTCAATAAAATCGCCAAGATGCGAATCGTCTTCTTCACCGATCGGTGTTTCGAGCGATACCGGCTCTTGAGCAATTTTCATAATTTCCCTTACTTTATCGGTACTGAGTTCCATCTCCGCAGCGATTTCTTCCGGGGTCGGTTCGCGCCCAAGCTCTTGAAGGAGCTGTCTGGAGACCCGAATCAGCTTGTTGATCGTTTCGACCATATGAACCGGAATCCGAATGGTACGCGCTTGGTCCGCAATGGCGCGCGTAATCGCTTGGCGAATCCACCAGGTTGCGTACGTACTGAACTTAAAGCCTTTTTGATGGTCGAACTTCTCTACCGCTTTAATCAGACCCATGTTGCCTTCCTGAATCAAATCAAGGAACAGCATGCCGCGGCCGACGTAGCGTTTCGCAATACTGACAACGAGACGAAGGTTCGCTTCCGCAAGTCTGCGCTTCGCTTCCTCATCCCCGTTCTCGATCCGTCTTGCCAGTTCGATTTCATCATCCGCTGACAGGAGCGGAACACGGCCGATTTCTTTCAAATACATGCGTACAGGGTCATTAATTTTGATCCCCGGAGGCAGAGCCAAGTCATCGTCGAAGTTGAAATCATCCTGCTCGCGATCCGAGTCCTCACCGCGGTTAAGCGGATCACGATCCTCGTCTCTTTCGTTTAATACCTCAATTCCTAAATCGTCAAGCTGTTCGAAAAACTCATCGATTTGCTCCGGATCTTGATCAAACGGCGACAATTTCTCCATAATCTCTTTATAAGTTAAGGAGGCTCTTTTCTTCCCCTGTTCAATCAATTGTTCCTTCACTAAATCCAGTTTTTGTTCGGCATCTAGTTCAGTATGCTGATCATTCGCCATATTCCGACTCCCTCCTCCCTAGAACCGATCGTCAAGTCGTTCCTTTTAGCTGTCTCTCTAGGGTTATAATCTCACTTAACATTTGCGCGGCGAGCAGATGATCTCCGGCGCGTTCCGCCTGCATCATTTCCTCTTTTTTTCGGTCGATCTCCCGGAACCTAGGTACTTTGATAATGTCCTGAATATCGGCTTCCAAAATTGCATCGTCAAAAGGAAAATCTCCGTCCATCATCAGAATGGCTGCAGCCGTTCTCTCCAGACGTTCGTCTTGGAGCGAGGCGATAAACCTCCCGGCATCCGGATCATAGCCCTGCGCATAAAATGCGTATAAATAAGCAGCAAGCGCTGCGTGATCCTCAATATTGAACGCGTCTCCCAGCTTTTCATGGACAGTCTGCGCCACATCCCTGTCGCGCATCATCACATGAAGCAGCCTCCGCTCTACATACGTATAAGCAGGCATTAGCACGGGAGGCCCCGATCTTCGGCGATTTTCATTCCTACCATTATTCCACGAATTGTCGTTATTATCCCTTCCGGGTTTCTTTTTTTGCAATTCTTGATGCTTTAGGTGACAATCCTGCTTTAATACCTCTAATGGGAAATTAAATTCGCGCGAAAGCTCTTGCAGGTAAACCTCGCGTTCAATAGCCGAATCAAGCTCTGCCACAATTCCGGCGGCTTCAAGCAAGTAATTTTTCCGACCTTCTTCTTTTAGCAGTATATGGTTTTTTCTTGAATATATAAGCTTAAATTTTGTAGTTGTGACAGGCTGATCAATGACTTCCCGAAGAAAATCATCCGGACCGTATTCGGTAATATATTCATCCGGATCCTTTCCTTTCGGAAGCATGGCCACCATCACTCTAAGCCCTGCTCCTTCGAGCATCGGAATAGACTTCATGGCGGCTGCTTGTCCGGCGTCATCACCGTCGTAACAGATCACAATTTCTTCAGCCTGCCTTGCAAGAATGCTGCAATGCTCCTCCGTCAAGGCCGTTCCCATTGTGGCAATCCCGTTCTTTACGCCCGCACTCCAAGATTTAATGACATCCATATACCCTTCGAATAAAACAACTTGCTTGCTCTTGCGGATGGCAGGTCGCGCATGATGCAGATTGTAAATCGTGCGGCTTTTCGTAAACAGCATCGTTTCCGGTGAGTTCAAATATTTCGGCTGGCCTTCACCGATTATTCGTCCCGCAAACGCCGTTACTTTGCCGTCCCGATCCCAAATCGGAAACATGATTCGTCCCCGAAACCGGTCCACATATCCGCTTCCGTCTGATTTCGCGGATAGCAGCCCGCCTTTCTCCATTAAAGAGGGATCGAAATTTCTGGCTGTCAAGAACCGGCTTAGCGTATCCCACTGTTCCGGCGCGTAACCGATCATAAAATGACTGATCAGTTTGTCGCCAAGCCCGCGATCGCGCAAATAGTCTTTGGCGGCACGGCCATGCTGCGTATTGTTCAACAGATAGTTATACAGCTTCGCAGTCAGCTCATGCGCTTCAAGAACAGCGCTGCGTTCGGTATCGGCCGCCGTTGGCTTCGAGCCGTCCGGGTTGGCCCAGGTAACAGGTATGCCCGCCTCTTCGGCAAGCACTCGAACCGCTTCTGGAAAGGTATAGCTTTCAATCTCTTCCACGAACCGGATTACGTTGCCCGTCTTGCCGCAGCCGTAGCAGTGAAAAATCTGCAGCTCCGGCGTCACGGTGAAGGAAGGCGTCTTCTCCGAGTGGAAGGGACAAAGCCCTTTCATATACTTGCCGTTCTTAGAGAGATGAACGTATTTGCTCACCGTATCTACGATGTCATGATGACGGCGTACCGCCTCAATAACGTCATCCGGTATTTTACCGTAGGTCATTATCCATCACCTTCATCCTAATGACACGTAAATAATATTCGCTAAATGTCATGTTTCTCCTGCAAGTTTGATAAAACTTTTGTCAACTTTTGTTGAAAACGCTCCCGATCCTCATGATTCATGGCTTTTGGGCCTTTCGTTTTACCCCCGGCACGCCTTCTTTTCGCAGATTCATGACGCCGCTCCATCAAATAATCGATGTTCTCGTCCGAATACTGTTCGCCGCGCGGAGACAAGACGACCGCCCCTTTTCCGATTGCAATACATGCCAGACCGAAATCCTGCGTAATCACGATATCGCCTTTGGCTATATGATTGACGATATACAAGTCGACCGATTGGCTGCTCCGGTCGACCTGCACAACCGAAACACCTTCCTGCGGCTCAAGCCGATGGTCATAGGAAGATACCATGACAACCGGGACGCGGAAGCTGCGTGCGGTCCGAGCAATTTCGGTCTTAACGGGACAAGCGTCGCCGTCAACGACGACTGTCGGTTGATTAAGCTCCATCACGCATCACCGCTTATTGTTGTATATTTCAATTACCGTACTATTATATACGGCAATACTTCAAAAAAATCCTGCAATTTGGCTTAAACGCCGCGAAAATGCTCCATAATCAGACTCGCCGTTTCTTCCACCGCGCGATGCGATACATCGATAACGACGCAGCCGATTTGTTTCATAATCGCTTCCGCGTATTCAAGCTCCTTCAATATCCGGTCCTCCGCGGCATACGACGCGCTGTTGGGCAAACCAAGCGCCTTGAGCCTTTCCTTCCTGATCGTATTCAAGTACGGCACGCCAATCGTCAAGCCGATAATCCTTTCGACCGGAACATTGAACAGTTCCTTGGGCGGCTTGATTTCCGGAACGAGCGGAATATTGGCTACCTTGTATTTTTGATGCGCCAGATACATGGACAGCGGCGTCTTCGACGTCCGCGATACGCCGATCAGCACGATATCCGCTTTCAGGACGCCGGAAGGGTCCTTGGCATCATCGTAACGCACCGCAAATTCGACGGCATCCACCTTGCGGAAGTAATCCGCGTCAAGAACATGGTTAAGGCCAGGCTCCTGGCGCGAATGACGTCCGGTCTGCCGCTCGAGGCTTTCGATCAGCGATCCAAGCAGATCAATGGCTTCCACTTGATGCTCCCTGGCCAGGTTCTTCATCGCTTCCCGCAAATGCGGGATGACCAGCGTATAGAGAACGATGGCGCCCGACAGCTTGGCTTGCAGAACAAACCGCTCCAGAGTGGGCACGTCCATGACAAACGGCGCGCGGCGAATGTCCGTCTGAACCGGATGGAACTGCGCTACCGCAGCCCTTACGACGAGCTCTCCGGTATCCCCCGCAGCGTCGGATACAACGTAAATAATCACTTCAGCTGAACCTGCCATAATCATCATCCCTTCCCTCTATGGATTGACGACAATGATACATTGACGAGTGCAACCTGTATTACCAGACCAGCTTCGAGAAGTCGGCAATAGCCGTAATGTCGTCCGCGAGAAGCGAAAGGGTTGCCAGACGGTTGCTGCGCACGGCGTCATCCTTGGCCATAACCATTACCGAATCGAAATAGGCGTTGATCGCCTGCTTAAGCGAAGACAAATTAGCAAGCGCGGAAGCAATATCTCCCTCGGCGACAGCTGCCGCAACCGCTGGATGGGCTTTTTGCCACTGCTCGTAAAGAGCACCCTCTGCCTCTACTTCGAACAGAGCCGGATCCACTGCACGCGACTCCGCTTTGGAAGCCAGGTTGCATACCCGGTTGAAAGCATCGATCGTCAGCTTGAACTCGCTGCGCTCATTGCCGGATGCCAGTTCGTTAATCAGTGCCGCCCGTTCAACGGTAATACGCAAATCATTAAAACCGGTTGCCATAACTGCATCAACGACGTCATAACGGTTAGCTTGCTCCGACAGAACATTCTTCACGCGAAGCGCAAAGAAGTCGTTCAAATCTTTACGGATCTCGTCCGCGCCGCGTTTCATTCCGCGCGCTTCATGCACCTGGAGCGCTGCGTCAAACAGGTCTGTCAGTTTCAGATCGAGACCTTGAGCCAGAATGATCTGAACGATGCCCGATGCCTGACGGCGCAGGGCATAAGGGTCCTGCGAACCTGTCGGAATGATGCCGATCGAGAAACAGCCCGCGATGGTATCCATCTTGTCGGCAAGGCTTACGATGGCGCCTACAAGGGATGCCGGCGCACGGTCGCCTGCAAAGCGAGGTTGATAATGCTCATTGATCGCTTTCGCTACCGCTTCGCTTTCTCCTGCCTTGCGGGCGTAATCTTCGCCCATAATGCCTTGCAGTTCAGGGAATTCGTATACCATCTGAGTAACGAGGTCGAACTTGCAAATATCCGCCGCTCGGCTTGCTGCCGAAGCCGCGTCTGTGTCTACACCAAGTTTTGCGGCAATCAGATCGGTTGTCGCGCGGATTCTTCCAACCTTGTCCGCAACCGTACCCAGATCTTCGTGATAAACGATATTTTCAAGCTTCGCAAGCGCATCGTTGATCGCAAGCTTCTGATCTTCCTCGTAGAAGAATTTCGCGTCGGAAAGACGGGCGCGAAGAACCTTCTCGTTGCCTTTCGCAACATTCTCGATCGAAGTCCGGTCACCGTTACGCACCGTTACGAAGAACGGCTGCAGCTGGCCTTCCGCATTTAATACCGGGAAGTAGCGCTGATGCTCGCGCATCGACGTAATAAGAACCTCTTGCGGGATATTGAGGAATGCAGGATCAAATGTCCCATATAATACGTTCGGATACTCGACCAGGAATAAGACCTCTTCGAGCAAATCTTCTTTAATCGCGATTTCCCAGTTCTTTTCTTTGGCCAGTTCCTGGATTTGAGCCACGATCAGCTGCTCGCGTTCTTCAACTTCAACAATGACATGCTGATCGCGCAGACGCTCTTTATAATCCGCGGGAGATGCCACAACCGTCTCCTCGCCAAGGAAGCGATGGCCTCGGGATACGTTGCCGCTCTTCACGTTCGTGATTTCGACCGGAATAATATCTTGGCCAAACAAAGCGATAATCCATTTGATAGGACGTACGAACTTCAGTTCATAGCTGCCCCAGCGCATGTTTTTCGGGAAGGACATCGATGTGATCAGGTTTGTCAGCCCTTCCGGCAATACGGAAGCCGTTTCCGTGCCTACGCTGCTTTTGTTCGCATACACATACTCAACGCCGGCAAGCTCCTGGAAAAAGAATTGTTCCGGATCAACGCCTTGGCTGCGCGCGAAACCAAGCGCCGCTTTGCTCCAGTTGCCTTGATCGTCAAGGGCGATTTTACGCGAAGGACCTTTAACCTGTTCGTTTACGTCTTCCTGTTTTTCGGCTACGCCTTTTACATACAGAGCCAGACGCCGAGGTGTCGCAAACACTTCAACCGAATCGTAAGGAATACGCGAATCGTCGAACCATTTGACCGCCTTCTCCTTCAATTGGTTCATGGCACCGCGCACAAAACGCGCCGGTACTTCCTCAAGCCCGATCTCCAGCAATAAATCCTTAGCCATTGTTCTCCACTCCTTTCTTCAGCAGAGGGAAGCCGAGACGTTCCCGCTCCTCGAGATATGTCGCTGCGCAAGCGCGCGCCAGATTACGGACGCGCATAATATAGCCCGTACGTTCCGTTACGCTGATCGCGCCGCGTGCGTCCAGCAGGTTAAACGTATGGGAGCATTTCAGCACGTAATCGTAAGCCGGGAATACGAGGTTATGCTCCATCGTTTTTTTCGCTTCTTCCTCATACATGTTGAACAGCTGGAACAACATCGCGGAATCGGAAGTTTCAAACGTATATTTCGAATGCTCGAACTCCGGCTGCAGGAAGACGTCTCCGTAAGTCACGCCGTCTACCCATTCCAGATCAAACACATTCTCTTTTTCCTGAATGTACGAAGCCAGACGCTCCATACCGTACGTAATTTCGACCGCAACCGGGTTAGCGTCAATGCCGCCGACTTGCTGGAAGTACGTAAACTGGGTAATTTCCATGCCGTTCAGCCATACTTCCCAGCCAAGGCCCCATGCGCCCAGTGTCGGCGATTCCCAGTTGTCTTCAACAAAGCGGATATCGTGATGCTTCGGATCGATTCCAAGACGCTTCAAGCTCTCCAGATACAGCTCTTGAATGTTGTCCGGAGACGGCTTCAGGATAACCTGGAATTGATGATGCTGGTACAACCGGTTCGGGTTCTCGCCGTAACGGCCGTCGGCAGGACGGCGGGAAGGCTCGACGTAAGCTACGTTCCATGGCTCTGGGCCAATCGTGCGGAGGAAGGTCATCGGGTTCATCGTTCCCGCACCCTTCTCTACATCGTACGGCTGTACGAGAATACAGTTTTGCTCTGCCCAGAACTGCTGCAGAGTCAATATCATGTTTTGAAAATTCATGACAATTTCCGCTCCTTTATCCATTAGTATGGCGAAGGCGAGACACAAAAAGCTCTCGTCTCTACGCCTGCTGCCAGACGTAGGGACGAGAGCTGACTCCCGCGGTTCCACCCTACTTGACTTCCGCTTGCCGCTGCTTATTCCGGCAGCGTGCGAAAATCCTCTTTTCGTTAATTGACTCCGGAGTGCCTTTTCGCATGTTTAGCCTGCCCGGGCTTCCACTATCCCCGGATCGCTAGCTCTAGGCATCAACTGCTACTTTCTCCATCACTGTCCATATTCATATTCAAATATATTAAACATTTTTAATGCCGTTGTCAAACCAGGTATTAGGCACTAATGCCCAGGCACTTCCGTAGCGATCCGGTTCCGCTTTTACAGGATGACCAATCAGATCCTTCATGGAGGCCTTCCCCATGAACTAGACGCTCGCATGACATCCTGCGGAATCTGGGCTCTCGACATGCGTAGAGATCCCTCCATTTCCTCCCAATTGAACAAGATTAATCTTACAGGAAAATAAAAACGGCGTGCTCGGTCTGGGGACCGATCACGTCGTTTATTCGAATGAATATTTGTCCATTTGATCAAGAAATGTTCTGGATTTCAGCGGAATGCCGATGTGGACGTCCATAAGCTCCCTCATCAGCTTCTTCAGTTCTTTTTTCGTCTCCGGTTTCACCTGAATAGCCCCAAGACGCCTCAAGTCCATCCGGCTGAACAGCCGCAGAAGCTTATAAGCCCCTTCCCCCATAGGGATCGCCTGGGCATCGTTTCTTGCGCATCTGAGGCACAATACGCCGCCAGCGTGAGGACTTAACCGGAACGGTCCCTGCTCGCTGCTGCAATTGACGCAAATCTCCAGCTCCGGAGCATAACCCGCAGCCTCCAATATGCGCATCTCGAACAGATGCGATACGATTTGCGGATCTTTGCCTTCCTCCATTGCGGCATACCCCGCCTTCAGCTGTTCGAACAACATGGCACCGGATTCGTCTTCCTGTAGCATCTTGTCCGTCAGTTCTGCCAAATAAGAGGCGTAAGCCGCCAAATCGAGCTTCTCACGTAAAAGATGGTGAGATTCAAGAATCTCACCAGCATTAAGCGTACCTAAACCTTTATTCCGGAAAAATACGAACTCACCGTATGTAAATGGCTGCGCGAGAGAAGCATGCCTGCTCTTCATCTTCTTCGCGCCGCGCACCATTACGCCAAGCTTTCCGTTTGTTTTCGTAAGCAGCGTAATTATTTTGTTGCCTTCCCCATAATCCATGCTGCGGATGACAATGCCCTCCACACGATATAGCATACTACCTTCTCCCCCATGCTTGATTCAAGGCAGCCTGCAGGGTAATCCATTAAAGGGCAGACGAATCCTCGAACTCAGCAGCAAGCTCCTCATTGTCTCCCGGCAAATGTTGAGGATGATTCTCTGGACCAAGTTGATCCATTTCCTTGTAGAGCATGTATGACTCCACATCACCGGTCAATGTAAAATACTTCCACGAAAAATTTCGCATTCGTATTCATCCCTTTCCGCCATGGAAATGAAGCCCCAGACGGTAATTAGGATACGGCATTTTACCGAATGCTATCCTTAACAAAATTCGTCAATCCGGCTTAATCATGCCGGAAGCCGAAGTCCTTCAATACGCGCTCCTGATTGCGCCAATCCTTCTTCACCTTGACCCAAAGCTCCAGGAAAGTGCGGGATCCAAGCAAAGCTTCGATATCGCGGCGGGCCTGCTTGCCAACTTCCTTCAGCAAAGCACCCTTTTTGCCGATAATAATGCCCTTTTGGGAATCCCGCTCCACGAAAATAACCGCTCCTATATAAACAACGCCATTCTCCTGCACTCTCATATCCTCGATGCCAACAGCAATGGAGTGCGGAATTTCTTCACGGGTCATATGCAGAATCTTCTCGCGGATAAGCTCCGCGCAGACGAATTGCTCCGGATGGTCAGTGACCTGATCGGCCGGATAATATTGCGGCCCTTCAGGCAAATATTTCTGGATCTGCGCAAGCAGCGTCTCCACGTTGTTGCCTTGAAGAGCCGAGATCGGCACTATTTCCGCAAACGGATACAGATCCTTGTATTGGGTGATAATTTCTAAAAGCTTCTCAGGCTGCACCTTGTCAATCTTGTTCATGACAAGAAATACGGGCGTATCCACCTTTTTCAGCTGCTCGATGATAAAGCGGTCACCGCCGCCTAGTCCGTCTGCAACGTCAATCAGGAAGAGAACGGCCTCAACCTCTTTTAGAGCGCCTTCAGCGGTTTTCATCATATAATCGCCAAGCTTGGACTGCGGTTTATGAATACCGGGCGTATCAAGGAAAACGATCTGCGATGTATCGGTTGTGTACACGCCATGGATTTTATTCCGAGTCGTTTGAGGTTTGTCCGACATAATGGCAATTTTCTGCCCGATTAAATGATTCATAAGCGTGGATTTGCCGACATTCGGACGACCGATAATCGCCACGAATCCGGAACGGAATTTCGTTTGAGTCATGTGAATAGTTAACTTCCTTTCTCTAATGAAGCCGGTGTAAATGCACCCGGCAGCAGCTCGCTTACCGTCATAATGTTCCAGTCGCCGCGCAGATTGCCCATAACTACCGGCATATCCGGCTTGCACAGCTCCACCAGTACCTGGCGGCATACTCCGCAAGGGGTAATGGGTCCGTCCGTATCCCCCATGACGGCTATGACTTGGAATTCTCCAGGCCGCTTGCCATCGGCGATTGCGCGGAACAACGCCGTTCTCTCGGCGCAATTGCAAGGGCTGTACGCGGCATTCTCCACGTTGCAGCCGGAGTGGACATGGCCGCTTTCATCCAGCAGCGCGGCGCCTACGCGAAAATTGGAGTAAGGCACGTATGCCCGCGACATGGCCTCCTTCGCTGCTTCAAGCAAGTTCGAATACTGCTCCGATAATCCTTCGAATGCCATAAGCCTCAACTCCTATTCTTTCTATTAATCCATGAGAAAATGCCATAAGGGCGGCCCAAGAATGAGCAGCCCAATCATAATCGCGCAGCATGCCGCAACCAGCACGGCACCGGCAGCAATATCCTTTGCCGCTTTCGCAAGCGGGTGAATGCCGGGACTAGCCAGGTCAACGGTTTTTTCGATCGCCGTATTCACCATTTCCAGCGTGAACACCACAGATATCGTTAACAGAAGCACCGCCCATTCCAGCCGGGTCAGGGGCAGGAACGCCCCTAACAGACACACGGCAACGGCTGCCGCCGTGTGAATCTTCATATGACGCTGAGACCGGACAGCCAAGACAATTCCTGAACAAGCAAAGGACAGGCTGCGGATAAACTTCAGCATTAACGCGACAGACCTGCCTTCTGCAGAACGGCTTCCTGTTTAGCCGTCATTTCGGCTTCGCCCGCGTCGTCCATATGATCATAACCGAGCAAATGAAGGAATCCATGCACAAAGAGGAAGCCGATCTCCCGCTCCAGGGAGTGGTCGTAATCCTCGCTTTGCTCCTGCGCTTTCTCAACCGAGATCACAATATCGCCAAGCATGCCGGAGATGGGATCAATCTCATCCTCGCTCTCCACCTCGAAAATAATATCGAGCTCTTCCGTTCCGTCATCCTGCATCGCGAAGGACAAAACATCCGTAGGGCGGTCGATGTTGCGGTATTCGCGGTTAAGCTGGTGAATCTGCTCGTTGTCGGTAAAGGTCAACGTCACTTCGCCATCCGTCAGCCCTTCCATTTCGCCGGCAATCTGCAAAAGCTGCTCCAGCCTCTCGACCCATTGATCGGGAATCTCCATTTTATCTTGTTCGTTGCTCCAGTCCAATTGCAAGCTCATGCTTCGTTAACGCTCCTTTGGTTTTACGTCTTCCGGGTATTCAATCCGCGAGTGGAATATGCCAATAACGCTCTCTTTCAAAGAATGGGCGATCTTGTCGAGCTCCTTCATGGTCAGGTCGCACTCATTATATTGATTGTCATCTACGCGGCTTTTAATAATCTTCTGGATCATCGCTTCCACCTGTTCGACCGTAGGGCTTCGCAGGCTGCGGACAGCCGCCTCCACGCAATCGGCAAGACCAACGATTGCCGCTTCCTTCGATTGCGCTTTCGGACCCGGATAACGGTAGTCATCCTCCGTGAAATTCACGGTTAGCCCCTGCTCCTCCGCTTGCTTAAGCGCTTTGAAGTAGAAGAACTTCAAGGAGGTTGTGCCATGATGCTGCTCCGCTATATCCCGTATCGGCTTCGGAATATTCTGCGCCTTCAGCATATCGACGCCGTCGCGGGCGTGGGCGACAATGATCGACTTGCTCAGCTTAGGCTCGATGGTATCGTGCGGGTTTTCCATATTCGTCTGATTCTCGATAAAATAGCTTGGCCGTTTCGTCTTGCCGATATCGTGATAATAAGAACCTACGCGGCAAAGCAGGCCGTCTGCTCCGATAGATTCGGCAGCCGCTTCGGCAAGATTACCTACCATTACGCTGTGATGGTACGTTCCCGGCGTCTCCGTAAGCAGCTTGCGCAGCAGCGGATGATTCGGATTGGACAGCTCTACGAGCTTCAGCGCGGACAATATGCCAAACGTAATTTCAAAGAATGGCATAAGCCCGATAACGAGAATCGCCGTTAATAGTCCGCTTGCGAACGCAAAAGCAAGAGAATACACGAGCGGCCCCTGCTCTAACTGCTCCTTCAGGAACATCAGCGACAATACGGCCAGCGAACCAAACAAGCTGACCATAATGCCCGCCTTAAGGATGGTAGACCGCTGGCTTGCCCGGTGAATCGAGAATATTGCCGCCAGGGAAACGACGATAATAACAAATCCGTATTGGTAGTCGAAAATTTGACCGGTTTGCGTATTTAGTATAATACTTCCGCAAAGCGCGAACAAAACAGAGCTGATCAGCGCCAGATGCACATCCAGCAGCAGCGTAATCAGCATCGTGCCAAGCGCAGCCGGAGCCAAATAACCGGCATAAGGCGCGGAATCGGTCTGCGTAAGGGAGATAACCTGCATCGTAATAATATTGATCAGATAAATGAGCCAGAGCATCAGCAGATGAGTATTGCTGTAGCTTGGCTTGGTCGTGTCGTTGCTTCCGTATTGGTGTATATATGTATACAGGCCAACCACGATCATGACGGACATCAGCAGCAGTCCAAGCTGCGGCCAATAATTGCGCTTGTCCTGCAGAAGCTCGGATTCCTTCAGCAGCTCATACATCTCGGGCGTGATGATCTCGCCCTTTTTCACGATGAGATCGCCTTCTTTGATGACAACCTGCGGCGTGTTCTGCTTCGCGAGAATTTTGGCTTCATCGGTTGCCTGCTGGTCGAGGAACCGGTTCGGCATTATCGTAAATCGTGCCAGCTCCTGCACAATTTCGCGGCTGGTGCGGTTGGTCAGCGAGCTTGCGTTCACCAGCTCCGCAACCTTCGTGCGCGCCGTTTCCGCATCGCGAAGCTGCTCGCTCATCAGCTTGCGCACAACATCCTGCCCGACGGAGCGCATCTCCTCCAGCTGATCCAGTGTCAGATTCGGGAGCTTGTAGAACGTCTCTTCCGGAATCGTATATACCTGCTCCTTGATTACCTTCGACATCTCTTCGAGCAGCGAGTCGTTGTACTTGCCCGTGCCCATATTCATTTTGACGAAATTATCGACAAACGCATCATATTTGCCGGGAATCTCATTCCGGTAAATTTCAACCTTGTTCTGTACCGTCACCTGATCATCCAGATTCAGCTGCTCAATCCGAATAAAAATTTGATCGATCAGCTGTTCGTTGCGCAGAGCAACATTGGAATAGATGGAATCGATCTTATTCGCAGCTTGTTCCTGCGCTTCCAGCGTAGCCTTGCTGTCGAATATCTGATGCGGGGCTGCTATATCCTTGTCGCTAGGGGCATCCACCTGGATATCGTAAGTTTCAGGTACCAGATGGGGAGCCAGACTGAAATAAAACAGCAGCACAAACAAAAATAAGAGCAGGGCTCGCACTGCTGTGCTCTGCTTCCAGCCAGCCGATTTTGTCTGTTGAAGGTTAATTTGTTTTCCGGCCTGAGTCTGATTCATCGAGCGGACATTCCTCTCTATGCTTTGTTTTCAGCGTCCCAGTTGTATGCCACGATTATTTTCTGAACCAAGGAATGGCGAACGACGTCCTGCTCGGAAAAATGAATAAAACCAATTTCCTCAATATCTCTCAAAATGCGCTGCGCTTCAATAAGCCCGGAGTTTTTGCCCCGCGGCAAATCAATCTGCGTCACGTCGCCCGTAATCACCATTTTCGAGCCAAAGCCGAGCCTTGTCAGGAACATTTTCATTTGCTCCGGGGTCGTGTTTTGCGCTTCGTCCAAAATAATAAACGAATCATCGAGCGTGCGTCCGCGCATGTAAGCCAGCGGAGCGATCTCGATGGTTCCGCGCTCAAACGCCTTTGTCGTCTGATCAGGACCCAATACGTCATGCAGAGCGTCATAGAGCGGGCGCAAATAAGGATCTACCTTTTCTTGCAGGTCGCCTGGCAGGAAGCCCAGATTTTCGCCGGCTTCAACCGCAGGACGGGTCAACATTATTTTTTTAACAGAGCCTTCCTTAAGCGCCGCTACGGCGAGAACAACCGCAAGATAGGTTTTGCCGGTACCGGCAGGGCCAATCCCAAACACGATGTCCTGCTTCTTGATTGTCTTCACGTAGTGCCGCTGTCCGATCGTCTTCACGCGAATCGGCTTGCCTCTGTAAGTCGTCGTAATTTCAGCTTTAAGCAAATCGAGCAATTCTTCCGCTTGCATGCTGCGCGCAAGATCAAGCGCATAAGTAATGTCTCTCTCGGACGGAGTGTATCCGCCGCGGACAAGCTGTAGCAGCACGTTATACAACTGCTCTAGCGATTCCACCTCTTGTGCCGGGCCGGAAATCACAATCTCCGCGTCTCGGGATGACAGAGTCGCCTCCATCTGCTGCTGCACAAGCTTTAGATACTTATCTTGGGGACCAAATACGGCCAAGCCCTCTACTGCATTTTGGAGCGGAATTTTGACTACTTTTGCTTCACTCTGCAACAACCTCATTCTCCTTGCATCTGGACTAGTGGCATCTCTTCTACGATTGATTGCTCCACTTCAAAAAGAACTTTCATATAAACTTTACCATTGTCCGTCTTTTCATGCAAAACAATTTCCTTTAATATAACCGCATCATTGCCTGCTTTCAGCATGACATCGGCCTTCGCCTGGAGCATTCCGTTGTTTTTCGCTTCCTCTTCGGTAAGCTCCCTCTCGTCGGTGCGGACCTCCATAATCGTTTTCTTAAGCCGTCCGAACGGCAGCTTCAAACCGCGCCATGTCGCCTGTTCCTCCACCACAACGTTTTCGGACGTATCAAACGGATTTTTCCCGTACCCGCTCACTTGCAGCGCACGGCTTCCTATTACCGCGTACCATTTCGTTTTCTTCTCGCCCGTGTATACTTTGACCTCCTGCGTAAGAGGAGAAGCCACGTTAAATTCATACCATACGAGGCCGCGCACCTTGCCTTTCGCCACAACCGACTGCGTATACGCACCGCCTCCTATCGTTCCCGAAATTAAGGTCTGGCCCTTCTTGACTTTCATGTTTTTCTTGACGACGGGGCGTCCCTTCTCTGTATAGATTTCCGTTATTACCGCGTCGTTCGAAGCAACCAAATGCCGCGGATTCTGAAGCTCGGCCTTTTCCGCTTCCGTGGATTCCACGACCTGAATAACGATCCTTGTCCCTTTTTTCTCTACGCCAACCCAGGTTGTTCCCGGAAGATCGGTTACCAATTCCTTGGATAACAGGTCTTTATCCTTAAGCTTGAACGACCATTGCATCGGAAAGATTCCTTCCTTCTTGGCGGCGGTCAGAATCTGTTCCTCGGTCAGCTTGACATTTCCTTTCACTTCAATGGACCACACAAGGGAAGACAGCAAATAGATGCCCACAAAAAACAGGCCGATCCCGATCGCGAAAAACTTTCTTTTCTCAAAGCGGACCAGCCAGAAGGGCATCCCTTCCCGCTTGACGACATGCGCCCTGCAGCCTGTCTCTTTCAGAAACGGGCGAAGAAGGAAAAAATCGCCTACCGACAGCTCGAATTCCAGCTTCCCACCGCTTGTCCAACGAATGGAAGACAGCTCGAGCCCCCCTTCGAGAGCCCTGTTCACAAGCCGTTCAGGTTGTCCGCCCCTGATATTTACCGTAACGACACCGCGTACCCACTGCAGCCATTGACCCGCCATGCTTATCCCTCCTGATCCCTAACTTCGATACTTTTAATTTGACCCTCTATGAATACCTCTTCCGTCCAGATCGTACGTATGACAAGCGAGGTTCCCGTTACTTCCAGCTCGCCTTTGCTTAAGGCAAGTCTCAGCTTATCGCTGGAGAAATGAAGCACGCCGCGGTGATTCTCGATATAAAGCTGCCGGTCGCCGATCATCGTCATGCGGGGCAGATCATAGACCACATCCTGCGGCAAATCCAATATATCGGCAGTCCATTTTCGAAATTTACGGTTTATACGGCCCATAGCTGATCCATTGTCCCCCTCCGCCGCGCGAGTGCACATTATTGTACTGTACCAAAATATGCGACGTTGGAACGATTTATGAGATATCTGGAGGAACGTTCCGATAAAAAAACAGCCGGGCAGCGATGCATGATCGCATCGTTACCCGGCTGTTACGGTTTTTAGTTCTATTTGCCGAATGGGCGCTTGGAACGCGGAGGACCTAAAATTTCGGCCCATACGACCGCTTTGCGCAGCTCGTCGGCTTTGGGATTCAGCGTTTCGGTATGGCTAGTTGCAGCTGGAGCCGCTGTCGCCTGAGGCTTGTTAGCCGCTGCAAGCCGCGCTCGAGGCGGTTCCGCCGGCCGGCTTGGTGCCGCCTGAATCGCCCGCTCCAGCGTTTGCGGCCTGTTGACTTCCCCAGAGCTTCCCCTTTCTCCTTGAAGGGGGGAGCCAGCCATTACGGGCTTCTGAGGCTGATATTCCTCTTCATCCTCTTCTTCCCATACCGGATCTTGACGACGTTCCGGCCTATGCGGCTCGCGCTCGTTGCTTCCTCCAAAGCTCGGCATCCGGTTCGTACGCTTCTTGGCGCCCGAACGCCCGAACATCGAGAAGAGCACCCCGCCCACCACGATCACCCAATAGATGTTCTCGAGAAGAAAACTTATAATTTTCACGCCAGCACCTCCTTGCTAGACACGGCTTAAGCGCCTTAGTTGTCTTTATCGTTAGGAGTGTCCGGCTTGCCAATCGTATTTCTCATTTGGGTATCTGCTTCGATATTCTTAAGGTTCATGTAATCCATTACGCCGATTTTACCGGATTTCAATGCGTCCGCCATCGCGAGCGGCACTTGGGATTCGGATTCCACGACCTTCGCGCGCATCTCTACGACGCGGGCCTTCATCTCTTGTTCCTGCGCTACGGCCATCGCGCGGCGCTCTTCGGCTTTCGCCTGCGCAATCCGCTTGTCTGCTTCAGCCTGCTCGGTTTGCAGATGCGCGCCGATGTTTTTGCCTACGTCTACGTCCGCGATATCGATGGACAGGATTTCGAAGGCCGTACCTGCGTCAAGACCTTTGCCAAGAACGGTACGGGAGATCATGTCCGGGTTTTCGAGTACGTCTTTATGCGAATTGGAAGAACCAACCGTCGTAACGATACCTTCGCCGACGCGGGCGATTATCGTCTCTTCGCCGGCACCGCCGACGAGGCGTTCGATATTAGCGCGTACCGTCACGCGGGCTTTAACCTTCACTTCGATGCCGTCTTTTGCTACCGCGGCTACGATAGGCGTCTCAATTACGCGCGGATTTACGCTCATTTGCACGGCTTGCAGTACATCGCGGCCCGCGAGGTCAATGGCTGCGGCGCGCTCGAAGACAAGCGGAATGTTCGCGCGCTGCGCTGCAATCAAGGCGTTAACGACACGGTCAACATTACCGCCGGCGAGGAAGTGACTCTCCAGTTGATTAATCGTAAGCCCTAGTCCGGCCTTTGTCGCCTTAATCAACGGGTTCACGATCCGGCTAGGCGTTACGCGGCGAAGGCGCATCGCAACAAGCGTAATAATGCCGATCCGTACGCCCGATGCCAGAGCGGAAATCCACAGCATAATCGGGAAGAAGCTGAGGAATACCGATAGGGCAATAATCGCAACCACTACAATAATTAAAACAGATACCATTCCGTCCATTGGGTATAACCCTCCATGTCATTTTTTTCTTATTATCCTACAGGACCTCTCTTACGACAACCCAAGTCCCTTCGGTTTTTATTACTTTTACCGTCTTGCCTGAAGCGATAAATTCGCCGGAAGTCACAACGTCAATCCGGTTATCCCCAATCTGGATCGTGCCTGCCGGGCGGAGCGGCGTTATCGCAATCCCCTCTTGGCCTAGCAGGTCCTCCTTGGTTTCGGCGGATAAATAACCTTGCTCGGTCGTCAGCTTCTCGCGCAAAATAAATTTGTTCCAGATCCCCCGGTCTTTGTATTTGCGGACTACAAAGTACAGGATTACGGCCGCTGCCACCAAAGCGATAACGAGCGAAATAAATGCCGTCATCGGATTTGAAGCCGCTGTCAACACGCCGGCGATCAGCGAGGCGCTGCCGAGAATGCCGAGAATTCCCCAGCTAGGCACAAAGACCTCGATCAACAACAGAGCAATGCCGACAATGAAGAGCACAACGGACTCCATCCCCGCAAACCCCGCAATGTAATGGCCGAAGAAATACAGGCCGAACGAAAGTATACCTACAATGCCCGGAACTCCAAAGCCCGGCACGAACAGCTCGATCGCAATACCGGCAATGCCCAAGATAAATAACACGGTCATAACGATCGGATTTACCAGCCAGGAAGCAAGCTTCTCCGCAATCGAAGGATTAAGTTCGATTCGCTCCCGGTTTTCAAGCCCCAGCCATTTGATCGCGTCATCCACGGACTCCGCTTTGTATTCGGCATAGCCGACTTTAAGCGCTTCATCGGCCGTCAAGGTCAGAATCTGGCCGGACTGCTTCACCTGTTTCAGATCCGGAAGGGGTAATGTGGCGCCTGGATCCACCATCGCGGCGGCAATATCCGGGTCACGTCCGTTTAGCTCAGCCGCCTCCCTCATCGTCTTCACCCAGAAGGAAACGACCTTCGGGTTCTCGATAAGATCGCCGGAGCCGTTAACGACTGCCGCTGCGCCAATCGTGCTCCCGGGTTCCATTACAATGTTTTGCGCATTAAGAGCAATATAAGTCCCTGCCGAAACCGCTTTACCTTCTACGTAAGCAGTGGTAGGAACGCTGCTTTTGCGGATTAGCTCGCCAATCTCCTCGGCGCTGGTTACTTCTCCGCCAAACGTATTGATCACCAGAATGACTCTCTCCGCTTTTGCTTCGGCCGCTTCCTTGTATGCCCGCTCCAAAAACGATTTAAGTCCGGACTCCACCGTTTGCTTCACCGGCACAACGTACACCGCGGGACCAAGCTCTGACCCTTCCGCTCCATGCGCGGCTTTACCGCCGGTTGCCAGCCCTCCTGCCGTAACCAGCAGCATCGAAACAAGCATCAGAAGAGGCCAAATGACAGCTGCAATGCGCCATCGTTTCGTTTGCAAAGTGTCGCTCCTCCTTTTCAATCAGTAACCGTTAATACGCTTATATGAACATTATGTTTCAAAATTGTCATAAATAAAGCAAAAACACCCCTCGAAAGGGGTGTTTTCGTCCGAACATATAGTTATTGCAGAAATTGTTGTACATATTGATTTACTAGTTTACCATCAGCGCGCCCTTTTGTTTTTGGCAAAAGCGCACCCATGACTTTTCCCATCTCGGCTTTGGAAGAAGCACCGAGTTCCTGGATGGTCTGCGTTACAATCGCTTTTATCTCTTCTTCGGTCAGCTGTACGGGAAGGTATTGACTAATAATTTCAATTTCTGCTGAAAGATCTGTAACCAGATCATCTCGGCCGGCTTTGCTAAATTCTTGGAGGGAATCTTTACGTTGTTTGATTTCACGACTAAGTATATCTACCACTTCAGCATCCTCGAGAGGACGCTTCAAATCAATTTCCAAATTTTTTATAGCCGCACGAATCATGCGAATCGTAGTCAGCTTGAACTTGTCCTGATTCTTCATGGCTTGCTTCATATCGTCGTTCAATCTATCGCTCAGGTTCATTATGGAAGGATCCTCCTAAAACTTTCTCTTACGCGCAGCCTCGGACTTCTTCTTGCGCTTTACACTTGGCTTTTCATAATGCTTGCGTTTTTTCACCTCTGCCAAAACACCATCTTTAGCGATGGAACGTTTAAAGCGGCGAAGCGCAGCATCAATAGTTTCGTTTTTGCGAACTTTAGTTTCAGACACCAGTTTTCCCTCCCTCCGAAACAGACCGTCCAGAGCATTAAACATAAACACGGTTTATCACACTTCATTATAAGACAAAACAAAATGAAGTGTCAACTTACACTATTTCCTACTAGTGCACCTAGCTTCTCCCCGCCCAATAAATGGATATGGAGATGATAAACAACCTGTCCGCCGTCGCTGTTCACATTATTAATCAGCCGGTAACCCGACTCGGCAATTCCTTGCTGCTTCGCGATTTCCCGAGCAGCCGCAAACAATTCCGCAATGACCGGTCCATCCTCTTCGGCAACATCGTTCATCGTAGGAATATGCTTTTTGGGAATAATCAATATATGTACAGGAGCCGCGGGCTGAATATCTTTAAACGCTATGACGTTCTCGGATTCAAACACTTTCGTCGAAGGAACGGAGCCTTCGATAATTTTGCAAAAAATACAGTCCAAATATGCCCCTCCCTTCATTCCATACTATGCCAATAATTATAACAAACAAATGGCATGCTCGTCCAATCGGAGGATGTCGGCCGGAACGCAAACGCGCTCCTGAGCCGGATATAGCCTTTTGCTCTTAGTAAAATGGCAATAACGACAATGCGAGGAGCCCGGCCAGCGGCAATACCTGGCGGTAGAAGCGTCCTCTCGGGTAGTAGGGGTAAGGATATAGACCGGGGTACGGCAAAAATGCTCTGCTGTCCCAGCCCATGGACCCGCTGCACGGGACTGCCAGACATAAATACTGGTCATCCACGTATTCAACGATGCCGTCGATACACCATCCGTCATGCGTCTGCGCGAGCACATAGCGGTGGGTATGCGCGGAGCAGTGATCCTTCAGCGATTGGGTCTGCGGCGCCGTTACCGACGCCTGCACGGCCGGTGCCTGATTCTCTGCCTTTGCTGGAGCAATCGTAGCCGGCTTGGACGCAGCCGGCTTCACATCTGTCAATTTCCCTTTTTCCTTCTTGCTTTTCTCCATCCTTGTCAGCCTCCCGTCTGCTACTATCGTATGCAGAACTGGGCTTTTGGCTACTGGGCGGACAATTTCATGCTAGATTGCTCTTCGATAGATTGCTCCAGCTGCTTGGCAATATCGAGCCATCCGATTCCCGCCCCAATCTGAATCGCTCCGCTGCGCGTTTTGTCCGCGTCGACGTTAAACTGCTTGACGATCGCCAGCTGCTTCGAATAGACGTCCTGCAATGCTTTCAAGTACGCGGATTCCTGCGTTGTAAGCGGTCCGTCCTGCTCTTTTATGTACGATAGGGAATGATCAACGTCAATCATATAAGCATAGATTTTGCCGGAATCAAAGGGATGATCCTCATCAAAGCTGCCCGCTAGCTGCAAGAAATCATTCACGCCGGCCGCATCGCGGATCACGGTGCTCGCCTCTGACGTTTTCCCTTCCAGAATAGCAGCCGCATCATCAAGCACAGCCTCATAATAAGAGGTTGCTTTCTTAGCGGCTTCGATTATATCCAACCCTTTCTCGTACTTGTCATCCTGGTCGCCCTGCAGCGATTGCGAGTATAGAAACACGTTGCCCGTAAGGCTGAATACAAGCAGCAATAAAGTAATCGGCATTGCGTAAGACCGTTTCTTTGATTGTTCCTTATCCTGTTCCATCTCTTGTTCATCCTTCCAAGTCGTTAACAGAAGTCATTATTCCGCGGAAGGACAGGATTGCTGCCCTCCCGCAGAAAAGAATGCGATAGCCTAACGTCTTTATAACTTTACTGCCTGGCCGCCATCAAAAAAGAATACATGGCTTTCCGCAATCGGCTGGCCGATAACTGACTGGATAGCTTCCGCATACAGCTCCAATTGGAATCTGTGGCGCTCCGCCGCCTGCTCCCACTGCTTCATATAGATCCGGTCGGTTTTATAATCAAGCAGGACAATGCCGTTCTCGTCTTCGAAGAGACAGTCAATAACGCCCTGAATCAGAACCGGTTCGCCGGCCATATCGGATGCAAGTCCAGGATACACGCGCTGCGCCGGGAACATGCAGCTGAACGGGACCTCTCTCCGTACCCATTTGGCAAGAACAAGCCGCTTGCCGATCTCCGTGTCGAAAAAGGCTGCCACGGCCGGAAGATCAATCGACTCTGCTTGCCTTGCGGTCAGCAGCTTGCGCGATACCATATCGCTCAGAATCGACTCCAGCCGGGCCACGTCCACGTCGCCCGTTAGCGGCAAATGCTGCATCAGAAGATGGCTTACCGTTCCCTTCTCGGCAGCCGTAAGCGCGGCCTCTTCCATGAACCGCGGCCTTCTTAACCGGAAGGTATAACTGCCTCCGCTGCCGCTCTTCCTGCCTTCTTCTTGCTGGCTCTCGGAAAAGACATCGGCCGGGTATAAAGCTGCGCTGTCATCCGGCATTTCCACCGCTTCCGAATGCAGCCGTTTCATCTCCGTAACCGACGTTTTGGCTGCCACAAGGGTAGATGCGCGATAGCCGTAACGCCACTCCAGCCGATTGCGAAGCTCTTCATCCCGCTCCACCTGATCAAGCTGGGCTAAAGACAATACCCCTTGCAGGCGGTCCTCCCTCGCCTGATCCTCTTCCGTACGCTCCTCGACGCCAATCGCCGCTTCAAGCCCCAGCATAGCGGCATCTACCACGCCCGCGCGCCATTGCAGCAGCCTTGAATCCTCCTGTCCCGGCACCGTCTCATCCGGCAGCTGATTAAAGGCCGCGGCTGCGAGCGGACCCAGCCAGTCCAGAAACGTAGACGCCGAGCTTAACCGGAAATCCGGAATATATCCCTTGGCATCCGCGGCGGTTTGCCAGCGGCGCTGTTTGGCCGCGGCATCGGACACGGTGCCGACCAGGAACATTTTCTCCTTTGGACGGGTTAAGGCAACGTATAGAATGCGCATTTCCTCGGCAAGCATTTCCATCCGCATACGCCGCCTGATCGAGAGGAACGGCAGAGTCGGATAGCTGACGCGTTTCTCCGGGTCGATAAATTTGGGACCGAACCCAAGCTGCTTATGCTTCAGAAATGCGCTGCGCAAATCCTGCTGATTGAAGTTCTTGCCTAAGCCTGCCACAAATACGACGGGAAATTCAAGTCCTTTACTCTTATGAATGGACATAATGCGCACGACGTTTTCCTGTTCGCCAAGCGCCCTGGCCGTACCCAGATCACCGCCGCTGTCCCGCATCCGCTCAACGAAGCGCAGGAAGCGGAACAAGCCCCGGAAGGAGGTGGCCTCATACTGGCGGGCACGGTCATGAAGCGCTCTAAGATTCGCTTGACGCTGCACGCCTCCGGGAAGACCCCCCGCAAAATCGTAATAGCCGGTCTCCCTGTAAATGCTCCAGATCAAATCCGCAAGCGAGCCTTGTCTGGCATCATTCCGCCATCTGTCTAGCCGGTCAAGAAACAGCGACAGCTTGCGTCTCAGCTCATCGGGCAAAAGAAGATCGCCCGCTGCCTGCAGCACCGCGTCATAGTAGGTATCGTGCATCGCTCCGATCCGGATAAGAGCCAGCTCTTCGGCATTCAAGCCAAAAATCGGCGATCGGAGAGTGCCCGCGAGCGGGATATCCTGATACGGATTGTCAATGACCCGCAGCAAGGAAAGGATCGTCTCTACTTCCGTCGCGTCGAAATACCCGCTGCTCAGCTCCGCGTAGGCGGGAATACCCGCACCTTGAAGCTCCTCGATAATGACGGGAGACCAAGCCTGCGTAGCCCGCAGCAAAATGACAATGTCGCGCCATTCCATCGGGCGGCTTTCCCGCTTCTTGCCGTCATATACCCGGAAGCCCCCGTCAAGCAGGGAACGGATCTGGCGGGCAATAAGCCTTGCCTCCAGCTGCGCCGTCTGCAGCTCCTCCGCCGATTCGGCTCCTTGCTCGGATTCTTCTTCGGAATCCGCGGCAGAAGCCGCCCCATCCTCCTCGTCCGAAGAGCCCGCTTTGTCGATAACCGCAAGCTCGACGGCAAATCGTCCTGGCCTGTCAGGCTCAGGATAGGAAGCTCCGCATACCAGCTCGGCACGCTTGTCGTAATCCATCTCCGCGACCGTTTCTCTCATGATGGCGCGGAACACGTCATTTACTCCGTCAACGACTTCAAGCCGGCTCCGGAAGTTGCGGGCCAGATCGATGCGAAGACCGTCACCCCCGGGCGCGCCGTAATTTTTGTATTTGCTCATGAACAAATTCGGCTCCGCCAGACGGAACCGGTAAATGCTCTGCTTCACATCGCCTACCATAAACCGGTTGCCGGCATGCGGATTGGCAATCAGAGACACGATGGCTTCCTGCACCATGTTGGTATCCTGATATTCGTCAAGCAGAATTTCATCGAACTGGCGCTGGTACTCCATAGCCGCAGACGACGGAGTCGTAAGCTCGGGCGTTGATTCCGGCGATCTCAGTATCCTTAAGCAATAATGCTCCAGGTCGCCAAAATCGAGCAGACCCTTAGCCCGCTTCGCGGCTTCGTAACGCTGGCCGAATTCGATGACAAGCTCGGACAGCGCAGCCATGAGCGGGGCAAGCTCCCGCAGCTCCCAAGCGAACTCCTCCGCCGAACGTCCAAACAATTCGTCCGCAAGCGAGCTAATCAGCTTCTTGGCCTGATCGCGAAGCTCCTTAGCCTGCTCCTGCATGCTTTTATCGTAATCATCGCCGCGCATAGCCTTCAGCTTGCCGAACTGCACGGCTTGGAACGATTCGAACCACTTCTCCCAAGGATGCATGCGAACGGTTTCGGCTAGGCTGCCCACAACCGCGAGATCCTCTTCAAAAGTTGCCGCGTAAGGTGCCGGGCCAGTCGGCTCCCTCGTCAACCGCATTGCCTGGTCAAGAAGGGACGCCGCACCCGACAGCGCCTGTTCCACGTCAGTCCTCAAGCTTGCCACCCAAGGACTGCTCCTGAGCCCTTCCACGTTCTCAACCATAAAGCTGGCCGCGGTCTGGCGGAGCCAATGCTCCGGCCAAGGATGGCTCTGCGCAAAGTCATAGAGCTGTTGAACCAGCTTATACAACGGCTCGTCGCCGCGCTCGCCGCCGTAGCGGTCGGCCAGGCGCAGGAATGCCCCGCTGTCGCCGGCTGATCCTTCATATTTTTCTTCGAAGAGCTGATCCAGCACGTCGATGCGCATCAGTTCGCTTTCTGTTTCATTCGCGATCCGGAAACCCGGGTCGAGCCCGATTAACGGATAATACCTCCGTATAACGTCGAGACAGAAGGAGTGAAGCGTCGTAATCGACGCCCGGTTCATAAGCGCAAGCTGTCTGCGCAAATGCTCGGATTCCGGCTGACGTTCGAGCTCTTTCTCCAGCGCAATCCGGATCCGGTCCTTCATTTCGGCAGCCGCCGCTTTCGTGAAGGTTGCGACCAGCAGCCGATCGACATCGGAGAACGAGGAGATTTTCCGAATAATCCGTTCTACCAGTACCGCCGTTTTTCCCGAGCCTGCTGCCGCGGCAACGAGAACATCCGAGCCTTCCGTCACAATCGCGCGCCACTGGTCATCGGTCCATGTGCTGTTCTCCGGCTTAGCCGGCAAATTAATCGTTTCCATCCGCTGTCTCCTCCTCTCCATGCAGCTTCTGCCAAATTTCATTTTCCGAAAGCTTGCTCAGCTTCATGTATTCATTGCCGTCGAATAACGGGTCGAATTGGCATACCGGCTTGTAATCGCAGTATTGGCAAGGCGACTTCGTTCCGAGACGGTAAGGCTCGATCGACACCTTTCCGCAGCCGATTTCCGTGCCTATTTTTCCGATGGTCCGCCGGACGGAGCTGCGCAGCACATCCCACTGATCGTCCGTCACAACCGAAGAACTGCTGTAAAAGCTTCCGTCGCGCTTCAAGGCAACGGGAAGAATCTCCGAGTAGCCGGATTCCAGATCGCCGTCCATCAGCCGGGCCGTTTCCGCTTCGGCCGTAATGAGTCCCCGAGTTTTGAACTTTTTCAGCATTCTTGCGTTTACCTCGGCCACGGATAGCCCGTTGGATACCGCAAGCATCGGATTATGAACGTGGAAATAAAGCACGCCCGCGGGCGATGCCGGCTTTCCGAGCCATTCGGAAGCATGCGTAACAAGCACGTCCAGGTACGTGAGCATCTGCAGAGATAGTCCAAACGCCACTTCCTCCAGCTTAAGCTGCGTTGCGCTCGATTTGTAATCCAAGACGCGCAGCAGCAAGCCCTCCTCGGTCTCAGCCGCGTCTACGCGGTCAATCCGTCCGATAATTTCCATCGTGCCCCCGTTATCCAGCGGTATGACAAGGGCAGGCAGCGTGCCGTCCGGTCCAAAATCAACCTCGAGCCCAACCGGCTGGAACTGAGCCCTGCGGGAATGCTCGCTTAAAATAACCGCCGCCTGGGCAACGATTTCCTTCAGCTTGCGGGCAATGTATTGGAACCGGCCGCTGCTGAGCAGGATTTGCGACTGCAGCCTTGGCGCCAGCTCGTCAACGGTCTTTGCCGCCGCTTCGCGGATTTGCCCTTCCGGCATCGAGCCCCAGCGCTGTCCGACGCTTCCGGCCAGACGGCTGAGCGCCGCATGGAACAGCTGCCCGACATCCGGCGCTTCAAGGCGGTACATCTGGCGTTCGCGAAGCCTTAAGCCGTGAATGGCAAAATGCTGGAACGGACAGGACACGAATCTCTCCATCCGCGACACGCTGGCCTTCAGCTTTGTCCCGTAGAGCTGCTCCGCCGTCGTTGTCGTAAGCACCGTCTCCTGATTGGAGAAGCTTAATGACGCGTTCATGAGCTGCAGCTTGTCCTGCCACTCCGGCCGGATCGCAAACCAGTTATAGACATCCCACCAGAACGGCGCAATCTCGGAGCCTTGCCGCCAGGCACGAAGCTCCGTGATCAAATAAGCAAGCGTCCGCTGAGGATGCTCGATATAAGAGCGCTGTTCGCCCGTCTCCATTCCCGGAGTCGGCTCGCCCGACTTCTGATAAACCGGAATGCCTGGGAACAGCTGCTTCACCTGCCGGATGACTTCCGAAGGCAGCAGCGTTTTCCCTTCCTCGTCCGCCTGCGCCCAGCTGATCCACAGATGCTGGCTGGCCGTTGTCAAGGCGTTATAGATCAGGAAACGTTCGTCGAGAAGCCTGCGTCTTACGCCCGGCGCCATAACCAGTCCTTCTTCGGCAAGGCGTTCCCGCTCCTGCTCGGTCAGCACGCCGTCTTCTTGAATGCGCATCGGCATGACGCCGTCGTTAGCGCCTAGCACGTAACAGATCTTTACATCCCCGGAACGCGTCCGGTCCATGCTGCCGACCAGTGCCTGATCAAGTGCGGGCGGCACCGCCGCAAGCTTCAAGTTTTCGAGCCCCGTCTCCACCATGCCGGCGAACAGCTCCGGAGGCATATCCTCGTCCCCGACCATTTCCACCAGCTGATCCAGCAGCTGCATGACGCCATCCCATAGCTGGCGGTGTGATCTGGCGCGCTGCGTACGACCGGACGCGCTGTCCTCGCGGCTCCAGCGTTCAAGGCGGTCGGCGGCATCCGCATGATCCAGCAGCTTGTACAACGCTTCGCACATCTCTTTGACGCTGGAGGCTTTCTTCAAGGACTGCTCGAACCGGCGAAGCGGAGGGACAATCGCCTCTCTCGCCGCCATTACGGCCTGAAATTCCCGTTTGGCTTTTGCAGACGGCTCGGATACCGTTTCCGGCTCATCCTCGAGAGACTGCTGCATAAGCGGCTTCCACCTGGAGCGGTCAAGCCACTTCCATCCGTCGACTCCGGCTGCCAGCACATAGTTTTCCAGGCGGTCAAACAGCTCGCGAGACATGCTGCCGTCAATCGGGAACAGCAGCTCCGTCTTGATGCATCGGAATACCGCCTCGTAATGCCAGCCGTGGAGCACCGTCTCCAGCGCGGAACGGATAAATTCAACCAGCGGATGATGGACCGTGTTATTCTTTTGGTCAAGGAAATAAGGAATTTCGTAATCATCGAATATCGTTTGAATATAGTCCGTATATTCAGCCGCGTTCCGTACCATAACCGCCATGTCGCGCCAGCGCAGCCCCTCTTCGCGTGCCCGGCGAACCATATCGCGCGCCGCTGCTTCGACCTCGGCTCTTCTGTTCGCGGAGGCATGAAGGGATACCCCGCAGGCGGAATTGTCTACTGCCAGCATCTTCTTATCCGGTATAAGCATTGGGGCTCTTCCGCCGTAATGCTTCTCTAAATGGGCAAGCATCGAACTCCCAGTAAAGCGGTATGGAACTCCCTCATCCAGCACGACGGTTTCATGCACGGGCACGCCGGCTTGAGCCGCCAATGCAGCCAGCTTTCCGTACGTTTCAGCCGTAGGGTGGAAAAGTTCAAGCTCATGCGGCATTTCGCCGTTATCGTAAGGACGGTCAAGCGTAAGCGCAACGGTCACTTCCGCGGAAGAAGCGATCAGCGTGCCAAGCGCATCGTATTCCTTCGGCGTAAAACCATGGAAGCCGTCAATCCACAGATGGGCACCCTGCATCGCCGGCGCGTCGGCATAGCCTGCAATCAGCTGCGTCAAATAATCTTCCGAATCGATATAAAGGCCAAGCAATTCCTGCTCCAGCTTGTCATACACAAGACGAAGATCATGCAGCTTCCGGTTGAGAAGCGACGCGTCTTCCACCGATGCCGTTTTTTTCTTCAGCAGATCGGCGTCAATCCCGTAACGCTTCCACTCGGTCAACAGCTCGCCCAGCCGTTCAATGAAACCGGGCTGCTCCGCCCCGCTTTGGAAAAGCTCAAGCTGCTTGCCTAGCCGGTGTATAATCTTGAAAAGCATCATATGCTTGCCGTTATCGCTGATCGGAATTAAGGCGGTGCCGCCCGTCTCCTGCATGACGCGAAAGGCCAGACGGCGGAAGCTTAGCGCCTGGGCGCGAATCGTTCCGCTTAGCGTCGTATTTTTCAAAAGCGCGTACTCCGTCTGGAAAGTAGCCTGTTCCGGGACCAGCATAACAAGCGGCGCTCCATCCGGCTCGCCTTGCAGCTTGGCGCGGATTGCGTCCAGACAATACGTTGTTTTCCCCGTTCCCGAGCGGCCAAGCACAAATCGAAGCCCCATCCTAACTCTTCCCCTCCGAAACTATCTCATAATCTATCATTCTACCATAACGCGGGGCCTTTTTCACCCGGACGACAAACGTATGTTCTGGAAGAAGTGCTATCTTTTTAACAAGAAAATATTGCAATCCCTTATATACCGAGTATAATACTAGGTAATATAATGATCCGGATTGGAGGAACGGCAAATGACCTCGGAAGAAACGCAATGGATTAACGATTATCTGGATTTATTCAACTACGCCAAGCAAATCGGTGATCTGGAGTGGCAGCAGGAGATTACCCGTTCGCTCGCCGGGTGGAAGGAACAAACAAGCCAGCAAGCTCTGTCGACGAAAGCCGCTGAGTTATGGAGAAAGTTTGACGTCATTAACCGGAAGATGATTGATCTTTATCAGCAATTGAGAAATTCCGATGATTCTTCCGATTTGAAAACGTTACGGGAAGAGGTCTGGCTGTTAAAGCTGCAGCGTGTCGAGCTGAGCCGGCAATTCAAAGAATCCTTCTAGCAGGATGAAACGGCTATCGCCGATTATGAATTTTTTAGAATAAAATAAAAAATCCCGCATGCGGATTTCCGCTCTGCCGGATTATGGGTTAGTAGACATGCAGTGAACTGCTCTGTCCATTATGGAACCGCTGGGTACAGTCGTCTGTCTCTCAGCGTTACATTCCTATTATACACATCTATCAATCGATTGAATATGTCTATTTTTAGAACAAGAAGCCGCATGGATCCCTCACCGATCCATACGGCTTTTTTCGTATTATTTACTCCGCACTTCGAACACGGCAAATTTCAAGTAATGTCCTTCCGATACGCCAAGCAGCTGCGGATGATCCTTGCCTGCAGCCCGCCACTCCACGAGACGCAGCAGCTTGCCGGCATCGGATGCCGCTTCCTGTATCGTCTCTAGGAACAGATCCGGCCGCATGTGGTACGAGCAGCTGGCCGTAACGAGATAGCCGCCTTCGTTAACCAGCTTGAGGCCATGCAGGTTGATGTCTTTATAACCCCGGCATGCCCCGGCAACCGCGCTTTTGGTCTTTGCGAAGGCGGGGGGATCAAGGATAACAACATCCCATGTACGGCCGCCGCCGCTAAGCGGCTTGGAAGTATCCGCACCGGCACGGCTGCGCTCCGCGCGCTCTTCAACGCCTTTTACCTGCGTGCGCAAGTAATCAAAGGCATCCGCCACGACAAATTCCACGCGGTCGGTGAAGCCGTTACGCTCGACGTTGCGGCGCGCCGTGTCGATGGCATGCTCGGATACGTCGAGACAGGTTACTTTTTTCGCCCCGTATTTGCAGGCATGGAGAGTGAAGCTGCCGGTATGGGCAAAGCACTCCAGCACGGTCGCACCGTCCCAATATGGGAAGGTTACTTCTTTGCCGTTCGCATTCACCGGTACAAGCCTTGTAACTTCCGTATCGGTATCAGCAGGGCGGTTCTCGAGGCGAATGCCGCTGCGAGCGCCCCAGCCCTTCATGAGAGGCTCGATAGAAGCGCGATTCTCGCGTTGATCGTAGAAATAACCGGTCTTTTGGCCTTCCACGATATCGACTTCCAGCTTAAGGCCATTCTCTTCAATCTCGAGAATCCGCGGGCATTCCCCGAACAGCACTCCGGTGCGCAGCTCAAGCCCTTCGAGCTGTCTAACTCCGACATCGCTCCGTTCGTAGATCCCTTTCGGCTGGAACACGTCAACAAGAGCGGCTACAATCGCTTCCCGGCGGATATCCAGTCCAAGCGTCAAAATCTGAACGACCAGCACATCGGCGAACCGGTCTACCACTAGACCGGGAAGAAAATCAGCCTCTCCGTAGACGAGCCGGCAATCGCGGTCCTGCACGAACCGGCTGCGGTGCGCTTCGCATAAACGAAACTTCTCGCGGAAGTAGTCGGCGTCCATTTCTTCAAGCGGCTGATAGGAGACGACGCGGACCGTGATTTGGGACTTGGGATTGTAATATCCGGTCGCCAAATATTTGCCGTTAGACCCAACGACGTCTACCAGCGCTCCCGGCTCCGCTTCCCCTTCCAGCTTATCGATTTCATTTGCGTAAATCCATGGGTGGCCTGCTTCAAGACGTTTCCTGCGGCCCTTCTGCAGCCAAACTTTCGCTTTGCTCACTTCGTTAATCTCCCTCTCTATTCCTGGCTTGTCATGCTTGTCTAAGCGTAAGCATATGTATCAACGATAACTTTTTATAAAAAGGAGACCTTTGCTATGCTCCATTCGATTCTTCTGCCAATGGCGATCGGCTTCACCATCTTTATAAGCGGGATGAAGCTGATGGAGCTGGCGCTGCACCGGTTAGCCGGCCCGTATCTGCAGCGTGTCCTGCATCGCTCAACGGCGACGCCGGTCCATGGCCTTGCTGTCGGTACGGCAACTACCGCCTTTTTGCAGAGCAGTACAGCCGTTACCGTTATCGCCATAGGGCTAGTCAATGCCGGCCTGCTTACCTTCCCCCGGACACTTGGCATTATCCTCGGAAGCAACATCGGCACCTGCCTGACGACCGAGCTTATCGGCCTGAGCTTAAATAAACTTTCCGTTCCATTGCTTCTGCTGGCGCTGGCTGGCTGGCTCGCAACCGTACTGCTGAACGAACTCGGAATCTGGCCCAGAACCCGGTCGCTTCGGCTGCTTGAGACCGTTCGCTCCTCCGCCGTTGCCTTAGGCGGCTTCAGCCTGCTGCTTGCCGGGATGGCCATGATGCAGGCGATTGGACCCGCCGTGCAGGAAAGTCCCATGTTCGGCTGGTTCCTTGAAAAATCAACAAGCAGCCTCTGGTGGGGATTAGCCGCCGGCGCGGTGCTGACAGCAATCGTCCACAGCAGTGCTGCTGTAATCGGTATTATTATGGGCTTTGCAGCCATCGGGGCAATGCCTCTCGAGCTTGGCGTTGCCGTTGTACTAGGGGCGAATATCGGTACATGCGCTACCGCGCTGCTCGCATCCTTCAGCGGTTCAAAGCCCGGTCAATACGTGGCTTGGTCCCATACCATCCTAAATGCCGGCGGCGCTTTGCTCTTCATGCCGTTCCTTGGCGAGTTATCGGCTGCATCAGGATGGTTCGCCCATTCCCCAGCCAGCCAGATCGCTCACGCGCAAACGATTTTCAATATTCTAAGCTCATTGATTGCCTTGCCGTTCTGCTATTTGCCTGTTTTCCGCAAGCTTCCGGTCTAATCAAACTTCACGCCAAGCAAGCTGAGGGCCCCCGCCACGATCCGGTTATTATTCTCATAGCCCGACTGCTTCTGGCGTCTCCAGGCTTCAAGCGGATCAAACCATTCGACGCCCCGGATTTCTTCCACCTGTGCCTGGAGCGATCCGCCTACCGCTTCAACCAAATAATAATGAACCTCCTTGTTGACGGTTCCCTTATTCGCATCATGGTACTGATACTTGATTTGGTCAATCGGTTTAACGATAGCCCCGATCATGCCCGTTTCCTCGGCAATTTCCCTAAGCGCCGTTTGCTCGACCGTCTCCCCGGGCTCCATCTTGCCTTTCGGGAGCGACACTTTGCCATAACGGTCCTGTATCAGCTGAATCTGCAAAAGCCCAGCCTCGTTCCGGCGATAGACTACGCCTCCTGCCGAAATTTCAACCAATTCCGTTTCCCCCTTGCCTGCTCGACATTTGCATGCAACAACGAGGATTCCCCACTTATTCCGATACGACAGAAATGAGCGTGAAATCCTCGTGCGTTATGACTATCTCTAAGCTCTCATCGCTTCCGCCGGGACATCGTCCAGTACGCGGACAAGCTGAGCGCGGCATTCATTGACGCCTGCTTCAGTAATTTTCACGCGGCAAAGCTTGCCGACAAGCGCTTCGGTTCCTTCAAACACAATCTGAATATAGTTATCCGAGTACCCCATCACAAGCCCCGTACCGGGAGCGCCTTTGTAGTCACGCTCCGGAATAACGTCCAGGACGGCTCCTACATGCTGCTCGGCATAAGCAAGCTGCATTTTCTCGGACAAGTCGATCAGTTTATGGACGCGTTCATTCTTCACTTCTTCGTCCACTTGATCATCCATGCGGGCAGCCGGCGTGCCTGTACGCTTCGAATACGGGAAGACGTGCATTTCCGAGAAGCCAACCTCTTCCATAAACTTGTAGCCGTTCTCGAACATCTCTTCCGTCTCGCCGGGGAAGCCAACGATAACGTCAGTCGTAATCGCTACGCCAGGCATTGCTTCGCGGATACGTTTCAGCTTGGCTGCAAACTCGTCCGTCGTATATTTGCGGCGCATCCGCTTAAGCACGGAGGAATCGCCGGCTTGAAGAGGAATATGCAGATGGCGGCACATTTTGGTCGAACGGTTAAGCACGTCGATCATCGCATCGTCAATTTGGCTGGCTTCGATCGAGCTGATCCGGATCCGCTCCAGTCCTTCGATCTTGTCCAGATCCCACAGCAGGTCAACGAGACGGTAGTTCTCCATATCGTCGCCGTAACCGCCCGTATGAATACCGGTAAGGACGATTTCCTTGTAGCCGGAAGCTACAAGCTGCTTCGCTTGCTCGAGCACGCTCTTCGGATCGCGGCTGCGCGAAAGACCGCGCGACCACGGAATAATGCAGAAGGTGCAGAAGTTGTTGCAGCCTTCCTGGATCTTCAGGAATGCGCGTGTGCGCTCGTTGAAATCCGGTACGTCTAGCTCCTCGAACTCACGGGTCTTCATAATGTTGCGAACCGCGTTAACCGGCTGGCGGTCATCGTGAATCTGGTTCACAAACGTCATGATTTTCTCGCGGTCCTGCGTTCCGATAACGAGGTCCACCCCCGGAATCGCCATAATCTCCGCAGGAGACGTTTGGGCGTAACAGCCCGTAACCGCAATAACCGCATCCGGATTACGGCGCACCGCGCGGCGGATAATCTGGCGGCTCTTCTTGTCGCCCGTATTGGTAACCGTACATGTATTGATCAGATAAACGTCAGCCGTCGATTCGAAATCAACCTGCTCGTATCCTTCGTTTTTGAACAGCTGCCAAATCGCTTCCGTGTCGTAAAAGTTAACTTTGCATCCCAAGGTGTAAAATGCAACCGATGGCATAAAATCCTTACGCTCCTCCCATTTCTCCGGCTTCGTACAGCAAGCAGGTCAACCCGACGATACCCGCGGTTTCCGTCCGCAGGATCCTCCGGCCAAGGCCTACAATAACGGCTCCAGCCGCCTCCGCCTCATCTGCTTCCCGTTCCGTAAAGCCGCCTTCAGGTCCAATGATGAGCAGCACCTTCAGCTCGGCTGCCGTATGGCCAGCCTGCCTCCAGCTTAGCAAGGCATCCCGGATGCCCGTACCCGCTGCTGCATCGCCTTCCCGTTCATAACAAAATAACGCTAAATCAAAAGCCGGAATCGCTTCCTTCAGCTCGCGCCAGCTGCGCACGGGCTCGATAGCGGGAACGCGGCAGCGATGCGACTGCTCCGCTGCTTCCTTGGCAATCTTGCTCCAGCGCTCCATACGCTTCGCTTCCTTCTTGCCGTCATATTGAACGATCATCCGCTCGGATTGAAAAGGCGCGAAAGCATAAGCGCCAATCTCTGTCCCTTTCTGGATGACCAGCTCCATCTTATCGCCCTTCGGCAAGCTTTGCGCGATGGTTACCGACCAGCTGGACTCGCTGTCCATCGGCAGCTCCTCCACAATGTCCGCCACCACCTCCGAAGAGGCTGCCTCGCGTACCGAAGCAAGCACGACGCGGGAAATGCCGTCGCTTGCGATAAACTTCTCTTCCGGCTTCATCCGCATTACGCGGACGGCGTGGAAGGCATCTTCTCCTATTAAACGCACGCTAGAGCCGTCAAATTGCTCCGCTGCCACAAAATATCGCTGCATTGCGTCAGTCTAACCATCCTTCATCATAGCATGTTTCCGCCTTAAAAATCTATGAAATGCGGCTTAAAACAGCGGTTGGAATAAATTGAAAAAGAAATTGTAAAGCGGCTCCCACCAGCCGAGAATCGGATCCAGCGTTACCCGGCGAAGCGGCGGAAGAAACACGAGCAGGAGGAAGATGTACATGCCCCACTGTACGTTCTGATCCATCTTAATCCGCGTCTTCAGCGGCACCAGATCCTGAATAATCCGGTATCCGTCGAGTGGCGGCAGCGGAATCAGATTAAAGATAAACAAAAGAAAGTTCAGATACATGAAATAAAAGAAAAAATGCTGAAGCGCCAAGTTAACGCCGTTTGAGCCTGCATACATCAAACCTGTCTTATCCAGTATTAACACAAGAAGAACGCCTAAGACGCCAAGAAGCAAATTGCTGATAGGACCAAGGGCCGATACGATAACGCCCATGACGCGCGGATTCTTGAAGCGGCTTGGGTTGATCTGAACAGGCCTCGCCCAACCGAAGCCCGCGATCAGAATCAGGATGGCGCCAAGCAGATCGATATGCACGCGAGGGTTGAGAGTTACTCTTCCCATCTCTTTAGGCGTGTTATCGCCAAACTTATAGGCGCTATAAGCATGCGCGAACTCATGCACCGTGAAAGATATGATCAGGACCAGCGCAATAAAAGGCAGGTCCTCGATTGGATACGCTAAGAAATCATCCCAGCTCATTCATTCACCTGCGGCTTTCTCGCCACGAATGCAATCCAATCCTGATCGCGGCGCTTATCTACGATTTCAAAGCCCGAGCGGATCAACCCTTCCTCCACGTCGGCTTCTTTGTTCATGTAAATACCCGATGCAATATAAATACCGTCAGGCTTGAGCGCCGCGAACACATCGTCGATAAAGAGCAAAATAATTTCCGCGAGAATGTTCGCTACGACCAGATCTACCGGAAGCGTTACCGACGTTGACAGCGCATCCCGTTCGTTAACCGCATGGACAACCTTACCGCCAAGCACGCCCAGCAAATCGCTTTCCAGCACCTCGACATCGTTCTGCAGGCCGTTAAGCCTTACGTTCTCCGTAGCGCTCGATACGGCCACCGGATCAAGATCCAGCGCCAATACGCGGCGTGCGCCAAGCTTCATCGCGCCGATAGCCAGAATACCGGATCCCGTACCTACGTCAATCACTTCTTCGTCGCCTTTAATGACCGATTCCAGCGTTTGAAGGCAAAGCGCGGTTGTTGGATGCGTGCCCGTGCCGAAGGCCATGCCTGGGTCAAGTTCAATGATGCTCTCTCCGGCAGCCGGCTCGTATTCTTCCCAAGTCGGCTTGATCGTCAGCCTTTCCGACACTTTAATAGGCTTGAAGTACTGCTTCCAGGCTGTAGCCCAGTCTTCTTCGTCAACAAGCTTAAACGAGATTTCGTAGGTGCCCGGGTCAATGCCGAATTCCTTCAACTGCTCAATCCGCGGCACGATCTGCAGCTTGAGCTCATTCATGTCCACGCTTTCCGTAAAGTATCCTTTGATAACCGCTTGACCTTCCGGAATATCGTTCAGCGGCTTCTCGTACCATTGACCCAGAGAAGTGTCCCGCTCCTTGTTCAAAGTACCCGATTCTTCAATGGATACGCCGCCCGCATCCATTTCATGCAAAAAGTTAGAGATCATCTCGATTGCCTGTTCCGTTGTCGAGATCGTAATTTCATGCCATTTCATATGTACTATAACCCTCCATAAGTGAAAACTACCATCTATTGTACACTATTCATCATTTATGCACAAAAAAGCGGCAAACACAAGTTTGCCGCTCACGACAATCAGCCGATCGTTCCGGTCTCCGGACTTCCGCCGATCTGTTCAATCATATGAATGGCCCGTTCGACAATCGCTTCGTCCACCGTGGCGGTAAGCAGACCGTTCTCGAACAAACCGTTCACTTCAAACGCTCTAAGTGCCTGCAGCTTGCGAAGCGCCTCCTGGGCTGCGGCCGGCTCGCCGAAGTTTGCCCGGATCTCAACCTGCTGGGACATTACTCGCCCTGCTCGTTCTGAGCCCGCGCATCCGCTGCTGCCGCGCGTTGCGCCGCTTGTTTGTCCGCTTCATCGGCAAGCTCTTGGGAGAATTCGACATCTTCGTTTTTGCCAACCGGCAAATCCCCGAAGTTCACTTTTTCCATATAGTCTTTGTTCTCGTTAGTCATTGTTATCCAGCTCCTTCAAGTAAGTAGGTAGGTCCATTACTTAAGTAGCTTGTTGCAAGGAAAGCCGAACTATTCGCAACCGCAAAAAAAAGACGTTCCGGGCTACTCGCCGCGGAACGCTTTCTTCATTTTCTCGAAAATCGATTCGTGATGCTCTTGGGTCTCTGCCGGGGACTCGCCGCCGATTCCGCCAAACTGGCGAAGCAGATCCTTCTGCTCATCCGACAATTTCGTCGGGGTAACAATCGTCACTTTGACGTGCTGGTCGCCTTGGCCGTAGCCGCGAAGCTTCGGCACCCCTTTTCCTTTGAGTCGGAAATAAGTACCCGTCTGCGTGCCCGCGGGAATTTTCAGCTTTACCTTCTCGGTCAACGTCGGGATCTCGATCTCATCACCGAGCGCCGCCTGGACGAAGGTTAACGGCACTTCGCAGTAGATATCGTCATTCTCGCGCTCGAAGAATTCATGCGCCTTCACGCGGATCACGATGTACAGATCGCCGGCCGGGCCTCCGCGGAGTCCGCCTTCGCCTTCGCCGGAGAGACGAATTTGAGCTCCGTCATCCACGCCGGCAGGGATGCGGACATTGATTTTACGCTGTTTTTTCACTCTGCCTGCGCCGTGGCAGGTTCCGCATTTCTCTTTGATGACTTTGCCCGAGCCGCCGCAATGCGAACAAGCCCGGCGATTGACCATACGGCCGAACGGCGTATTCTGGACAACCTCCTGCTGGCCGGAACCGTGACATACCGAACAAGTTTCCGGTTTGGTTCCCGGCTTCGCGCCGGAGCCGGCGCAAGTATCGCAAGATTCCGTGCGCGGAATCGTAATTTCCGTCTCTTTGCCAAACACAGCTTCCTTGAATTCGATGGTCATCGAATACTGCAGGTCATTGCCGCGCTGCGGCGCGTTCGGGTCGCGGCGTCCGCCGCCACCGCCAAAGAACATGTCAAAGATATCGCCAAAGCCGCCAAAATCACCATTTCCGGAGAATCCGCCAGCTCCGCCCATGCCTTGATTCGGATCGACGTGACCATACTGGTCGTATCTTGCGCGTTGTCCGTCATCGCTTAGGACATCGTATGCTTCCTTTACTTCTTTGAACTTCGTTTCCGCGTCTGCTTCTTTATTGACGTCGGGATGGTACTTGCGCGCGAGCTGTCGGTACGCCTTCTTGATCTCGTCTCCGGAAGCGCTCTTGCCTACTCCAAGCACCTCGTAATAATCGCGTTTATCTGCCAACTCATCTCACCTCCACCCATGTTTGCTGCACTACAGCCTATTCACACAAGGAGGCCAAAGACAGGAAGACCCTGTCTTTGACCTCTCCCATTACAAGTTAAGTCTTATTTCTTGTTTTCGTCAACTACTTCATAGTCAGCGTCCACAACATTGTCTTTGCCGCGAGCGCCTGCATCGGCTGCTTCAGCGCCTGCTTCCGGGCCGCCTTGAGCAGCTTGCGCTTGCTCATACAGCTTCACGGACAGCTGTTGCACGATTTCAGTCAGCTCTTCGGTAGCTTTCGTAATTTGATCCAGATCGTCTGTCGCTACCGCGCTTGTTACTTTCTCTTTCGCGGCGTTAGCTTTCTCGATCTCGGAAGCATCTACTTTATCGCCCAGATCTTTCAATGTTTTGTCAACCGAGTAAACGAGTTGGTCTGCGCTGTTCTTCGCTTCAACAAGCTCGCGGCGTTTGCGATCTTCTTCCGCGTTCAGCTCGGCATCCTTCATCATTTGCTCGATTTCAGCCTCGCTCAGACCGCCCGAGGAAGTGATCGTAATTTTTTGGCTCTTGCCTGTGCCTTTATCAAGAGCGGATACGTTAACGATACCGTTCGCATCGATGTCGAAGGTAACTTCGATTTGCGGAACGCCGCGCGGTGCGAGAGGAATATCGTTCAGCGTGAAGCGGCCAAGCGTTTTGTTGCCGGCAGCCATTTGACGCTCGCCTTGCAGAACGTGAATTTCAACGCCCGGTTGGTTATCCGCATAAGTGGAGAACACTTGGGATTTGCTTGTAGGGATCGTCGTATTGCGGTCAATCATCTTCGTGAAGACGCCGCCTGCAGTCTCGATGCCGAGGGACAGCGGAGTGACGTCAAGCAATACCACGTCTTTTACGTCGCCAGTCAATACGCCGGCTTGAACCGCTGCGCCGAGGGCAACGACTTCATCCGGGTTAACGCCTTTGTGCGGCTCTTTGCCGATCAGCTTCTTAACCGCTTCTTGAACGGCAGGGATACGAGTCGAACCGCCGACAAGAACAACTTTATCGATGTCATTTACGGAGAGACCGGAATCGCTCAAAGCTTGGCGCGTAGGAGCGAGGGAACGTTCAACCAGATGAGCGGACAATTCTTCGAATTTCGCGCGAGTCAGGTTAAGCTCCAAGTGCTGTGGAACGCCATCGGCCATTGTGATAAACGGAAGCGAAATCGTCGTCGACATTACGCCGGACAGATCTTTTTTCGCTTTTTCGGCAGCGTCTTTCAAACGTTGAACAGCCGCTTTGTCTTTGGACAGGTCAACGCCTTGCTCTTTCTTGAATTCGGCTACGAGGTAGTCGATGATGACTTGGTCAAAGTCGTCGCCGCCCAGCTTGTTGTCGCCGCTTGTTGCTTTAACTTCGAAGAAGCCGTCGCCAAGTTCCAGGATCGATACGTCGAATGTACCGCCGCCAAGGTCATAGACGAGGATCGTTTGGTCTTCTGTTTTCTCAAGACCGTAAGCCAGCGCAGCCGCCGTTGGCTCGTTGACGATACGAAGAACTTCAAGTCCCGCGATTTTGCCTGCGTCTTTTGTTGCTTGGCGCTGGCTGTCGTTGAAGTAAGCCGGAACGGTAATAACCGCTTGCGTTACGGATTGGCCCAGATAGGCTTCCGCATCGGATTTCAGTTTTTGCAAAATAATAGCCGAAATCTCTTGAGCCGTATATTCTTTGCCGTCAATAACTTCTTTATGGTTAGTACCCATATGACGTTTGATCGACATTACCGTACGGTCGGGATTCGTGATGGCTTGGCGTTTCGCCGTTTCGCCGACAATGCGCTCTCCGTCTTTTTTGAAGCCTACAACGGATGGCGTTGTGCGGTTGCCTTCCGGATTCGGGATAACGACAGCTTCGCCGCCTTCCATTACAGCAACACAAGAGTTTGTAGTACCAAGGTCAATACCGATAACTTTACTCATCGTAAGTTCCTCCTAAATATCAATTTTATTCCGTATTTAAATTCCGGTAACCGGAAAAGGGATTAGCCGCTAACTTTAACCATGGCAGGGCGCAGAACGCGCTCCTTCAGGATGTAGCCTTTCTGAACTTCTTCTACGATGATGCCTTCTTCATGCTCATCCGATTCCACTGTCATAATCGCTTGGTGGAATTCGGGATTAAACGGCTCGCCAACAGCATCCATTGCTTTCAAGCCTTCTTGCTGCAACGTTTGTTCCAGCTGACGGAAGATCATGTCCACGCCCTTAGCCAGAGCTTCAAAATCCTGATTCGCGGAAGCCGCGGAAACAGCGCGCTCGAAGTTATCGACAACCGGAAGCAGCTGCCCGATCAGCTTCATCGAAGCGTATTGCGCAAGATCTTCCTTTTCCTTTTGCGTACGACGGCGGAAGTTATCGAAATCCGCTTGCGCGCGTAAGTATCGTTGCTGATTCTCTTCAGCCAGCTTTGTCAGTTCTTCGATGCGCGGATCTTCATGCGCTTCGTTCTCTTCCTGCTGCTCTGTTTGTAGTTCTTCTATAACTTCATCGATTGTTTCGTTATGTTGGTCGTTACTCACCATATTCACCTCCTTAAAAGAATTGCAACTGGCGGTTCAGTGCCAGTTGAATACGCGCCCCAAGCGCGTAAAATGTGTTGCCTTTGCTCTTTTGCTGCGGTGCTGCGCTCCGGGCGCGGGAGAGCGGGGTATTGCCTGAAGAGCGTGAGCGCTCGCCTTTGAAAACGGGAATATTCCCCAGGAATCCTAATCCACATTCCCGTTTTCAACAGCGACGGAAGGCAATACCCCGCTCGTACGCGCACAAGCCCACAGCACCCGCCCACACAGCAACAGCAGCTTATTTATAGAAGCGGCCCAATATATGGGCCATATCTTTCGAAATCACGTCAAGAAGCGTAATGACTTTCCCGTATTCCATCCGTGTCGGCCCAAGAATGCCGATGGTGCCAAGCGACTGGCCGTCAATCTGATACGTAGCCGTAATCAAGCTGCAATTCGCGATTGCCTCATGGTCATTTTCTGTTCCAATTCGTACTTGTATACCCGACGGCGCGGCGGAAATCATTTTCATCACGGTAGGCGTTTCATCCAGCAGATCCAGGATCGTTTTCACCTTGTCGACGTCTTTGAATTCCGGCTGCGTAAGCATATTCGTTGTTCCGCTGAGGAACACACGCTGCTCCGAATCGTTAGACAGCGCGCTGTCAAGGATGCCCAGCACTTCCTCGCAATGGTCAACGTAACGCTCCAGCTCCTGGCCTACTTCGGCGTACAGCTTCGACTTCAACCGCACGAGCGGAATGCCAACCAGCTTGGCGTTCAGGATGTTTACGATCTTCTCCATCTCATCCATATGGATGCCCGGAGGAACCGTGATGGTCCGGTTTTCCACATGGCCGGTATTGGTTACGATAATCGCAACCGCCGTCGACTCGTCCAGAGGCACCAGGTTAAAATGCTTCAGCGAGTTGCTGAACATCTCCGGTCCAAGCAAAATCGAGGTGTAATTCGTCAGGTTGGACAAAATCATCGCGGCATGCTGGATAACCTGCTCCATCTGAATCATTTTCTCCGAGAAGAAAGAATGAGCCTGCTTCAAATCATTTTCGTTTATTTCATTCAGCTTCACGAGATGATCAACATAATAACGATAACCTTTGGTTGATGGAATACGTCCCGCCGATGTATGCGGCTGCTCGAGGAATCCAAGCTCCTCCAGGTCGGCCATTTCATTACGGATCGTTGCAGGACTAAAAGCGACATCGCCGCGCTTAGATATGCTCCTGGAACCAACAGGCTCAGCCGAACGGATATAGTCGTCTACAATTGCATTCAGTATCATTCGTTGCCGTTCAGTCAACATTCGCATCCCTCCAAAAAGTTTATCGGATCTTCTCGTTAGCACTCATTAGACCCGAGTGCTAATCATTAATACAAAAATACCAAACCACCTTAAGCATTGTCAAGTCAGTTCCCTTTTTTCAGGCCTATGTCCTTCGATAAAAATAAAAAGGTCAGGCATTATAGCCTGACCCTTCATCTATTCGTTTAACATTTTGAGTACGGCGATTTCGTCGCATGCATGCTGCTTCGGACAGTTCACGCAGTCTTTCCAAACCTTTTCCGGAAAAATCTCTTTCTCCACAACGGTAAATCCGTTACGCAAAAAGAAATTTACGGCGTACGTTAGCGCCATGATTTTGGGAATCTGCTGCTCTCTGGCTTGCTCGACCAGAAAATCGACCAGCTTGTTGCCGATCTTAAGGCCTCTATATTCCTGGGACATGCCAAGGGAACGAATCTCTACAAGATCCTGCCCAAGCCGCAATAAGGAGCCGCACCCGACAACCTTATCCCCGATCTCCGCAACGACAAACGTATCAATCTGACGCAGCAACGTTTCCCGGGTGCGGGGCAGCATGATTCCCTGTTCCGCATAGCCTTTAATGAGTTCGTACAAAGTTTCCACATCTTCCGGTGCTGCTTTTCTGCAAACTACCGTTAACTGTTCCGTTGCCTCCATGCTGCTTCGCCTCCACCCGGTGCATATAAATTCTATTGAATAAATATACAGCAAGTCGCATGTTTTCTCAAGAACTATTTTTCCGAATTTTAGCCAGCGGCTTCTTCCTCCAAACCGATAAACGAACCAAATACATCGTTGCCGAAAAGAACGCCTTTATCGGTCAATTTGTATACGGTATCGCCTTCCTCGAGGACCTTCTCGAGCAGTCCGTCTTTAAGAAGCTTCTCAATGATGGGGCCAAACTTATCCTCCAGCTTCTGGCCATCGAATTGAGCGGCATAATCGGAAACGCGCACGCCCTTGAGCAGTCGCAGACCTACCATCATGAAGTCCTCCATTGCTTCGTACTCCGGAACAACGTTTTCTTCAAGACGCGGAAGCTTTGTTTTTGTATAGTCGATAAAAGGCTGCACGCCTTTCACATTCACATGGCGGAGTCCGCGTGCATAACCGTGAGCGCCGGCTCCAAGCCCGTAATAAGGCTCGTTGCGCCAATACGTCGAGTTATGCCTGCTTTCATACCCCGGCTTAGCAAAATTGCTGATCTCGTAATGAACGTAACCCGCCTGCTTCAGCCGGTCCATAAGCAAGGTATACATATTAAACTCTTCGTCTTCCGGAGGAAGAGGCAGCTCATCGCGTTGATAAAGCTTGTGGAACAGCGTATTTTCCTCCACCTTCAGGCTGTAAAGCGAATAGTGCGGCAGATCAAGCGCCAATGCCTTATTAACGCTGTCCTCCAGCATCTCAACCGTCTGCTTCGGCAGTCCGAACATCAGGTCAATCGACAGATTCGTAAAGCCTGCGGCGCGGGCATTTTCCAGACTGCGATAAACATCGTCTACATTATGAATGCGCCCAATGCGCTCCAGCAGCCCGTTATCAAACGATTGCACGCCAAAGCTGATCCGGTTCACTCCGCCGGCAAACATGGCGGCGAGCTTCTCCGGGTCGGTCGTGCCCGGGTTTGCTTCCATCGTAAATTCCACATCGTCGGCAAGCGGAAAATACTTTTTCACCGAAGCGAGAAAACGTTCCATCTGAGGCGGCGTCAATACCGTAGGAGTACCTCCTCCTACAAATACCGTATCGATTCTCTCCGGCGGTATTTGAGCAACCGTGAGCGCCATCTCTCTCTCCAAGGCGTCGAGATATTCGTCGACAGGCTGTCCCTTTAATACATACGAAGTAAAATCGCAATAATGACACTTGTTCGTACAGAACGGGATATGAATGTAAAGCGCCTTAGGCGCGTAATTAATCATTTCAACACTTCCTTCTTTTTTACTCCCCAATTAAAAAAATCGACAGGACTAAGGAGAGCATGCTCCTTAGTCCTGTCTAGATTATTGGCATAGGCCGCTTTGGGGTAAAGGGTATCTCCTGGAGGAGCGAAGCGCCCGCCTTTGCTGCATTTTTTTCTTCCGATAACACTTTATCCAGGAAAAAAATCAGCAACAGCGGCTGTAAGGAGATACCCTGTCCCCTGAGCTCAGCCTTATGCCGTTATCTTGCGACAGCGACTAAGAAGCAGCCCGATCTTAGTCCTCGTCGATTTTCAGCACCGCCATGAAGGCCTCTTGAGGCACCTCTACGCTGCCGACCTGCTTCATCCGCTTCTTGCCTTCCTTCTGCTTGTCGAGAAGCTTCCGTTTACGGCTGATGTCGCCGCCGTAACACTTGGCAAGAACGTTTTTGCGCATCGCTTTAACGGTCTCGCGCGCGATAACCTTCGTCCCGATCGAAGCCTGTACCGGCACCTCGAACATTTGGCGCGGGATCAGCTCTTTCATCTTCTGGCAAATACCGCGTCCGCGATGGTATGCGCGGTCGCGGTGAACGATAACGGACAGGGCATCGACCTGCTCGCCGTTCAGCATAATATCCATCTTCACCAGATTCGATCTGCGGTAGCCCGACAGCTCGTAATCAAACGAAGCGTAACCTTTGGTGCTCGATTTCAGCTGGTCGAAGAAGTCGTAAACAATCTCCGAGAGCGGAATTTCATAAGTAAGCGTAACCCGGTTCGTATCCAGGTACTCCATGTTCACGAACTCGCCGCGTTTGCTTTGGCAAAGCTCCATAATCGCGCCTACGAAATCATTAGGGACAATAATCGAAGCCTTTACATACGGCTCTTCAACATACTCCAGCTTGCCCGCTTCCGGGTAGTTGGAAGGATTGTCGATGTCGAGAACCGTACCGTTCGTCAGCGTAACGCGGTAAATAACGCTTGGCGCTGTTGTGATAAGCGGAATATTAAACTCGCGTTCGATACGCTCCTGGATGATCTCCATATGCAGCAGGCCTAGGAAGCCGCACCGGAAGCCAAAGCCCAGTGCCGTCGAGGTTTCCGGCTCGTAACGGAGCGACGCATCGTTAAGCTCAAGCTTCTCGAGCGCTTCGCGCAGATCGTTATAGTCCTGCGTCTCGATTGGATACAGACCGCAATAAACCATCGGATTGATTTTGCGGTAACCAGGCAAAGCTTCCGGAGCCGGACGTTTCGCTTCCGTAACCGTATCGCCGACACGCGTATCTTTTACGTTTTTGATGCCGGCAACGACAAAACCTACGTCGCCAACGGCAAGCTCGTCCACAATGCCCATCCGAGGCTTAAATGCGCCAACCTCGATAACTTCAAACTCGGCGCCGGTCGCCATAAAACGAATTTTCTTGCCGGCCTGAATGCTGCCGTCGATAACGCGCACATACACGATAACACCTTTGTACGGATCGTAGTGCGAGTCGAAAATAAGCGCTTTAAGCGGTTCATCCGGATTACCGGTTGGAGCTGGCACCTTCTGTACCACTTGCTCCAAAATTTCTTTAATGCCGATCCCTGCTTTTGCCGAAGCGAGAACCGCTTCGCTTGCATCAAGACCGATAACATCCTCGATCTCTTGCTTTACGCGCTCAGGCTCGGCGCTTGGCAGATCGATTTTATTAATAACCGGGAGAATCTCTAGGTTGTTGTCGAGTGCCAGATATACGTTGGCCAGCGTCTGCGCTTCAATGCCTTGTGCCGCATCGACCACCAGCAAAGCTCCTTCGCATGCCGCCATACTGCGGGATACTTCATACGTGAAATCGACATGCCCAGGCGTATCGATCAGGTTAAGTAAATATTCTTCGCCGTCGTCAGCCTTGTAAGTAAGGCGTACGGCCTGCAGCTTGATGGTAATGCCGCGTTCCCGCTCCAAATCCATCTGGTCGAGAACCTGCTCCTGCATTTCGCGCGAGGATAACGCTCCGGTAAATTCGAGAATACGGTCAGCGAGCGTCGACTTCCCGTGGTCAATATGTGCAATAATCGAGAAATTCCTAATTTTCTTTTGCCGGTCACGAACGTCAGTCATGCCTAACCCCCACACAATCCAATATAGCTAATCATTCTTTCCATTATATCAGCTATATGGTATACCAGCAATGCGGTTACGGCAAGATGCACGGCCGCCTATCCGGTAACCGACCCGAATAATGAAGCAATAAAGCGGATCCCGCTATTGGAGACGGACTGCAAAAGGCCGGCTGTTCCGTCAGCAACCTTGTTCACCGTTGGTTCCCCGTTGTCCGACGACAGGCCGGGAAGCCGTTCATGGCGTCCGTTTTGCTCCGCGATTTTCCGGACTTCCTTCAATTCCTTCTCGAGCTCGGCGATTTTCCGGTCGGCTTCCGTGGATAATCCGCTGCTCTTCACGGTTGTTGTTTCTTCATCGGAGGCAGCCAGATTATATCGGTCGTCCTCCGAAATAACCGACGAAGAATTGTTTTTCTCGATCGGCCCGTATATACGCTCAATGCCTGTCGAAGACATTTCGATGCCGTACAACACGATAAATACAAGCACGCCTCCAAGCAAGATCCATTTAAATGCGCCTTTCATCTCTCTCCAGCCCCTTTTTAGTCAGGCGAGGCTGCCGCAACAGCCTTCGCCTAAGCTTGATTATTTTGAAGCAGACACTTTCTCAGCGTCCCAGTAAATATCCGCAATGACTTTTGCCAATACATCCGCTGTCCGGTAGCTCTCGGCCAACGTGTTGTCCACGCCGCCAATTTCGATCAATACGCTGTCCTCGGCAAGCGACTGGTTGTACTCGCCGTTGCCCGTTGCCGTGGTCTTGCCCAAGATCCCTCTGGAAAGGCCGGGATATTGCTTCTCCAGAACGTCATGGATCTGGGTTGCGAATTCCGCGTTCTTTTTCCAGTTCGGATTCTTGTGTCCGATAATAAAATAAACTTGCGCGTAGCTTTTGCCGTTAATATCCACCGTAGTGGTTTTGCGTCTGCCCGAATCGCGGTGGATGTCGAAGAAAAATTTCAGCTTTTTGTTGCTTGCAATAGCTTCCTGAACGGTTTTCTTCGAGTATTTGTAAGAGAAGTTCCAATCATAGTTCGGCACCGTTGTCGGGTAATCCACATCCGAATGCGTAGTGCCTACGCCCAAATCCTCCAGCTTCTCAGCCAGACGTTCGCCTACCAGCGTAATATTTTTGGAAGCCGAGTTGGCATCCCCGTTCTTGTCCGCAATTTCCGGATACCAGGATTCCCGGCTATGCGAGTGATAGATAAACACCACTTTGTCTTTCCCAGTTGAATGCGTCCCGGTATCATCCGGTGTTGGCGTCGATGTTGGTTTCTCCGTAGGAGTTGGTGTCGATGTTGGCGGCTCCGGAGTATCCGCAGGCTCGTTGCCTCCGCCTGTATTATCCGGACCATGATCATCGCCGTTTATTGCGTTCGTATCATCGCCAGGTATCGGAATGTTGTCTTCCGGCCACACATTCGGATCCGTACCGACTCCTCCTGCGATTAGAAATGGCGAATCCGCATCCATGCCCGGAATTTCACCGGCGACAAGGCTTCTTGGATCTCCAGGATTAACGTTCGTCATCAAACGGAGGATAAAGCTGCTGATTTGCGTGCCAGACAACTCCTCGCCCGATTTGGTGCTCTTGAACTGAGGCATCTCCATCTCTAGCATATCCCCAAAAAAACCGCTTGAAACAGATGCCGCGAAACCGGACATGGAAGATACCGGCGCGGCAAGCGATTGCTGCTGGGCCATCCCCACTATCCCTATCGCAACAAAAAACAGCATGGAGCTTATCGACAACACCGCGAAGGTTTTTCCGGTTACAAGCAACCGGCGAATCCGTTTGCTCCCGCGTGTCAGATCAAACAACATGATGGTTCTTTTCATTTCGAGTTCTACCTCCCGCTTCTTCGTTGCTCATCTGTTACTAATCTATGAGACAAGAAGGTTTGATAGAACCGAAAGGAAATAATAGATTAAGTGAATTTTGATAGATTAAGAGATTCCATCAAGCGTAAACGGCTGGCCGTCAAAAAAGTCAAAAAAGCCCCTGAGGCTTTTGAGCCCCAAGGACTTTGAATAAATTCAATGCGTATAGGCGGCAACGTTATCGGTATCGACAGCCTCATGGAGCGAAGCGTTTAAGCCGCTTGCGATAATGTTGGCGATATCTTCGATAAACTCGTCGATTTCTTTTGGCGTCACAAGCAGATCATGGCCCACCGGATTAAGCACCTCTTTGACAAGCTGCAGTCGCTCGGCTTCGCCCATTTGGTTCATCAGACCGAATATTTGATCGTTATTGGCATTGTTCGCCGCCATATGGTCCCTCATCAGCTCAATCGTATGATTTACGATCGTGGAGGCGTACACCACCGTCGGAACGCCGATAGCAATAACCGGTATGCCCAGTATCTCCTGCGTAAGGCCTTTGCGTTTATTGCCGATGCCCGAACCCGGATGAATGCCGATATCCGCAATTTGAATCGTTGTATTCACGCGGTCCAGCGCTTTGGAAGCCAGCGCATCAATCGCAATAATGACGTCGGGATGCGTTTTTTCCGCGATACCCTGGACAATCTCGCTGGATTCGATGCCGGTTATCCCGAGCACGCCCGGAGCTACCGCGCTAACCGCACGGTAACCCGGCGCAACCTGATCCGGCATCAGCTCGAAGAAGTGGCGCGTAACCATCACATTCTCTACGACGAGCGGTCCCAGCGCATCCGGCGTTACATTCCAGTTGCCCAGCCCAACAATAAGCACCTTTGCCGTCTTGCCTATGCCAATCCGCTCCAGGAACGTCTCGAAATGCTTGGCGAAATGCGTAGCGACGCGATCCTGCAGCTCCGTATCCTGCTTGCGGAGGCCGGGTACCTCAATCGTGACGTAGCGGCCCAACACTTTGCCGATCGCGCGGGAGCCTTGCTCGTTCTGCACGTGCAGATGAGTAATCGTGATGCCGTCATCTTCGGTTGTTTCTGAATGTATGCCCGGGATCGGGCCTCCCCCGCCAAGCTGCTCCGCGATTTCTTTTGCCTCAAGCGCCAGATCGGTGCGAATGTTGTATTGCTGCAAATCAAGTTCGGTCATTTAACCATTCTCCCTTCAAAGCCATACCATTCTCTCCAGCTTATTGTTCGCAAGGGAGACAATTTCATACTTTTGCCCGGTTGAGCAAAAATGGCAGGACAGGCTCGCTATTGCTTTTCATGAGAGTGCATGGTAATATATTTTAAGTTGTGTTACCTAGACTTACCGCGTACGCTTTTTGTTTGCTTACGCAAACTTTGTAGGAGGTGAAACTCGATGCCAAACATTAAATCCGCAATTAAACGCGTTAAAACGAGCGAAAAACGCCGCGCTTTGAACGCTTCCCAAAAATCCGCGCTTCGTACGGCTGTTAAATCTGCTGACCAAGCTATCGCTGGCACTGATGTAGAAGCAGCTAAAGCTGCTCTGGTCGCTGCAACGAAAAAATTGGACAAAGCGGTTACTAAAGGCCTGATTCATAAAAATGCGGCTTCCCGCAAAAAATCTCGTCTTGCTAAAAAGCTGAACGCTCTGTCGGCTCAAGCTTAATAAACCGCAAACAAATAAACGGCCTCGCTTATGCGAGGCCGTTTTTGATTTGTCATTATTCGATTATCTGGCGCCTTGTCCTTGCTGAACGCCAAGCGACAGCAGGAATAATTCCAATCCCAGCGTCTTATCGATAGCGCCCGTCTTCATTTTGTAATCCAGATCCGCTATATCGCTAAGCAGCGCGCCAAGCCGTGCTACTTTAAACTTTTGGCTTTTCTCGGCGGCAAGCTTAACCGCGTACGGATGAAGTCCAATCTGCCCAGCCATTTGCTGCGGAGAATACCGGTTCTGCTCAAGCTCCTTGATCTGAAGCATGATTCGCAGCTGCCTTGCGATTAACGCGGCAATCTTGATAGGCTCTTCCCTTCTGACGAGCAAAGCCCGGTACAGCTTCAGCGAACGGTCAACCTGCAGGCTTGCGATGGCATCCACCAGCGCAAATACATCCTCTTCAACGGTAGAGGCTGTCAGCAGTTCCGTCTCTTCAACGCCTATAACCCCGCCTTCACCGGCATGAAGACATAGCTTGTCCACTTCGATCGCCAGCTGCTGCATATTCGCCCCGGTTCGCACGAGCAGAAGATCCGCCGCATCCGACGACATCGTCCGTTTCTGTTCCTCCGCGCGTTTGACAACCCAGCGTCTCAGCTCCGCCGCATCAAGCTCCTGAAAAGCGATAAGCGCATCGCGGTCCTTCAGCATCTTCACCAGCTTGCGCCGCTCGTCCAGCTTTTCCGCGTTTATAATGAACAACATAACCGTTGTCTCCGACGGGATGTCCAAATAATGCTGCAGCCGGTCCGTCTTATGATCCAGCTTGCCGCCTTCTTTGCCTCCGGCAGCAAACACAACCGAATCGCGTACAATAACGAGCTTACGCTCCACAAAGAAAGGCAGCGTCTCCGCTTCAAGCGCCGCTTCTTCAATCAGCGTCTCCGACGTATCGAACTTGACTACGCCAAGCTCACGCTCGTCCGGCGTAAACATCGCTTCCGTTAACGTCTCCGTAAACTGGCCGATCCGGTACCGGTCTTTGCCGTATATCACGTAAGCGGGACGGAACTTCCCCGCTTTAATTTCCTTTAACGCCTCTTTTGCTTCCATGCTTCACCTCTCCCCGTCTCCCATGCATGCATCTTATGGCATTCGCTGAACAGCAACAAAGGGATGGGCTTCTTAGGCCTCATCCCTTTGTCCCTGAACATCTATATAAACATCTGCAGGCAGGCCCATGGTACCGCCCTGTAGATGGTCATACTTTTGGTCAAGGCTCACGTTGACTTTTCATTTGTATATCATACGCAAGTGAACGATAAAGTGTGCGAATATCAGCCGTAAAAATGTCTAGAATTAATGAGCTGCCTTCGATTCGGTTTTCGCTGCCAGGTCAATCGTGTAACGCTCCATGCCGCCGGATTCCAGCTGCACCTCATAGGTAATCTGCTTGCCGTCCTCCGACCATGCGAGCGTGGCAACCTTGCCGTTTCTGCGTATGGAATCATAAACGGCTTTCCCTGCATCGTCACCGTTCTTGTAAACATGGATCTGGTAACCAACTGCCTTGGCAATGTAGCTGCCGTCCGGAGAAGCAACCTCGAGCGGTGCAGGCGTAAACCCGGCTATCCCCTGATTCGGCTCATTGCCATCGCCAATGCCTTGGCTAGGTCCTTTGACGGAAGGAACTTCACCGGTCGAGGCCCCTTTGTTGTCCGATGCGGGCTCGTTGCTGCCGCCGGAGCTGTTCCCTTGATTATCCGTGGATCCGCCTGCTTCCGATTCGGATGCGGCTATCCCCAAGTCTTCTTCCGTCGTCACATGGTAATCGTCGTTGCCCGCTGAATCAGCCGAGGATGCAGATTGATCCGGATCAATCGATTCCGTGTTGACGTGCGCTTTGCCGGTATCGTTGGCATTGTTGGCGTAAGGCTGAACCTCTTTAAACTGTCTTTGCACTTCAGCTGAGTTGGCGGAAGTATCCGCCGCAGCCGTTTGCACCTTATCGTCATCAAAGCTATGCGAAGACGACGGGAATAAACCCGCATTATAAGATACTAGGAATAATCCGGCTGCTACGCTCGCCGCAATAATTCCCGTTATCGCCCGGAAGCGCAGCTGATGCCGCTCTTTGGCACGGCGCGTGGTTTGCTGCGTTGGCGCAGGAACGGCCACCGGAGCAATCTCCACCGCAGCCGCCTCCGGCTGCCGGAATGGAACAATTTCTTCGAGCTGAGGCAAAATAGCGTCTACCAGACTGTACTTTGGCATGACATGAGGTAAATTGCCAAGCTCATCGGACAGTTTCTTCAGCCGCTCAAACATTGCTGCACAGTCCGGACAATGTCTCGTATGATTCATCAAGATCTCATATTCATGTTCATCCAAATCGCCGTCTAGCTGACGGTTCATGTATTCGATCACCTCTTGACAAGTCATCCCCGGACACCACCTTTCTGATAATCATGTAGTAAAGTTTGAAGCTGCTGCCTAGCTCGGAATAAGTAGGATTTGACCGTATTTAATGGCAGATCAAGCGAGTCAGCGATTTCGTTATAAGAGAAATCCTGCAAATACCGCAGTACAACTACTGCCCGGTGATGCTCCGGCAATTTATCGATTGCCTTGCGGATGTCTTGTACGGCGTAAGCCGACATAACCTCGTCCTCGACATTTTGTTTCTCCCGGAATACCATCTCATGCTCGTCTATCGATACGGTTGGCTTGCTTCTTCTAAACTTATCTATGCAAATATTCGTTACAATTCGTTGAATCCACGTTTTGAACTGGGCCTTCTCTTCGTAGGAGCCGATTTTCGTGTATATGCGGATTAACGCTTCCTGCGCCGCATCCATCGCATCCTGTTCATTATTCAATATATAATAGGCTGTCCGGTAAACATGGGTTTCAATCTCTCGCAACAGAGTTATTAAAGCATCCCGATCTCCTGACTGAGCGGCTCTAATAAGGCCAGGCTCTACCACGAAGGATCCCCCTCTCTTGCAACCTCTCTGACGAGCGGGTTGCATAAATTGTTGCACCTCTAAAATGAAAAACCTTTAATTTTTTAATTGAAAAAGTAGAAAACTCCAACCTAAAGGATAACAAAAAAATGGAACCCCGTATATAGGTAGTTCCTAGTGAGTTAGGTTGAAAGAAGCATTTTAGCAGGATACCCGATTAGGAATATAGGCACTTTCGCCAGAGTCTTCCTAATTCTTCCTGATCGTTTGTTCATATATTCCAGATAAACCCACTCTATAGCGGATTTCGCCATTCTGATCCGTCCGCAATGCCGTGACGCCGTGCTCCTCCAGACGCTTCAGCACATCCGGATGCGGATGACCGTAAGTGTTGGTTGCCCCGACGGAAATTGCCGCCTGAAGCGGCTTCCAATAGCGCAGCCATTCCTCCGAGGTGGAATATTTGCTGCCGTGATGAGCAATTTTCAGGACATCGATCCGGCTTAGCTTCTTGGAGGATGTGGTTGATGAGAGAGTAGTATTTTCATCCCGCATACGCGATAGTATAGCCGATTCGGCTGTGCTGCTAATATCCCCCGACAGCAGAAAGGTGGATTGATAGATTCTCATCCATAACACAACGCTGTCGTCGTTCTGATCCTCAACGACGGGAATTCCTTCCCTTGCAGCCGGCGGCCATAAGACGGTTAATTCCGTATCGGCATCCACCTTCCACTCCTTTCCGATTTCCGCACGGTAGAGCGGGATCCCTTTTCGCAAGGCCGTGCGCATAATCGCTTCCGCGTCCTCGGCATGCTTTAAACTTCCGTTCCATGCAATGGCGCGTACGGGAATAGCGTCGAGCACCGCCTGCAAACCGCGGATATGGTCGCTGTCCAGATGGGAAATGACAAGCAGATCAAGAGAATGAACCCCTCGCTTCATTAATAAGGGAACAACAACCTTGCTTCCCACCTCAAACGGATCGCTGCGCTGCTTCCATTCCTCGCCGGGTTTGCGGAAGCTTAACGTTCCCCCGCCATCGATCAGAATCCTCTTGCCCTGCGGCGTACGGATAAAGATGGCATCCCCTTGTCCAACATCAAGAACATCAACATCGGCCGTACGCTTCAGCATATCCGGAAAATAGGCGTAGAACAATAAGGCCGCACCCGCTAACATGGCGAGACTTAATCCGGTTGACCGCCTCCTCCAGATCGGGAGCTTCCGTTCCTCCAGCAGCTCCCAAATAGGAGCAGCATCCCGTTCCATGCCGGCTGACGCTTCTTGCAGGGGCATAGTCTCGTCCGTTTCCTTCCGAACAGCAGCAGGTGCAGCCGGCAGCTGTCTGCATAGAACGGCTAGAGCCAAATACCAGGCGGCAATCCACCATAACGGAGGCGTGGCCCAGATGGTACGGACGGCGTCCATTTCCCCAAGCCAGCTAACCAGAAGAAACGTCCAATCATTTGCGTATACGCTGACGGCTGCCAGCAGTTGACCGCCAAGCGGCCACAGCAGGCCAAAGACGAGCGCTACCGCCCCTATCGGCATTACGATAAAACTAATAAACGGCACCAGGATCAAATTAGCCGGAATCGACAGCAAATGAAACTGATTAAAGTAATAGACCGTCAGCGGAAAAGATACCGCTTGCGCCACAACCGTCACGGCAAGCAGATCAAGCAGCGATTTTCCTTTGCGCCAATTCGGCATCGCCCGCCTAACCGGCGGCACAAACAGAATAAGCCCTCCCGTAACGGCAAAGGACAATTGGAAGCCTACATCCTGAATAAAGGAAGGATTCCAGATCAGCATCGCTACCGCAGCGGCGGCCAGCAGATGCAGGCCGTCCTTCAGCTTATCCATTCTTGCGGCTAGAAGCGCCAGCATCGTCATGAGCCCTGCCCTTACGACGGAAGGGGACGAGCCGGAGAGAAGCACGTAAAACGGAACGGCCGCAATCAAGGTAAGCAGCAGCCGCTCCCGAGTCAAACGCAGCAGCCGCAAAACGCCCCCCAGCGCGTATACAAACACGGCCACGTGAAGACCCGAAATGGCCAATATATGAGTCAGTCCCAGCCGGGAAAACTGCTGGAACTGCTCCGGGTCCAGGTCCTCGCGTATGCCGAGGACCAGCCCCTTCATGTACCCGGACTGGTCGGCCGGGTACAATCGGTCCATCCGCGCGCCAAGCCAGTCGCGCGCGGCATCCACGCGGCCGAGCACGGAGGCCGCGGTCCAGCCCGGGCCCGGCGCCGCCTGGACGGCGCCGATGCCCTTGACCTTGAGCAGCCAGTGGACATGCTGGCTGCTCTCCAGATAGCGGCGGTAATCAAAACCGCCGCTATTGGAAACGCCGGCCGGCCGCGAAAGCTCGCCGGCGAGGCGCACGCTGCCGCCTCGGTGCCACGCGGCGGCGAGCTCTTGGTGCGGCTGCTCGGCAAGCCGCACCTGAACAAGCAGGCGCTCGCGGACCTTGCGCGGCGCCGCTTCGCCACCCACGCGGACGGCATCGGCCGTCACGCGGAACATCGCGCGGTCTCCGTCGACCTCTACCGCGGACACAATCGTGCCGGTCACTTCCGCTTCATACGAAGCGCCCGGCAGATCCAGCGCGCTCCCGTTGCGGGCATCGGCCCACAGCCGCTCGCCGGCTGCAAGCATGCAGCCGATTAAGCAGACAACGGCAAGCCGCCTTGTCGATTGTCCAACTAGCACAAGTGCAAGCAACAAAGCCGCCGCTGAGCTTATGGCCAGAGCCGCTCCCCCTATGCTCAGATGAGCGGCCATGCTGCTTCCCGCTATCCAGAACACGGCAAACCATACTAAAGGCCGTCTATTCACGGCAATCCCTCCTCCGTGCAGAAAAAAAAGAACCTCCGGACGCATCAAAGCAGATGCATACGGAGGTTCTTCCCCATTCGCTTATTTAGTTAGGATGTAACCTTCATGCTCGCCTGCGGCGGCGGCTCGTAATCCGTCAGCGAACGGAATACAATCCCCTTCTGGCTCATAAGCAGGCTTACCTTGTCACTATCCTTCGGATAACCGCGATGGAACACAATTTCCTTCACGCCGCTGTTTGCCAGCATGTTGGCGCAAGTCCAGCAAGGCTGATCGGTTACGTATACCGTTGATCCTTCACGGTCGGCGCGGTCCGTAAAGAGAAGCAAGTTCTGCTCCGCGTGTATCGTACGGATGCAGCGCTGTTTTTTGACCATTTGCTCCTTACCGTCGTCGCCGATTCGCGTCTCCCATTCTTCCGCAATCATGCAGCCTGCTTCCGAGCAGTCCTGCACGCCCATCGGAGCGCCGTTATAGGCGGTTCCCAGCAGCTTCTTGCCCTGCACGAGCACCGATCCGACATGACGTCGGGGACAACGCGAGCGTGTCGACACCATATAGGCGATATCCATAAAATACGTATCCCAGTCTTTGCGTGAAGCATCCTGCGCTTCTGACATGTCTTCCACTCCTTTTCCTTTTGCCCGGACAGCTTCCGTCAGATTCCTCAAGGAAGGAACCCGACGGATCTGCCTCTATCTAGATGTATATAGATGATATCGTTGTATTAGTTCGATTGACTTGCGCGCAAGGCTTGATCCAGGTCAGCCAAAATATCCTTAATGCCTTCCGTGCCGATCGACAGGCGGATCAACCCGGCCGTTACGCCTGCCGCTTCCTGCTCCGCAGCCGACAGCTGCTGGTGGGTTGTGCTTGCGGGATGGATGATAAGCGACTTCGAATCGCCAACGTTCGCCAAATGCGAGACAGCTTCACGGAATTGATCACCTTCTTGCCGGCATCGACGCCGCCTTTAATGCCAAAGGTCAAGATGGCGCCTTGGCCGTCCGGCAAATATTTCTTGGCCAGCTCATAAGAAGGATGGCTCTCGAGACCCGGATAGCTTACCCATTCCACCGATTCGTGCGACTCCAGGAACTGGGCAACCTTCAAGGCGTTTGCGCTATGGCGTTCCATGCGCAGATGCAGGGTTTCGAGACCTTGCAGCAGCAGGAACGAGTTAAACGGCGACAGGGCAGCGCCCATGTCACGCAATAATTGTACTCTAGCTTTAATGATATAAGCAATCGGACCAACCGCATCCGTGTACACAACGCCGTGATAGCTAGGATCCGGAGTGGTCAGGCCAGGGAATTTGCCGCTTTCTTTCCAGTCGAAACGGCCGCCGTCCACGATAACGCCGCCGATCGATGTACCGTGACCGCCAATGAATTTGGTTGCGGAATGAACCACGATATCCGCGCCGTGCTCAATCGGACGGAGCAAGTAAGGGCTTGGGAACGTATTGTCCACGATAAGCGGAATGCCGTTCTCGTGAGCAATAGCCGCTACGGCCTCGATATCAAGGATATCACCCTTCGGATTGCCTACCGTTTCCGCATACAAAGCCTTTGTGCGTTCCGTTATGGCCGCGCGGAAATTTTCGGGATTCGACGGGTCTACGAACTTGACTTGAATGCCCAGCTTCGGAAGGGTTGTCGAGAAGAGATTGTATGTACCGCCGTAAAGGCTGGTTGCGGATACAATCTCGTCTCCCGCTCCCGCGATATTCAAAATCGAATACGTAATCGCAGCTTGTCCGGACGCTACGGCGAGTGCGGCAGGCGCTCCTTCCAGCTCGGCGATACGCTTCTCGAATACATCCGTTGTCGGGTTCATCAAGCGGGTATAGATATTGCCGAATTCCTGAAGCGAGAACAGGTTCGCGGCATGATCCGTGTCACGGAAGCCGTAAGAGGTCGTCTGGTAAATCGGAACCGCGCGGGCAAAAGTAGTCGGGTCAATCTCCTGTCCGCCATGGACAGCCAATGTGTCGAGCGAACGTTTGTTTTGTTCTTGATTCGTCATGTGCAACAACTCCTTGGTATATGGGATGGACATGCTTCAACCATTTCAAAGCAAACGGCTCGGTTTGGTTGTCCAATGGAATCGAACTTAATGCCCGAATATGGTTATATAGGCCTGGGAAAACCTCCCTGCACCTTGTCCCATTCTCTCATAATCATGGCGATGCGACAATGCTATCTTTTATTCCGGCAAGCAGCTTGCTGCCTATTCCCTTCACTCTAAGAAGATCATCCGCGGATGAAAAAAGTCCATTCTGTTCCCGGTCGGCGATAATGGCCTGCGCTTTTGCCGGGCCAATCCCTTTCAGCGTATCCAACTGCTCGGCCGTTGCCCGGTTAATATCAAGCTTGCCTGACGGGACTTCTTCTTTCCCTGCAGTCTCTCCGGCATTAGCCTCCGCATGAATGCTCCCCGTTTGGACGTTCGGCAACTGCGCTCCGCTCTCCTTCGTTTTTTCCGGCAGATCCGCCTTCTCCGCTGCCGCTTCCGGTTCTTCATTCATTTGCAGGGCAGCGCCAACCTCCCGGTTTAGCTTCACCCACTCATCCGGCGCTTTCTCCTTTGGCTGCGCGAAGGCCGCAGCAAGCAATACAACCGCAACCGCGACAAGAAATAGAGGGATTATAAATCCGTTTTTATTCGAATTCGTTTGACGTCCTTGCGGGAAACGAGCCACTGCGAACACTCCTTCTACCCAAAAAAAAGGGATTTTTAGCATTTCCATGTCATATTAGGCAAGTCTTGAGGAATAGGTTAAAAGAGCAAATCTGTTAGGAGGGCTGAGCATGAATGTCGGATTCATTGGGACGGGCGCGATGGGAAGCCTGCTTATCGAAGCCTTCGTCGCATCTGGAGCACTCGACCCGTGTCAGATCGTAATCAGCAACCGCACCTACGCAAAAGCCCAGGCGCTTGCTGAACGATATCCCGGAATGAGAGCCGAGCGTTCGAATGCAAGCACCGCAAGCGTTAGCGACATTTTGTTTTTATGCGTCAAACCGCTTGAATATAAGAAAGTGATTGATGATCTTCTGCCGGTCCTGCGGCCGGAGCAGCTTCTTATATCCATAACAAGCCCGGTTCTGATCGGTCATCTGGAAGAGCTTTTGCCGTGCAAAATCGCAAAGGTCATTCCAAGCGTCACCAACCTCGTCTGGAGCGGAGCTACCCTATGCATGTATGGCTCCCGCATTAGTGAAGAGGACCAGACCCTTATCGAAGATATGCTTGCTTTCATCAGCGAGCCCCTTGCTATCGAAGAGCCTTACACCCGGATCGTATCCGACCTCTCCAGCTGCGGACCTGCCTTTTTCGCTTATCTGGTCGAGCAGTTCGTAGATGCCGCCGTATGCGAAACGGGAATCAGCCGCGAGGACGCGGTCAGCGTTGCAAGCAACATGCTGCTCGGCACGGGACTTCTGCTGACGGAAGGCGGACTATCTCCGGAAGATATCCAGAAGAGAGTAGCCGTTCCCGGAGGAATTACGGCCCAGGCCCTGCAGCTGCTGAATCGTGAGCTTGACGGCACCTTCAACCGGCTGATCCGGACGACGCATAAAAAATTCGACGAAGACGTCGCCAAAATAAATACGGCTTTCTACGGCGAAGAGGTGAACGGACAGTAGCACATTTTGCGCTGCTGGGCCGCTCACCTCTTCTTTTTTTGCCTGCTATTTAGTTCGCTACGATGTTAACGAGCTTGCCCTTAACAACGACCACTTTGCGGATCGTTTTGCCTTCTATCAGTTCTTTCACTTTATCCATGTCTTTGGCAAGGCTTTCCATCTCTGCTTCCGCCGTATCGGCTGCAATGGAAACGCGCTCGATAATTTTACCGTTCACTTGCAAGACGATTTCAACTTCATCATCCACTGTCAATGCTTCTTCGTACGAAGGCCATTGCTCGTAAGTGATGGAGCCCGTTCCGCCCAGCTTCTCCCACAGCTCTTCAGCGATGTGCGGAGCTAACGGGGACAGCATTTGCAGGAAGTTCTTCATGGCTTCAACCGGCAATACATCCGTTTTGTAGGCTTCGTTAACGAAAATCATCAACTGGCTGATCGCGGTGTTAAAGCGCAGGTTCTCGAAATCATCGGTCACCTTTTTGATGGAACGGTGCCATGTTTGCTTGAACGCTTTTGTTGTTTCGCCGTCGTTTGCGATTTTCGCGTTTACGCTGCCGTCTTCGCTAACGAACAAACGCCATACGCGGCTCAAGAAGCGGTATGTGCCTTCTACGCCGTTGGTATTCCAAGGCTTCGTCGCTTCCAGAGGTCCCATGAACATTTCGTACATGCGGAGCGTATCCGCACCGAATTCGTTCACGATATCATCCGGGTTAATAACGTTGCCGCGCGATTTGGACATTTTCTCGTTGTTCGTGCCGAGAATCATGCCTTGGTTCACCAGCTTGTGGAATGGTTCTTTCGTGTTTACAACGCCAAGATCGTACAGCACTTTGTGCCAGAAGCGCGCGTAGAGCAAGTGAAGCACCGCATGCTCCGCGCCGCCGATGTACAGGTCAACCGGCAGCCATTCCCGTTGCTTCTCCGGCGAGCAGATTTCGTTCTCGTTCTTCGGATCGATAAAGCGCAGGTAATACCAGCAGCTTCCCGCCCATTGCGGCATGGTGTTTGTCTCGCGGCGAGCCTTCATGCCCGTCTCCGGGTCAATCGTGTTTACCCATTCCGTAACGTTCGCAAGCGGCGATTCACCGGTGCCGGATGGCTTGATCGCATCCACGTCCGGCAATACAAGCGGCAGCTGATCTACGGGAACCGGCTTCATGGTGCCGTCTTCCAGGTGCAGAATCGGAATCGGCTCACCCCAGTAGCGCTGGCGGCTGAACAGCCAGTCGCGCAGACGGTAAGTGACTTTGCCGTGGCCTTTGCCCGAGCTTTCCAAATGCTCCATCATCGTTTTGATCGCATCTTCGTTGTTCAGACCGTTCAGGAAATCGGAATTGACGTGAGGACCGTCGCCTGCATAAGCCTCTTTCGTTACATCGCCGCCTTGAACAACCTCAAGGATTGGCAGATCGAACTGCTTCGCAAACTCCCAGTCGCGGGTATCATGGCCAGGTACCGCCATAATGGCGCCCGTTCCGTAACCCGCAAGCACGTAGTCGGCAATCCAGATTGGCGTCTTTGCGCCATTAACCGGGTTGATCGCGTAAGCGCCCGTAAATACGCCTGTTTTGTCCTTCGCAAGGTCGGTACGCTCCAGATCGCTCTTGCGAGCCGCCGCTTCTTTGTACGCCTCAACCGCTTCGGCTTGGTCAGCCGTCGTGATTGTCGCAACCAGCTCATGCTCGGGTGCCAGTACGCAGTAAGTTGCGCCAAACAGCGTATCCGGACGCGTTGTAAATACGACAAGCGAGGCATCATGACCGTCAATGGCGAAAGTTACTTCCGCGCCAGTCGATTTGCCGATCCAGTTGCGCTGCATGTCTTTGATGCTTTCCGACCAGTCGAGCTCTTCCAAGTCCTCGAGCAAGCGCTCGGCGTATTCCGTAATTTTCAGCATCCATTGGCGCATTGGCTTGCGGATAACCGGGTGGCCGCCGCGTTCGCTCAAGCCGTCGATCACTTCTTCGTTCGCCAGTACGGTACCCAGCGCAGGACACCAGTTAACCGGTACTTCGGCAACATAAGCGAGTCCTTTATTATACAGTTGGATAAAGATCCATTGCGTCCATTTATAGTAATCCGGATCCGTTGTGCTGAATTCGCGGTCCCAGTCGTACGAGAAGCCAAGCGATTTGATCTGGCGGCGGAAGTTGTTGATGTTCTCCACCGTGATCTCGCGCGGATGGCGTCCCGTTTGCAGAGCGTATTGCTCCGCCGGCAGACCAAACGCGTCCCAGCCCATCGGATGAAGAACGTTATAGCCGCGCATCCGTTTGTAACGGGATACGATATCCGTAGCCGTGTAACCTTCCGGGTGACCTACGTGCAGGCCCGCGCCGGACGGATAAGGGAACATATCAAGGGCGTAGAATTTTTTCTTGCCCGGATCTTCCGTTGTTGCAAATGTCTTGTTCTCATCCCAATATTTCTGCCATTTCGGCTCTACCGCCAGCGGGTTGTAGCCTTGAAATTCCTGACTCATCATCATTTCCTCCTAAAAAGTGTGCGCGAGCGCATCACAAACATAAAAAAACTCCCGCCCCTAGCGTATTATCGCTAGGGACGAGAGATTATTCCCGTGGTACCACCCTAGTTAACGTCCGGCATGCTTTGCCTTTCGTTCACTCATTGCCTTTAACGCAGGCTATTCGTTGCGTAATAATAACGCAAAGCTCCAAGGCGAGATTCATATCGCTGCAGGTCCGGCTTGCACCATCCGCCGGCTCTCTTAGCCTTGCTCCGCGACATTACTGCTCCTCTTCAACGCCATTAAGTATAGAAAAACATGGTTAGACCCGATTATACCGCCAGTGACGCCACATGTCAAGATATGCGGGTGTTTGCCGGGCTACCCGAGCAAATCCGGATTATAAGTAAGGCATCCGGCGATAATCATACCTACGCTGCACGAAATAAGCAGAATAAGAATGCCTACCGCGATGTTGTTCTGCTCAATGGCTTTAAAGATGGTCACGTTCACCTTAAGCCCCTTGCCGAATAAATAAGTAATCAGCTCCGTCAAGTAGTAGAGGATAACGAGCGCAATGATCCCGATCACGCCCCACAGCAGCATGTCGGAGAGCGATACCGAGTTTTCCGCAGCCGCGCGGATTACGATGGCGAGACCTGCCAGCCTGCCGCCAAGCGACAAGGCTGCCGAAGCATTTCCTTTAAAGATAAGGGCAAACTCCTTATTCTTCGTTGTCAGTTCAAACAAGAGCAGCCCTGCTATCATAATGGCGAAACCCGTCAATGAATAAAGCAAAAAATCCACATATAAATTAGTGTCCATTCCAATTTAGCTCCTTACTCTGATTTAGTAATGCCAACCGGCAAAAAATAAGATAAATTATCCGTAATCGGGCTGCCGATGCGAATGCCTATGGCGCCCGCATTTCCTCCGATTAAAAAGCTGCCGTACATGTACGAGCCTTCACGTTCTCCCTTTACCGTCCGGAAATTGGCGGTTGGCAGCTCGACGTATTCCTGATAGACCGGAAGGTAATGAGCGTAGGAGTTATGACTATCCTCCGCCGCTACCGTCCCGTCGCCTTCGAAAATTTTGACCGTATCCCCTTCGCGTCCAAACGCAGGCTTCATCACGTATTTCGTCCGGCCTTCAAGAAAGCGGTCCGGCTCCAGATAGGTGGGGAGAAAATGCTCTCCGATCCATCGGTGCTCTTCTTCGGTAAAAAAAGGACTCCCTTCTTCGTGCAGTCCCCAAATAATGGCCTGCACGGCCTTCGATTGGAGAAGGAAGGCGGACGGCGGATTAACGACTGCGACCTTCTTCTGCCCGATGAGCTCCAGCAGCCATAATCCGATCGGATTCCCTTCCTCATCTTCATCCTCAATAAGATTCTCTACCGGGAAGGTTTGGCGGTACAGCACGTGAATGGGATTTCCCTCTCCGTCAAACAACCCGACATGCCGGATAATTTGAAGCTGATCAAGCGGAACAAAGCTCGACGGGAAAGGCAGAAAGCTCTGCAAGTAAAGAGCCGTATTGGCGTCTTCTACGTTATCTCCATGGGCCGTGAACACGATGCGAGGCTCATTCGGATCTTCGCCGAGATATTCCAGACTCTCGATAACCGCTTTCTCAACCGCAAGCGCAAGCTGCTTCTCAAAGCCCTTATTCGGATTATGGTGATCAAAGACCTCGCAGACCAGTCCGTTTACATAATGGAGCTCTTTGATGAAGGTCGGGGTATCCGAATTGATCTCCATGCATTTGTACGTCTCCCCCGTCCCAACCAGATCCAGCCTGGCGATAACGCTCTCGACAGATAAGCTTCTGATTCTTATGTACGCCAATGTTTCGCGCGGGAAACCAAGCATCATCAAAGTATCGTCGTCCACGGTCCGAAGCAATTGCGCGGTCTTATAGAAAATATGGCCAATGCGGTTCGTCGATTCGCGAATTTTATGAACCTCTTCTTTCGTCATGCCGTATAGGTCGTAAAGGGAATACTCTTCGCCGTACAAATCTGCCCAATAATCTTTAATTCCGGAATAAAAGGCGTTTCTCGCCTTGGCGAATTGGTCCACGTTCAGCCTCCGCCAATGGAGCTGCCTTTGCCAAAGCCGGAGCTCGTTTTGCTTGTAATGCTGGATTTATAAGCAGAATAAGAGCTGCTTTTTTGCAGAGCCGATCGGGAGGAATAATAGCTGTTGCCATAGTAATAATTCCGGTAGTAAGAGGAGCTGGAATCGTCGCAGCGGTATACGCCGTTTTTGCTGTCCCACTCCCAGTCCCTGCATTGGCTGTCCGTTGGCGGAACCGTTCGCGGGTAAGTCGTTGTTTGACCGCAGCCCGCAAGGGCGGTAGCCATGGCAACGGCAGAGACGCCAAGCATTGCTTTTTGAGTTAAATTCATAAACTGGTATCCTCCAAGCTTCATAGTTCCTATAAAGTTATATCATATTTTAATAGGGATGCAGCAAGAAAAGTTAAAGTTTCCATAAAATGATGGTATGATAGTGAAATCATTTTGATTCGGAGTGAGAGAGATGAATAAATTAATTTATTTTGTCGACAAAGGCTTTAATGAATACGAGCCGTTAATGGAGTATCCTGCCGCTTCCGTTGGAATCGATGAGATGTATGCCCGTCAATTATGCACCTACCTGATTGCAAACGGAGTTCAATACGAATTAACCTCAAACGAGATGCAGGAAAACGAAGAAATGCTGATCGTCAAGCGCATCGGGCCAAACGAGAATTACGGAGACGAATCCAACTACCGGGGACGCGGCATTTATATCGAATTCAGGAAGCCTAACGAGCGGGGACGCAAGCTGACCGAGATCGACAGCGCCAACCATTATGAGGTTATCCGTTACTTGCTGAAGGATATCGTAGACGTTCCGGGTTACGGTCCCATGTTTACGACATCAACCGAAATTGACGAAGACCGGGGCTGTTACGTGATTTACGTCCGCGGCATGAATGAGCCTGAGGATTAATAAAAAAGCTGCCTTAACGGCAGCTTTTTTCATCTACAAATTGTTTAATTCGGTCATGAATGGCATCCCTCACGGCACGGAATTGGACCATGATTTCTTCCTCGGTGCCGGTAGCCTTCGCCGGATCGTCAAATCCCCAGTGCCACTTAACGACATTTTCATTGGCAATGACCGGGCAATGCTCGTCCGCATGCCCGCATAAGGTAATGACGTATTTAGCCCGGTTTAATAATTCGACATCAATCACATCGGAGGTATTGCCCGAAATATCCACTCCTGCTTCTTTCATCGCTTGCACGGCTTTCGGATTTAGTCCGTGCGCTTCCAAGCCGGCGCTGTACACCTCGAATTCGTCTCCGCCCAGCAGCTTCATGAATCCGTCCGCCATCTGGCTTCTGCACGAATTGCCCGTACATAGGAAATATATGATAGGTTTTGCTGTCATCCGTATCCTCCTGTCATGGCTATGCCACTTGTTTTTCCGCTTCTTGTTTTTTGCCGGATTTCAACCTGAAGAAAAAGGCGAGGGCAACACCGGCTGCTGCCAATAGGAATCCCGCAATCGCAAAGCCAACATACACATTAAACGAATGAATAAACTCAAGCCAGATATATAACCCGACCAGCGTGATAAACAAGGTCGGCACGGTTAATACGAAGCCTGCTTTCATATATGAGCCCCATGAAATCTTCACGTCCTTCTTCGCGAGAACATGAAGCCATAACAAGGTGGCCAGCGAACCGATTGGCGTCATCTTTGGACCCAGATTGCATCCAATCACATTGGCGTAAACCAACGCTTCCCGGATCGCACCTGCCGTTGCTGTCCCCTTGATCGCTAAGGCATCAATCATTACCGTTGGCATGTTGTTCATTACGGAGGATAAGATCGCCGACAGGAAGCCCATACCCATCGTTGCGGCAAAAAGTCCATGGTCGGCAATGACTTGAATGATGTTTCCAAGCGCATCCGTAAGTCCCGCGTTTCGCAGCCCGTAGACCACGACATACATGCCAATCGAAAACACAACAACAGTCCATGGAGCTTCCTTCAACACCTTCTTGGTCTGAATCGCCGGGCTCCGGCGGGCGAACAGCAAGAAGACCAAAGACACGGCCCCCGTAATGATCGATACCGGCACATGAATAAATTCGCTGGCCAGATAGGCAACAAACAGAATCGCCAACAAAATCCAGGACAAGCGGAACAGCTTGTGATCTTTAATCGCTTCTCTTGGTTCCTTCACCTCGCGGACATCGTAATCCGCGGGAATGCTTTTCCGGTAAAAAAGATACAGCACAAGAAGGCTTGCGCCAAGCGAGAAGAGGTTCGGGATGATCATCCGGCTGGCATATTCCACAAAACCCGCTCCGAAATAATCGGCCGAAACGATATTTACCAGATTGCTTATAATGAGGGGCAATGACGTCGTGTCCGATATAAAACCGCCCGCCATAATAAACGGCAGGATCATTTTACTGTCGAACTTAAGCGCCCTGACCATGGCGAGCACAATTGGCGTAAGGATAAGCGCTGCTCCGTCATTAGCGAAAAAGGCCGATACCGCTGCGCCAAGCACAATGACGTATACAAACATTCTTCTGCCGTTTCCTTTAGCTAGACGGGCCATATGAAGGGCTGCCCACTCAAAGAAACCAATTGCGTCAAGGATCAACGAGTTCAGGATAATGGCGATAAAAGCAATCGTTGCATTCCATACAATGCCGGTTACGGTTCCTACATCGGCAAAGCTGACAACGCCAAAAAGCAACGCCAGTACAGCACCGCCTGCGGCTGACCAGCCAATACCAAGCCCTTTCGGCTGCCAAATAACAAACGTTAACGTAATCAAAAAAAGAATAATTGCTATAAATGCCACTTGTCGTTCCCCGCTTTAATTCATATCGATTCGGTTAATAATTGCAATTTGCAACTATTATCCAAAAATAAACTCCTCTATAGAGGAGGTAAACAGCAATGAGAACTTTGTCCCATCGCCTCATTTAATAGTTGAAGACTTTCGAGCACCTGCCTTTTTTTATCTGCGGGCACATACTGAAAAATGCTTAAGATATAATCTTCCATTGCTTCGGCAACGGCCTTCTGCTGCTCATGTCCCTTTGCCGTCAGGGTCAAGGTTACGTATCGACGGTCCTTCTGATCCGGTTCGCGACTGAGCAGCTCAAGCTCAACCAATTGCTGGACCTGCCTGCTTAACGTGCTTGCTTCCACGCAGAGCACATCCGCCAGCTCATTCAACGATAGATTCGGACGCTTGTGCAGCTCATACAGAATATGGCTTTGAATAACGGAAATCCCGAATCCCTGGGCTCCGTCCTTCTGCTGCAGGCCGAATCTTCTAACGACGCCTTGCAGTATTTCGCGCACATCCACATACTGCGGCAATTGTTCCATTCCTACATCACCCGCAATAGTTATAACACACAATAGTTGCGACCTTCAATTACTTTTTTTTCTTATTCCGTACCTCCGTCCTGCTCATTAACAAATCGGATAATATCCGCGTAAAACAATGCTTTGTCTTCACCCTTCAGCGCATGGTCAGACCGGGCGTACTCTTTCACGCTGACCGCTTCACTCATTCGTTTGTACCTGGCCAGATCCTCTTCCGTAACCAAAGAGCCCTCCCGTTGTCCCCTTGCCACCATAAGCGGCAGCTGCAATGGCTGGTCCAGCGGAATTTGAACCGACTCCCGTTGTATTCCCCATACTGCGTCCGTCCGTATGTTGGATGTCCGGTTAAATGGAATCAAATAATGATGGATATAGTCCTCCGCCCAGCCGTCAGGCATCGCCCGATGTTCGGGCGGATAATCCCCAACGATAAAGGAGCGCACATCGCTTGGATAGGCATGGGCGTATTGCAGCGCATAGGATACCCCTCTTGAATAAGCAAACAGATGAAAGCTCTTCACCCCGGCATCCCTCACGACGGATTCCAGATCAGTCAGATGATCCTTCAGATCGTAACCAGCCTCTGGGGTATCGCTTTTCCCTCTTCCGCGGAATGATAACAGAATGCATCGCCTTGGCGCCGCCGCTTCCATAAAATCCAAATATTCTTCCGCCGTTTCCGATAATCCCGGGCAGACTACAATCGGAACCAACCTTTCATCCGCTTCGTCTCTTGAATCGTAATAATGAATGCTGACCTCGCCATTACGCGCGTAATACTCGCTTACCGCCATGCGTTACACCACCCCTGCCCCAATTTAAATGGCTTTATTATAGCACTCAAGTATGAAGGTGATATATACTTTGTTGCATCATATTGATTTTTGTCGAATTAGCAAGTATGGTAAAAGATGACAGAAATATCAACTGTAGGTGACGGTAATGAGATCAACCATTCTTCTGATTACAGGCATAATTGTACTGGTTATATGCTCGGTCTACCAGATTCAACATGTCTCTTCCATAGAGAAACCCCAGCAAAACTATTCCGTCATCAAGGAATGGGACTACCAGTGGCTGTACAAGCCTAAGGAGTCCTATCAACCGGCATGGATCGCAGAGGGAGACCCGACAAAATGGCAGCATGCCGACACCGAGCAGCCTATGCAGAAGCGGGCAGCCGGTGCCGATGCCCTGATCCTGCGCATCACGCTTCCGACCCTGGATTGGAATACGCCGGGAATATGGATAAAACGTGCTTACGGGACTGCTGTCAGCGTAGCTCTTGAACATCGGGAAGGCCTGCTCTATAACATGGAAAGATCGTATCCTTACGATGTGAACTATACGCTCCTCCCTCTGTCCGATGCGACAAAAGGCAATCACTTGCTGATCCTGCTCCGTTTATCCGATGAGAGACAATCGCTGGTGCCTGAAATGGTCATCGGCGATTACAATCAGATGCTGCCCGAATATGAGCGTTACGGATTGATTGAATTGGTTTATGGCGGTTCGTTTATGTTCATTGCCTTAATCATGATGACTTGCCTGTTTTTTCTTAAACGCGAGCAAATTGTGCTGTGGATGTCTTTATGCCTGATCATCTTATGCCTGGGTGAAATTATACTAGCCTACTCTCCCGCTCTGTACCACCATTATTATGCTTACGGAAGACCGTTTCTGGATTTGTTTGATTTAGCCCTTTTCCTGCTTACTCCTGCTCTCGCAGTCTTTTTCGAACAGACTCTTGGACCTGGCATTCACGGCATTATAAAAAAATTCAGAATCGTTCTTATTCCGGTTACGGTCTTGGTTATTGTGTTATGGGCGCTTGGCAAAACCATTGTTCCAGGCATAAGCCTTAGCTTGCTTCAAGTTGTACCGCTTACCTTTATCGCCGCTATTCAATTCCTCATTCTGACTGTTCACGCGATTGGTTACGCTTGGAAGGGGAACCGGGACGCGATTATGATTTCCGTCGGATACTCCGTCTTCTGCAGCGTGTTTATCTCGGAGATTATGATCTATTTCAGGGATGAGACCTATCATCTGATCTATTGGAAGTGGGGGCTGCTCGCCTTCCTGTTGTCGCTCATTGCCGTGATGGGCAGGCAATTCTCGCGCAACCACGACCAGCTCGTTAAATATTCCAAGGAGCTCGAAATGTTCAACCGGGAAATTCAGCGCGCGGAGAAAATGGAGCTGATCAGCCATCTGGCCGCTTCTATCGCGCATGAGGTACGCAATCCGCTGCAAGTGACGCGCGGATTCATTCAATTGGTGGGAGAAAAGGCCGTAAACAAGGAGAAGCAGTTCCTGCAGCTGGCCGTACAAGAGCTCGATCGCGCGTCCAGCATCATTACCGAGTTCCTCACGTTCGCCAAGCCTCATCTGGAAGATATAAAGACCTTGAATATTTCGGAAGAATTGAATCAGATTCAGGATATCATCTCACCGCTTGCCGCAATGCAAAGCACAAGGCTTGAAGTCATCGCGGAACCGGACCTTTATGTGCTCGGCAGCGCCGAGAAGTTTAAACAGGCAATCATAAATATGATCAAAAACAGCCTGGAGGCCATATCCAGCTTTGACGGAGCCGTATCCATTCTGGCCAACAGGGAAGATAATGAGGTTCTCATCCGTGTAATCGATAATGGCGAAGGGATTGATCCCGAGAAGCTGGACAAGCTTGGCGAGCCCTATTTCTCCAACAAATCCAAGGGAACGGGCCTTGGTCTCATGGTCACCTTCCGGATTATCGAGGCTATGGAGGGTTCGATCCGCTTCAGCAGCACCAAAGGGGTTGGAACGGAAGCCGTCATCCGCCTTCCCTCCGTTTGCGACGAATCCCTCGGAAACACTCTTTCCTGAAAGCTGACGAGAAAAAACGCCCCGTTTGTCATAAACGGGGCGCTTTCTATTTAATCCAGCCAGTTGATCAGTCCGGCAATTGCGAGACAGACCAGAGCCAGCACAAAGGACCAGGTAGCAACTTTGTTTCTCATTCTTTTATCCGCTGGCTGCTCCGAATTAAAATTGCTTCTTTGCTGCTCGGGCGTTGTCCAGGCTCCCAAAGCTACCCCGGATATAAAAATGAATCCACAGCCGATATAGATGAATAATTGAAACATGGGAACGCCTCCTGCTGCTGTTTCTTCGTTAAGTATTGTATACGGTTCAATACCGAAAAAGTTTTTCTCAGGATGCAAAAAAATAGACAGTCCCGTTCAGGACTGTCTTCTCGAACCTTCTATCTGTATATGATCTCCTATCCCCTGCACATCGTCTACCTCGAATAACTCGACTCCTGCCGGAATGGCGTCTTTCCGCAGATGATATCCCGGCCAGACCGCTACTGCCGTAATGCCGCTCAATTCGCCCAGCAGCCGTTCGTCTTCCGCCCGCCTCACGATTACAAGCTTCGGCAACCGCTCCGCCTTAAACCCTTCAACAAGGATAAAAGCCTCCGCCGGCGCTTCTCCGATCAGCTCAAGCAATGCGGAAGGCTTCTCCTTCACAATAGCCGTCCGGTCTGCCGAAGTAATCGCCGACCAGACCGCTCCGGAGGATCGGTGCCGGGCGGTATCCGCATGCGCCGGCTCCGCCTCGAATGGATGGCCGTCATGCTTAACCGTGGCGACCTTAATTCCGCGGGAAGCCAAATAATCGATCAGCCGGCACATGAGCGTTGTTTTGCCCGTATTTTTATAACCCGTAATCTGATACACGGCTGCTGCCATGGCTACACCTCCTTTCGAATTTTCGCTTCTTCGTATTGCTCCGGAGTATTGATATTGTCAACAAAGCTAAGGGAAATGCCGGCCGCCTTAAACTTCTCCTCCGGAACCTTGGCATAGTTGATCCGCTTCAGAAATCCGTTCATGCTGTAGTCGCCTTCCCGCAGACAACGCTCAACCTGTTCCAGGCACTCCGCGCGGTAAATTGCATGAAGAGGATGAAGCCGACCATTCACTTCGGGCACGGCAGCCAGACTGTCGCTCTCTTCCATCTGTTGCAGCAAAAAATTGGCGGCCTTATCCGATACAAAAGGCATATCGCAAGCGGATACCCACAGCGCGGAAAAACAATTGTATTCAAAAGCGGTATGAAGAGCCGCAAGCGGACCTTGACCGGGCGCCCCATCAATCAGGCATGGCAGCTTCAAGCCGGAGAGGAGCTTAGCCTGATCCTCCGACGCGACCACGGCCGTCACGCTGCCGCATAAGGGCAGCATGTTGTCACGAACGCGCTCAATCATAAACTGCCCGCCAATCGGCAGGAACGCCTTCATTAATCCGCCCATTCGCCTGCCTTGGCCACCGGCCAATATGATGCCGCCAATCATTCCTTCATCAGCCCCTTCTCCTGCTCCTCCCGCAAATACTCGGCAAGAGGGAGAACCTTTACCGCGCTTGTCTTGAAATCCGGCATCTTGCAATTCGGATCCAGAAGAGCATGGGTTGCCCGGTTCACGTTCTGGGCATCTCCCCAATGCATCGGGATAAATATCGTATCCTCGCGAATATCCGAAGTCACCTTCGCGCGAACGATAACCGTTCCCCTGACGGATTGCACGCTGGCGAGCACGCCATCCTCAAGCCGGTATTTCCGCGCTGTCGACGGGTGAATCTCCAATATGTTTTCCACCTCGCGGGCAGCCAGGACGGGGCTTCTTCGCGTCTGCACTCCCGTTAGGTAATGGGACAGCATTCGGCCGTTTGTCATGTACAGCGGGTATTCATTATTAGGCTGCTCCGCCGGAGACTGACTGTCTACGGACTGGAATACGGCAAGCCCGTCCTGATGGGCGAATCGTTCTCCGAACAACCGCGGTGTTCCCGGATGGTCAAGAGAAGGGCATGGCCAATAGATCCCTTCCTCCTTGCGGAGCCTTTCGTACGTGATGCCGTAATAATCCGCAATGCCGCCGCGGCTTGCCATGCGCAGTTCATTAAAAATATCCTCCGGATGGCGGAAGGTGAAATACTTTTCTTTGCCAAGGCTATAAGCCAAGTCGCATAGAATCTGCCAGTCATGACGCGCTTCACCCGGAGCCGGACGGCCAGCCGGCCGCAGCAGAACCCTGCCCTCCAGATTCGTCATCGTTCCCTCGTTCTCGAGATAGGAGGTCACCGGCAGTACGATATCGGCAAGCTTTGCGGTTTCCGAGAGGAACATATCCGCAACAACAAGGAATTCCAACCGTTCCAGCGCTTCTTCCACCAGAACGGCGTTTGGGTTCGATACAATCGGATTAGAGCCCATGACGAACAGCCCTTTTATATCCCGGCTATGAACAAGCTCCATCATCTCGTAGGCGGATACTCCTTTGCCGGGAAGCTCTCCCGGTTCAATCCCCCATACGCCCGCTATATAAGCGCGGTCCTCCGGATTTTCGATCAATCGGTAGCCGGGCAGCTGATCCGCCTTTTGCCCATGCTCGCGTCCGCCTTGTCCGTTCCCTTGTCCGGTCACCGCGCCATAGCCGCAGCCTTCCCTGCCGATTTTGCCCGTGGCCAGAACCATGTTTAGAAAATTTCTTACGGCCATATGCCCATCCGCATGCTGCTCTACGCCGCGGGCTGTAAAGACCATTCCCGTACGCGCCTTGCCAAAGCTGATTGCCGCTTTGCGGATCAGGTCCAAGCTTACGCCGGTAATGTCAGCGATTTCGCCAAGATCCAGCGAATCCACATGCTCCTTCACTTCGGCAAAACCCTTTGTCCTGCTCTTGATAAAGGCTTCGTCAATCAGCTTCTCGTCAAAAATAACCTTCAGCATGCCGTTCACCAGAGCCGCATCCATACCGGGCTTCACCTGCAGATGGACGTCGGCGATAGAAGCGGTGGCCGATACACGGGGATCAATAACAATGATGATGGCCCCGTTTTCCTTCGCTCTCGTAAAATACGGCATCAGCGTCGGCTGGCATTCCGCGATGTTAGTCCCCGCCAAAATAATGCATTCGGCTAGAGGAATATCCGACAGCTTGTTTGTCAGGCCGCGGTCGATGCCGAAGGTTTTTACGCCCGCCGATGCCGCCGCCGACATGCAAAACCTGCCGTTATAATCAATATATTTGGTCTGCAGAGCAACCCGCGCGAACTTGCCCAGCAAATAGGCAGATTCGTTTGTAAGCGATCCGCCGCCGTACAGACCAACGGCATGGGCGCCATGCTCCGCTTGCAGTCCGGACAGCCGGCTGCTGACCGCCTCGAGAGCTTCTTCCCACGTCACCTGCGTCAGCTTGCCGTTTTTGCGAATCATCGGGTGAAGCAGCCTTTCCCTGCTGACCGCATGCTGATACGCGTTCATCCCTTTCACGCATAACCGGCCTTCCGAAGCTTTGTTCGGGATCGCCGTTACCTGGTAGGTCGGCCGCCGTCCCGAACGGTCCTCCATAACCTCCATCTTGCATTGCACGCTGCAAAAGGGACATTGCGTGGCCATCACTTGCCTCGCCTGCTCCACCGAGAATGTCATTGTTTCTACGTGCCGCTCCATACCATCTCCGCCCTTTCCGCCGCCTGCCACCGGCTGAGTAAATCTTCTTGCTCTCCGCGATCCAGAAGCTTTTCCCTAAGCGGCTGGAGGCCGATTCGCTCAAGCCATTTCCAAGGACGCTCCCCGTAATAAGCGGATTCCCGGTACCACTGAACGCAGGCTGCCGCCAGCTGCATGGCTTGCTCCTCGTCCGCCTCAACCGCAAGCAGCTGCGCTTGCTTAACCGGATGCTCCGAATGGCCTCCGACGTAAACCTCCCAGCCGGCAGGTACGGCGGCAAGCCCAAAATCTCGGACCAGGACGTCCGAAGGCTTCAAATAATGGGCAGACCGCTCGGTTTGCACAGGATAAGGCAGTTTGAGTTCCCGGGTATCCCATGTTAACTCCTTGCGCTCATCGTCCAACAACGGGCTTACTGTCTTTTTGGATTCCTGGATCAATCCCATATAATAAGGAATAGCGCCGCGGCAAACGACGCAGCCGTCTGCCTTGCTCCATCCAAGCTTTTCTCTTGCCTGCGCTGCGTTTGCGTACTCCCGTTTCGCAATTTCGGCTTTTACTTCTTCATGACCGAGCTCGGTACAGCCGCAGATTGGGACTACCTTTTTAGTTCCGCCTCCCGCTCCCGCCAGCACGCTTGCCAGCACCGCGCCTACGAGCTGCTTGCAGCCGCCGCAGGAGCCGGATGCTTTTGTCTTATCCCGGATCTGCTCGACCGTCTGCAAATTATCTTCCTGGATCGCGCATGCGATAGCTCCCTTGCTGACGCCGTTGCACGAGCATACGGTCTGGTGATCGGCCATCGCAACAACAGCCTCATCAGCACCGCCGGACTCGCTTTCCGTCTTTTCAAAGAGCACCTTCGCATCCGTTTTCTTCTTTAAGCAATCAAGCAGCTTCATTCCTTCAGAGCTGTCCCCGTACAAGACGGCACCGGCTATTTTTCCGTTTTTGACGGTTACCTTCTTGTATGTACCCTGAAGACCGTTATATTGCTGCAGCGCCACCTCAACATCGCCTTGAATATCTCCTGCCGAGAACACGTCTACCCCGGACACCTTCAGCATGGAATAAGGAATGGAGCCTTTGTAAGGAACGGTATCCGCATTCATCAGTACCTTGGCCAGCACTTTGCCCTGCTCGTACAGCGGGGCGACCAATCCGTATACCGTCCCGTTATGCTCCGCGCATTCTCCAACCGCATAGATATGAGGCACGTTAGTCCGCATGTAATCGTCGACAAGAATAGCCCGGTTCGTGGCAATTCCGCTGTTAACGGCTACCGTGATGTTGGGACTGATCCCTACAGCCAGGACAATCAGATCCGCCACGAGCTTGGTGCCGTCACTGAACAACAGCCCTTCCGCCCTTTTGCGGCCGATAATTTTCTCCGTCCGCTTCTCCATCCAGAACCGCATGCCCTGCTGCATTAGCTCCCGCTTCAGCATATCGGCCGACATCGCATCCAGCTGCCTGTTCATCAGATAGGAGGCATTATGAACGACATGCACCTCCATGCCCAGGTTAAGCAGACCGCGCGCAGCTTCCAGCCCCAGCAGACCGCCTCCGATAACCGCCGCTCTCCGGTAGGATTCCGAGGCTTCGATCATCGTCTCGCAATCTTTTATGTTGCGAAAGGCCGTTACGCCGGATTTATGAATACCCGAGATCGACGGGACAAAAGCCGAAGATCCCGTTGCCAATATAAGTTCATCGTAAGGCACCGTCTTGCCCGATTCCAGATAAATGCTTTTTCCAACCGCATCGATCCGCACAGCCTTCTCGCCCAGCAGCAGCCGGATCCCTCGCTTCTTATACCAGGCAAAGTCATTGATTGTAATATCCGAAATGGAGGTATCGCCCTGCAGCACTTTCGACAGCATAATCCGATTGTAGTTCGGATGCGGCTCATCCCCGATAATCGTAATCTCGAAGGCTCCGGGCGATAACCGGTCTATCTCCTCTACGCATCTTACGCCTGCCATTCCATTGCCGATTACCGCTAGTTTCCTTGTCGTCACAACGTTAATCCTCCGTTTGCCATATGCGTTAGTAATAGAAAAGAAACGATTTCCTCTTTTGCCGCACCTCTTCCGCCCGCCGGGATTACGGCAATGGCGTTTGCTTCCGCGAATGCCGCAATATTCCCCGATTTGTCGTTGGGCAGCGGTGAAATTCGCCATACCCCAAGCTCCATCGTTGCTATCGAGCGAATATATCGGGGATAAGGGCAAGGCTTGCCGACCGAGTCCTCCAGCTTGCCTTTTAACCACTGATTGCGGTAATTTTTCATTCCCTTGAGCCATTGAACGGCCGGCTTCACCAGCAGCTCAAGACCGGAATAACAAGCGGACGGATTACCCGACAAACCAAACAGTAGACAGCCCTCTTTTTTAAAAGCGGAGGTTGGGGTCCCCGGTCTCATCAGCACCTTCGTAAACATCGGCACAAAGCCGGCGCTGGCAGCGGACCGCTCAACGTAATCATGGTCACCGACCGATATCCCGCCTGTCGTTATTACTATATCGGCCTGCTCCGCGGCAAGCCTGATTTCATTAGCCAGAATGGCGGGATGATCCGGAACCGGCTTCCGGCGGGTGACTTGAGCGCCAAGCTGCTTCAGGAAAGCGTAAACTACAAGTCCGTTAGCGTCATAAATCCGGTTTGCGGAAAGCGCCGTACCCGGTTCCTGAAGCTCATCGCCAACCGGCAGAACAACGATCCTGGGCCTCACGCGCACAACCGCTTCAGCCTGCCCGTAAGAGGCCAGCACCGCCATTTCTTTTGCCCCGATCACGGTTCCTTTCACGAGAATCAGCTTGCCTGGCGCAAGATCCTCTCCGGCTTCCGCGATATGTCGGCCTGCCGGATGCGGACGGTCTATTCCGATCCACAGGGGCTTCCCGTCTTCTCCGTAAATGGGGGTAACCACTTCCTGCATGACAACGGTATCGTAACGATGCGGCACGGGCGCACCCGTAAAAATCCGCACGGCATCCCTATCATTAACCGGCCGGTCTACGGTACACTCCTGAGCCCATTCCTTGGATGTGCCCGCCTTAACCTCCGCAATCACTTTAAGCATGACCTCACTGCCCGGACCGGCTTCAAGCAAGGTGTGAGAGCGTACCGCATACCCGTCCATAGCAGCCCGGCGGAACGGCGGCATTGGAAACGGCGTAAAGAAATCTTCCGCCAGCACTCTGCCCACGCAATCCTCCAAGGGCAGCTTTTCGGTTAGAACGGGGGACGCTCCCCCGCACAAATGACGAAGCGCTTCTTCTACGGATACAATAAGCTGCTGCTTCTGCAAGGTAGTCATTAGAAATTCCCTCCCCACCGCACAAAATGAACATAAAAAGCCCGTTCCCTATGTAAATAAGGAAGCGGGCTCCGTTGCCAAGGTCGACAGCACATCGTTGTGCTGATCATTTGATTTGAGCATAATGGAAGTTTATTTACATGTCAATATAAGTTACACAAAAACATCAAATACTGCTTTGTTTTAGGAATATTTAAAAATTCGGTGTTATGTTTATTGACATGCATTTGACAATTCACCTATAATTCGAATTGGGTTCACAATGATGTGACCGTACGATCCGGTGGGTACAATGCTGTACCGCCTTCGGCAAAGAGGCCGCTTCTGTCCGCAAGGGCAGTTTGCGGCCTTTTTTTAATGTTGAAATGAAACGAAAATCAGACTCTCGCCCCGGGAACGCGAGTCTGCAACAGAAAATCAGAAATATATCCATTGGAGGGAATTGGTTATGAGTAACCCTACGTCGTTCTGGAAAAGCGGTCATAAGCCTTCATTATTTAGTGCCTTTATGTATTTCGATATCAGCTTTATGATCTGGGTACTGATTGGACCGCTTAGCGTCGTTATTATCGGAGATTATGATATGACGCCGGTTCAAAAAGCCAACCTCGTTGCCCTGCCGGTGCTTGGCGGCTCCATTCTCCGCCTGGTGTTCGGCTTCCTTACCGACTATATCGGACCAAAGAGAACCGGACAGCTCGGTATGCTGCTTACGATGATCCCTCTTGTATGGGGCTGGAAATTTGTTGATTCCCTGTCGGATCTGCATATCGTTGCTCTCATGCTTGGTGTCGCAGGCGCATCGTTTGCCGCTGCGCTTCCGCTTGCAAGCCGCTGGTATCCGCCTCAATATCAAGGTCTCGCCATGGGAATCGCCGGCGCGGGCAACAGTGGAACGGTCTTCTCCACCTTGTTCGCCAACCGGATCGCCCAGCATTTCGGAAGTTGGGAAGTGGTTTTTGGCCTTGCGCTTATTCCAATCGCAATCGCCTTCATCGTCTTTACGATCTTCGCGAAAGACAGCCCGAACCAGCCCGCTCCCAAAAAGCTGTCCCAATACGCAAAAATATTAAAGCAGCGCGATACCTGGCTCTTCTGCATCATGTACGGCGTTACGTTTGGCGGCTTTGTTGGCCTTTCCAACTACCTGACGATCTTCTTTAACACCCAATACGGCTTGTCTGCCGTCAAAGCAGCCGATTTTACTACGCTATGCGTCATCGCGGGCAGCTTCTTCCGTCCGATTGGCGGCTACTTGTCCGATAAGCTTGGCGGCATTAAGGTTCTGATGATTTTGTATACGGGAGCGGCTGTTATGCTCGCAACGATTTCGAGTCTTCCGCCTCTCTATCTCGTGATTGGCCTGTTATTCGTAGGCATGATGTGTCTTGGCGCCGGGAACGGCTCCGTGTTCCAGCTCGTACCGCAGCGGTTCGGCGACGAGATTGGACTGGTAACCGGGATCGTTGGCGCAGCCGGCGGACTTGGCGGATATGCGCTGCCGCTTATTCTGGGCAACCTGTATCAGTCCACGGGCTCCTACACGCCTGGCTTCCTCATTTTGTGCGGCATAGCGCTGTTAAGCGTCATTATGCTTGCGATTGCCCAGCTGGACTGGAAGAAAACCTGGATCGGGGAAGGCGGCAAAGCACGCAGCGTGTAAGATAGGACGCCCCAACATTTTGTCCGCTCCCGCATGAAAAATCTTTCCGTGAGGGTTATAATGGGAGCAGGACGGAATAGGAAGAGGAGAATTACGCATGCGCTTTATCGACAATCACAATATCACGGACCCGACGCTAAATCTGGCGCTCGAGGAATATATTTTACGTTCGCTGCCGGAAGACGAATATTTGCTGTTCTACATTAACGAGCCGTCTATCATTATCGGCAAGAATCAAAATACGGTTGAGGAAATTAACGCCGAATACGTCAATGAGAACGGCATCCATGTTGTGCGCAGGCTGTCGGGAGGCGGCGCGGTTTATCATGATCTCGGGAACCTCAGCTTCAGCTTCATCATGAAAGATGACGGCAAGTCGTTCCACAACTTCAAGAAGTTCACGGAGCCCGTTGTCCGCGCATTGCGCAAGCTTGGCGTAGACGCGGAGCTGTCGGGCCGCAACGATCTTCAGGTCGGCGAACGCAAAATTTCCGGCAACGCCCAATTTGCTACCAAAGGGAAAATGTTCAGCCACGGCACTCTTTTATTTGATTCGGAGATTGAGAACGTCGTTTCAGCGCTCAAGGTTAATGCGGAGAAATACGTCTCGAAAGCAACCAAATCCATCCGGAGCCGCGTTGCCAACATCTCGGAATTTCTGAAGGAACCAATGACCATTCAGGAATTGAGACAGTATTTGCTGGAGTCGATATTCGAAGGCGAGCCGGAAATTCCGGTTTACGAGCTGACTGAAGCGGATTGGGCGAATGTCCGGAAGCTGGCTGACGAGCGTTACCGCAGCTGGGACTGGAATTACGGCCGCTCCCCTGCCTTTAACGTCCGTCAGACAAAGCGCATTGAAGGCGCGGGCACCTACGACATACGCCTGCAGGTGGAAGAGGGCAAAATCGTGGATGCCGCCGTATTTGGCGACTTCTTCGGCAGAGGCGAGACAAGCGAAGTGACTTCGAAGCTGATCGGCACGCGTTACGACGCGGAATCGCTCGGCAAGCTGCTGGATGAGATCGACGTGAACTTCTACTTCGGTCCGATTACGAAAGAGCAGCTGTTGTCGCTCATGCTGTAAATAGGTTTAAAACTAAAACTCGGATGTGCTTGTCCTTGATAAGCCCATCCGAGTTTTAATTTTGTGCTATTTGTCTAACGTCCTATAGATCTTTTTGACTCTCCTTAACTGAGCTTCCGTGAGTTGCTGCTCTCTTGCACGCAGTACCTTCAGGAAAGCCTCCTTATTTAGATCCGTCACGGCAAGAAGCGCGCTTTCCGAATGCTGCGAAACTTCCTTAGGCCTGCAGCTTTCAAGATGGCGGAGCAGGATCGGAAAGATTGCCTTGTTGTTGTCCTCGTTTGCTGCCGCTAATTTCGAAAGCGTAAGAACAGCCTTGTCCACGGTTATGACAGAACCTTCGTACATGGCTTTAGCGATTTGGCCGTAATGCTCCATAATCGCTTCCGATGCCGCATCCGCAATGGTGGACAATGCCGTCATCCCGCCCCATACCAGCCGATTATCCGAACTGTCCAGCAGCTCGATAAATCGTGCAGCGAATGGGCTTATCAGGTCCGGCCGAAGCTCGCCAATCTCATAGGCAACCTTGATGCAATCATGCCGAACCTTTTTATCCTTACCGGACAAATTCTCGATGATATCTTGTATGCCGGCAAGATTTTCTTCGCTTGCCAGCCTTTGCGCAAGTTCAATATTAGGTTCCTCGTCATTACGGCCAAGCCGGGAAGCCAACAAATTCACAACGGACACGATATCCCTCTTTCGCACAATAAATAACCTACTCGCCTAACACAAACTGCAGCCCCGACCAGAATACGCGGATTGCGAAATAAACAAAAAGCAGAGCCGAGAAAATCGAAATGATCCTCACGAACTTCGCGCCTAGCGCTTTGCCTGCCCGCCCGCTGAGGTAGGCCATGCCAAGCGACCACAATAAGCCGGCGGTAAAGAAGCCCGCGATAAATACCGCAATCGCATAACGGCTGTCGCCGTGAACCTCGGCTACAATCGGCCCCGCCGAAGCGACAAACCACAGCATAACCGTAGGCGACGACAAGGCCGCTCCGAGTCCAAACAGAAAATCCGCGAGCCTCCGCTTGGGCTGCTGCCCTGCTTCCGATTCCCTCGCCTTCCAATCGATCATTCTCGGATGGAGCGATTCTTTCGCCATTTTATAAGCGAGCAGAAGCAAAACCGCCGTTCCCGCAATCCATAAAATCCAACGAACGACGGTAATCTCGAGTATAAAGCTGAACCCGATCAGCGCAAGCGCCAGATAGGTCAAGTCTCCAAAGCATGAACCGAAACCTATCATAAAGGAAGGCTTAAAGCCGCGCTCGACCCCGGTTTTAATAATGGCAACGTTCACCATGCCCAAATCCAAACATAGAGATAAAGAAAATAAAAAGCCTTGTATGAATGCTAACCCTAAGACCATCTAAACGTTCACTCATCCTGCTTCAAAGATTTAACCCGGTACCAATATTCGTATTGCGTCTCGAAACCGAATTTGTCATACAGCCGGTTTGCGGGTTGGTTCGCCTGAACGACCAATAAATAGGCTTTATCCGCCCCGTTCCGCTTCCCCCAACGAAAAATGTGCAGCAGCAGCTGATAGCCAAGTCCTCGATTACGGAACCTCTCGGAGGTGACAATATCGTACAAGCCGATATAGCCATGCTCGATTACGCCGATTCCGCATGCCGCCGGAACCCCATCCGCATACAATGTGACAAAGCATTGGCGGAGCGGCATGCCGGTCAGCATCTTAACCGCCGTTTCCCGCTGCTTGTCCGAGAGCGGCATCATCTGCATAAATTCATCCAGCCAGTGTTCGCTAAGCCGTTCGTCGATCCGGCATGCGAAGACTTCCGGATCCGGAAGATCCTCCAGCGCCGCCGTCTTCACGTAAACGGGATCCACCACCCGGTAGCCCCGCTCCTCCAATAGGGTATCCAGCTGACTAGGTCTTGCAAAGGGCGTGATTTTAAATACCGCGTCCAAACCGCGCTCCGCGTACAGCTTCTCGCAGTGAACGATTTTTTCCATCACTTGGCCATGGCTCTCGTACAGCGGCATCACGCAATTCGAACGCTTCGTATAACCGTCCGCGAACCGGAGGAGCCAGCCGTCGTAAACGACCGTCTGAAGAGACGGCCATGCGTTCAGACTTAACTCTTCTATCATCTGATGCAGCGTGTTCGTCTGCATGTCCAACGTCCTCCTTTTCATAGAAGATGAAACCGTTCCAGCTGCGCATGTAGATTTTCCCGCAAAAGAATTTCTTTTTGCTTAGGCCCCAACAGGTCAAAATGCGGGTATTTATCCCGTCTATGAATATATCTCGGGTTGAGACCGTTATCCCTGCACCATAACGCAAGCTTGTCCAGATCGGAGCAGCCTACCTTGGTTACGGTCTTCATGCCCGGAAAACGCGGATCCACCCAATAATGCGTCAGGTAGGCAATCTCCCCGCGGGCGACCGCTTCCTTCCATGCCGTCACTTCAGACCTGGAAATCCCGAATGCCATCGCGCTCTAAGCTCCTTTATCACGAATAAATGCGTTTTACTCTTCCGACTTGGCCGTCAGTGAGACGCACCTTGATGCCATGCGGATGCGTCGGCGAATTCGTAAGCAGATCCTTTACGATGCCGCGCGTCAGCTTCCCCGTCCGCTGATCCTGCTTCAGGACAATATCCACCTCAAGCCCCGGCTTCACCGAAGCGCGCTCTGTACCGCTATTCATTGTTGATCATTCCTTTGTTTGCATGTATGCTTAATAGCTTATGACGCCCAGCATAGCATATGTAGATGAAAGATGCACTTCCAAGGCACAACTGGTATACTAAACGATAAACGAGTTCGATGAAATGAGGAACATATACAAAATGTCAACTGAATTTATTTCCATGGGTATTATCCCGGAACTGACCGATGTCCTGCAATCCAATGGGATTACGAGTCCAACTCCCGTGCAAAAGAAAGCAATCCCCGTCCTGCTGTCCGGACAAGACGTCATCGCTCAGGCCCAAACGGGGACGGGTAAAACGATCGCCTTCACCTTGCCGATTCTGCAGCGCATCGACGTCGAGAAGGAGCAGGTTCAAGCGCTGATTCTGACTCCGACGCGCGAGCTGGCTATCCAGATTACAAGCGAGCTGAAAAAGCTTGCCGCGGCGGTTGGCGCCAAAGTCCTTGCCGCATACGGTGGACAAGACGTAGACGCGCAAATTCGCAAGCTTAACAATTCGCCTCACATTGTTGTGGCTACGCCCGGCCGCTTGATCGACCACATGAGACGCGAGACGATCAACCTCGGCAAGCTGAAGATGCTTGTACTCGACGAAGCGGATCAAATGCTTCACATGGGCTTCCTGCCCGAAGTGCAAAATATCGTAGAACAGACGCCTCGCGCCCGTCAAACGATGCTCTTCTCGGCTACCATGCCGGATCAGATCAAACGTCTTGCCGAGAATTACATGAAGACTCCGGTCGATATTAAAATTCAAAGCGCGAATGTCACGTTGGACAATATCAAACAGCTGGTTATTGAGACGACTGACCGCGGACGCCAGAAAGCGCTGATTTCCATGATCGAAACGCAACGCCCTTACCTGGCCGTTATTTTCTGCCGGACGAAGGTTCGCGCAAAAAAACTAAACAAGGATCTTCAAGACCACGGCTTCGAATCGGACGAGCTGCATGGCGATCTTACGCAAGCCAAACGCGAGCAGGTCATGAAACGCTTCCGCGATGCGAAGCTTCAAATTCTGGTCGCAACGGACGTGGCGGCACGCGGCCTTGACGTTGAGGGCGTTACCCATGTGTTCAACTACGATGTGCCAACCGACTCCGAGATTTACATCCACCGGATCGGCCGGACAGGCCGTGCCGGACAACGCGGCGTTGCAATTACCATCGCATCGCCTTACGACCGCGGAGCGGTTGCCCATATCGAGCGCAGCATCAATGCTGTACTTGAGCGCCGTACGGTTGAACCGGACGGCACAATCGTGAAGACTAGCGCTCCCCGTTCCGGCAGCGAAGGCAAGAGCTATGACAAAAAACCGGATCGCGGCGGCCGCGGTCGCGGCAATCGCGACTTCAAACCGGCGCAAGGCGGACGCGGCGGCAGAGGCGAGCGCAATGAGCGCGGCGCGGGTGCAGGCCGCTCGCAAGCAGGCGGACGCGGCAAGCCGGAACGAGCCGCCGTCAGCGGCACCGAGGGCAATCCGTGGGAAGCTGCTGCTCCCGAACGCGGCGGCAGAGGCGGCGAACGCGAATCCGGACGCGGTGGCAGAGACACTCGAGGCGCTAACCGTGGCGGCAGAGGCGAACGGACTCAAGGCGGTTCTGCTCGCGGCAATACGCGCGGCGCAGCAACCGGCAGCGGCAGAGGCGAACGGAGCCAAGACGACGCAGCACGCGGTAATACGCGCGGCGCGGCAGCCGGCGGCGGCAGATGGGAAGGCCGTCCAAGCAGCGGCAAAGATTCACGCGGCCCGGGCGGCAGCGCTCCACGCGGCGGCAGAGATTCGCGCGGAGGCAATAACGGCGGCGGTTCCCGCGGTTCTGCTCCCGGCGGACGCCGCGGACGCAACAGATAAGCATAAAGGAGTTGCAGTACATTGAAGAACGTGCAGCTGCCGGAGGCTTATGTCCGGCAAATGCAGGCTCTTCTCGGAAGGGAAGAAGCCGAGCGGTTTCTTGACAGCTACAATGATGCCCGTGTTTACGGGCTTCGGTTTAATCCTTTGAAATGTCGACAACCAATCGGGGACCAAGCGGCTGCTCTTAAGCAGCCGTTTCATTTGGAGCCCGTACCTTGGTGCAAAACCGGTTACTATTATGACGAAGCTTCAAGACCCGGCAAGCACCCTTATCATACAGCCGGTCTTTATTATATCCAGGAGCCGTCCGCCATGTCGGCGGCCGAGCTGCTGGATGCCCGACCCGGCGAGACGGTTCTTGATTTCGCGGCCGCTCCGGGCGGCAAAACGACGCAAATCGCCGGCAGCATGAATGGCGAAGGCCTGCTGATCGCCAATGAGATCCACCCTGCCCGAGCAAAAATTTTAAGCGAAAACGTTGAACGTCTCGGCATCCGCAACGCTGTTGTTACGAATGCCGCGCCGCATGAGCTGTCGAGACGGTTTCCCGCCTTTTTCGACCGCATCATGCTGGATTCTCCTTGCTCGGGTGAAGGCATGTTCCGCAAGGATGAAGATGCGGTAGCCGAATGGTCGGAGGCTCATGTCGCCTATTGCGCCGAACGCTCGTCCGAAATTCTGGAGCATGCCGCGGTCATGCTTAAGCCCGGCGGCGTACTCGTCTACTCGACCTGTACGTTTAACCGTGCCGAGAACGAGGATACGATCGAACAATTCGTTGCCCTCCACCCTTCCTTCCAGGTTGAACAAATCGAGCGTTTATGGCCGCAGCAGGTTCGCGGCGAAGGACATTTTGTCGCCCGCCTGCGGAACACGTCCGAAGGCGAGCAGCCTGAGTCGGCGGATGAACCGGCAAAAGGCAGAGACAAACGGCGCGACAAACGCGCGGCAGGACGGCCCAAGCCGCTGACGGCCGAGATGGCCTTGTTCCACAGCTTTGCCGAGCAGGCATTGCCCGGCTTCGAGCTTGGTACGGGCGAGCCGCTTCGCTTCGGCGACGCCCTCTATTGGCTGCCCCATCAAACAAACGGCAGCTTTGGCGCCGCCGATCTTGACGGTCTTAAGGTCGCGCGGCCCGGCCTTCATCTCGGCGATATCCGCAAGAACCGGCTGGAGCCGGCGCATGCGCTTGCTCTCGCGATACAAGCGGAGGACGCAGCGTGGGTACGGAGCTATCCTCCTGATGCGGCGGAGATTGCCGCTTACCTTCGCGGAGAGACGCTGCCCGCTGAGGGCGAAGAGAGCGGCTGGGGCCTTGTTGCCGTAGACGGGCTTCCGCTTGGCTGGGCTAAAGCAAGCGGCGGACAGCTTAAGAACCATCTGCCGAAAGGGCTTCGGCGTTTCAATTAATACCGCGGCAAATGCCGGGGATGATGCCGAAACCCGCTGCCAGCAAGCTTTTTCCTTCTGGGTAACTACCCAAATCCCGATGTATCGTGACAGGAGTCCATTCCGAAGAAGGCCTCCCACAATACTATACTGTATACCGAACAGAGGGCGAATGTACTCGAGTGACAGCAGCCTTCCAGCGGAATATAATCACAAGGAGGAATTAGCATGTCTGGCGTATATGGAGGCGGCGTCAATACGGTAGGTTTCATCCTTGTCCTTTTCATTCTTCTGGTAATCATCATTAGAGGAGTTTGGCACTAAGGACTTGGTACTAAACCCAATGAAAGAAGGGGCAGCTCCCGAGGTCGACATGACCAAGGGGGCTGCCCCTTCTTATTGTTCATTCTCTATCCGCTCAGCTCCAGGCGAACTCCCGTAGGGCGTACGCAACGCCATCCTCGGCGTTGGAACGTCCCACGACATCCGCCGCTTCCTTTACCCCGTCAGGAGAGTTGCCCATCGCGATTCCGCAGCCGGCAAACTCCAGCATGGAAATGTCGTTATAATAATTGCCGATCGCAAGAATCCGGCTCCGGTCAATGCCATGGCTGAGAGCAAATTGCCGCAATGCTCTGCCCTTGCTTGCTTCCGGATGATGCACGTCGATAAAGAAATCGCCGCTTCGGATCGTCTGCAGGGACGACGGCCATTTCTCCCATTCCTCCTGCACCCGGTCCATCACCTCTTTGCTGCCGAATACGGTAAACTTGACAAGCCCCTGCGGCAGGCTGGCTCCTTGTCCCAGAACGGAAGGCGACGCATGGAACTTGCTGTACATATCGGATACCTCTGGCGTTAACGATTCAACCATCATTTCAAAAGCCGTGTTTACGTCGTAATGGACTTGATTTTTCCGGCAATACTCCACGAATGGCTCCAGCTGCTGCGGGGCGATCTCGTATTGGTGGATGATTTTCCTCGTATCCGAGTCAATCGTCGCTCCGCCGTTATGCGTAATAATCGTACCGGTCAGCTCTAACTCCTCCAGTACCGGAAAGACGCTGAAAGGCGCCCGGCCCGTGCATAATACAATGCTTGCTCCCCGGTCTGCCGCTTCCCGCACGGCTTCACGAGTCTTGCTTGTCAGTTGATGATCATCCGTCAATAAGGTACCATCTACATCTAGCGCAATCAAATCATACTGTAATGCCATACGATTCTCTCCATCCTGGTCTCTTTTTTTAATCCGCAGCCCTGTGAGCGCGCAGAAGCGCGATTTCCTCATCGGTTAATTCGCGGTAAGTCCCTTCCTCCAGGTCGGCATCCAGCTCAAGCGGTCCCATCGATACCCTTTTCAGGTATACAACCTTTTTGCCTACCGCTTCGAACATCCGCTTCACCTGATGGAACTTCCCTTCCATTATCGTAAGCGATATGACCGAAGTTACGCCACCCTCGCCGCCGTCCTTTTTCAATATCTTTAAATCCGAAGGCATCGTGACGTATCCGTCATCCAGCGTAACGCCGGCCTTGAATTGCGTCTGATCCTCTTCGCCGACATCGCCCTGCACAACCGCTTCATAGGTTTTGGGAACATGCTTGCGCGGCGACAGAAGCTCATGCGCCAGCTGTCCGTCATTCGTAAGCAGCAGGAGTCCAACCGTATCCTTGTCCAATCTTCCGACCGGGAACGGATCCATTAATTGATCCTCCGGCTCAAGCAAATCGATAACGGTCCGTTCGCGGCGGTCTTCCGTAGCGGAGATGACGCCGGGAGGCTTGTTCATCATCAAGTAAATAACCTCGCGGTACATTACCCGTTCCCCGTCGAACGCAACCTCATCGAGCTCCGGATCAACGAGTTGCCCGCTGTCTTTGACGACTTTTCCGGCTACCGTAACTTTTCCCTGCTTCACCAGCTTCTTGATCTCGCTGCGGGTTCCGTATCCGGTATGGGACAGAAGCTTGTCTATCCGCATCTTTTTACCCATCTTACATCCACCTCCAGCCAGCCGGCAGCTCGTTCTTCAGCATGCCGTCTCCCGTATATTTTCCCCACCCGACCGGATATCCGTCCGTGCATACAAGCACGTATCCTTTAAGCGGCTGTGCGGGATTTCCTTCAATCTTTATGTTATGGGCTTCTACAAAAAGCGTCTCGCCTTTCAAATACCGGATAATTTCGGGACTATCCGACGCAAAATCGAGCGATCGTACGGCTTCCGAATGCCGGAGCCCCATGGCAAGCGCTTGCGAAGGCTCGAATCGGTTACGGCCCGCTTCTCCGACGTACCAGCCGGCGCGCACGACATGCAAACCGTCTAATGAAGGCATTCCTTCCGGCTGAAGATAGATACGAGAGCCAAAGCTCTGAATAGACCCCGTACCGGCAAAACCACCCGACAGCTCCTGATCCGCAAAAGAATGCCATGACGCGGCTGCATCAACAACCTCCGGCTGCCCTTTGCCTGAATGCCGTACCGAACCGCCAGCCCTCTGAAGCTCGCCGCCGTCTTTTGCTCCGCGGCCGCCCTTCTTCTCCGCTGCCCGCAAGGCAGCGCCGGCATTGCCCTTTACTTTTTTTCTCTTTACGTTGTCTTCGACCGTCTGGATAAGGGGCTCATTGTAAGGCATTCCTTCCGCGGGAGCCGTGACTTTGCGGGTCAGCACCGCCGCGTAATGACCCTCGCCTTCGATATGGTGAGGCCACAGCCGGACCGTTCCCGCCAGCGACGCCGATTGCTCGGCCGCAAGACCTTCGCCCGCTTCTCCAGCCCATTCCGGATGCCCCGGCTTCCAGCCGAATTGATGCTGAACCGGCTTAACCTCGAAATCCGGATATTCCGCAAGCAGCTCCGCGATTTGAGCTTCGTTTTCCTCCGGAGAGAACGTGCAGGTTGAATAGACCAGAACGCCTCCCGGAGCCAGCATTGCTGCCGCATCGCGCAAAATAGGCCTCTGCATCGCCGAGCAGCGTTCGATGGAATGCTTCTCCCATTCCGCGATCATCGACTCATCCTTGCGGAACATGCCTTCTCCCGAGCATGGCGCGTCGACCAGTATGCGGTCGAACCATTCCCGGAAGACCGGCGCTAGAGCCGACGGCTCCTCGTTCAGTACAACGGCGTTGCGGACGCCGGCCAGCTCGATGTTTTTGGCAAGCGCCTTCGTCCGTTCCCTGGCGTTGTCGTTGCTTACCAGCACGCCGGCGCCTTGCAGCTTGGCCGCAATCTGAGTCGACTTGCCGCCCGGCGCCGCGCATAGATCAAGCACGCGATGTCCGGGATGGACATCAAGCAGCTCAACCGGAGCCATCGCGCTTGGCTCTTGAATATAGTAAAGACCGGCATGATAATGCGGATGCTTGCCTGGTCTTGCTCCTTCTTCGTAATAAAAGCCTTCCGGCGCCCACGGGATCGGGCGAACGGCTTCTCCCATCGGCGAGATCGACTTCCACTTTTCGGTACCCAGCTTCAAACGGTTGATCCGGATACCGTACACACGAGGATCCTCGTAGGAAGACATAAACCGGTCATACTCTTCTCCAAGCAGTGATTTCATTTTTGTCGTAAAAGCAATCGGCAAATAGCCGGACATCTGGTCATCCCCTTGCAAGCAGCTAAAATACGTTAGAAATATAACATCGAGTATACTCTAATGCCTCTCTAATTAGAAGGGCTGAGCATTTGTGATCAATATGTGAAATTAATCACAACTCCTTGTCAATTTGATAAAAGTGGCATATGATAAGAGCAACAAGATATTGTGAATTAATTCACACAAGATGAAGCGGCATCCCCGTTTATCAAACCGCAAGCTCTCGTCACCATCTTCACTGAGCCCGGAAGGAAGCCGGCGATGCAATGAACAAGCAACATGCTCCCCCGTCAAGATCCGCTTCCTTTACTTGCGCAGAAGTATGTGAATATTTTCACAGGAAAATTTGAGGAGGAATTTTATATGAAGATCGCTGTTATTGGATGCACGCATGCAGGTACCGCCGCTGTTACGCAGATGGCTAAGCTTTATCCCCAGGCGCAAATTACGGTTTACGAGCGCAATGACAATGTATCGTTCCTCTCGTGCGGCATTGCCCTTCATGTCGGCGGCGTTGTGCAGGATGTGAAGAAGCTGTTCTACGCTTCGCCTCAGCAGCTGACGGACATGGGTGTTCAGATGAAGCTGCGCCATGACGTGCTGGAAGTCCACACGGAAGCCAAGACAATTCTGGCTCGCAATCTCGAAACCAATGAGGAGAAGCTGGAAAGCTACGACAAGCTGGTCGTAACAACCGGTTCGTGGCCGATTATTCCTAAGCTGAAAGGGATGGAGCTTGAAAATATCGTCTTGTGCAAAAACTACAATCACGCCCAAGCGATCATCGAAAAAGCGAAGCACGCCAACCGGATTACCGTTATTGGCGCCGGATACATCGGAATCGAGCTTGTTGAAGCTTTCGAGCAGCTTGGCAAGCAAGTGACGCTTATCGACAATATGGACCGGATCTTATACAAATATTTGGACCGCGAGTTTACCGACGCGATTGAACAAGAGCTTGGCAACCGCGGTATCGAGCTTAAGCTCGCACAGACCGTAACCGGCTTCCGCGGCGAAGCCGGCAAGGTAAACACCGTCGTAACTACTGCCGGCGAATACGACACGGACCTCGTCGTCCTCTGCATCGGCTTCCGCCCGAATACGGATCTGCTCAAAGGCCAGATCGACATGCTGCCCAACGGAGCCATTATCGTGGATGAGTATATGCGCACCAGCAACCCGGATGTCATGGCTGCGGGCGACAGCTGCGCCGTCTTTTATAACCCGACCCACAAGCATGCGTACATCCCTCTCGCAACCAACGCCGTCCGGATGGGAACGCTCGTTGCCCGCAACCTTGTCGCTCCAACGGTCCGATACATGGGTACGCAAGGCACTTCGGGCATTAAGATCTATGAGCAAAACATCGCTTCGACCGGCATGACCGAGCTGGCTGCCCTCGACGCCGGGATGGATATAAAAACCGTCACCTTGGAAGACAATGACCGGCCGGAATTTATGCCGACCTATGAAAAGGTTCTGCTCAAGGTCGTCTACGAAGCGGATACCGGCCGGATTGTAGGCGCCCAGGTGATGTCGAAGGATGATCTGACGCAAGCGATCAATACCATGTCGGTCTGCATCCAGAACGGCATGACGATGAATGAGCTCACCTTCGTCGACTTCTTCTTCCAGCCTCATTACAACAAGCCTTGGAATCTGCTCAATCAGGCCGGCTTGCAGGCGATGTAACGATTAAAAAAAAGCGGAAGCTCTCCGAACAGAGCTTCCGCTTTTGCTTTATTCCGCTGCGAATTGAATGCCGCCCGGAGACAAGACAGCGATGCGTGCCAGCGAATCTACCCGATAGCCCGCTTCCTTCAGCTTGTCCGCTCCGCTTTGGAAGGACTTCTCTATTACAATGCCGATCCCCGCTACGCTTGCGCCGGCCGCTTCCACGATTCTCGCCATCCCGAAGGCCGCTTCCCCGTAAGCAAGGAAGTCGTCAATAATAAGCACCCGCTCCCCCGGCGACAAAAACTTGCGGGAGATCGCCACCTCGCTCTTCACCTGCTTCGTGAAGGAGTATACCTCCTCGACGTAGAGATCGTCGCGAAGCGTAAGCGACTTTTGCTTGCGCGCGAAAACAAGGGGCACCTGGAGTGCCAGTGCCGTCATAACCGCGGGAGCAATCCCCGACGATTCCAGCGTCAACACCTTGGTAATGCCTTCTCCTTCATACGCCGCGGCGAAAAACTGTCCGATCTCAAACATCAATTGCGGATCTACCTGATGATTAAGAAAGGAATCCACCTTCAGTACGGTCTCGCTTAACACAATGCCTTCGTTGCGAATCTTATCCTGCAATGCTTTCATTCTCTTGCAAACCTCCTGCCCGATTTCTTCTCTTTTATATTGAGACTACCCGGAAACGGGCAAGCGCGCAAGTTTTTCTAGTGTGCGGCTGCCGGCGCAACAGGTGCTTCTTTGGCAGAACGAAGAAGATACGCCGCAAGCATAATAACCGCAAACCCCGCAAGAAAGGTAACCAGAATGCCCGTATTGCTCCAATACATATCCCAGTTGCTTGTGGAGATGACGCTCTTCATGCCGCGAAGCACATACGTCATCGGCAGGCATTGCCCAACGGATTGAATCCATTGCGGCGCAAGCTCCATCGGGAACGTGCCGCCGCTGCTCGCCAGCTGGGTAACGACAAGCGCAATGCCAACCAGCTTGCCCAGCGTACCGAAGATCGCGACAAGCATCAGAATGAGGGTCGTGAACATGCAGGCCGTGACGAGAGTGAAAAGGAAGAACTTCGGCACGCTTTGCACGTCCAGTCCAATCGCGTACAGCACGATAAGGTCAAGCACGATGGTCTGCAGCAGGGCTACCAGATAAAAGACGCCGATTCTGCCCCAGAACTTTTGCCATGCGGAACGGACCTGCCCCTCTTGGAAATGAATAATGTTAGAGGCCATCAAAGAACCAACCAGAAGGCCTAACGCCAGAAAATAAGGGGCTGAGCCCGTTGCGTACGTCTTGACCGTATTCAGCTCTTTTTGTTCGAGCTGTACCGGCTGGGCGTACATATTAAGCTCCGCATCGCTTGCTTTTATACCCGCTGTTGACTGTGCGGCATCCGACAGCTTGTCCGTCAGCTGCTGCGAGCCGTCCACGAGGCGGATCACCCCGCCAAGCAGCTCTTGCGAACCGTTGTTCAGCTGCTGCGCGCCTCCGGCAAGCTGATGAATGCCGCTCTGCAGTTTGCCGATGCCAGTGCTGGAGATGTTCAGCCCGTCCTTCAGCTGGGCGCTGCCGGCTGCAAGCTTGCCACTGCCCTCGTACGCTTGCGCAAGTCCGTCCGCCAATGCCGACTGTCCTGCAGCCAGCTTAACGCCGGATTGCCGGGCAGCTTCCGCCGGCTGCTTTAACCCTTCAACCGACTTGCTGGCTTCGTCAGCATCCTGAGCAAGCTTCTCGCTGCCGCTTACAATCGCCGCGAAGGCAGTGTCATCCTTCAGCTCGGGATGCTGCTCGACATAAGCCTTGATCCGTGATTGAAGGCTTTCGGCCGAGTTGTCCACTCCTGAAGCAGCCTTCATTGCGGAGTCTGCCGCTTCATTCCATGCTGCCGTATTTTTCCGCAGCGCATTTGCCCCGTCAGCAAGCTGTTGTCCTGCCGACTTTAGCCTGGAAAGATTATCGTTCAAAGAAGCTGTCCCGTTAGATAGGCCGGCAGCTCCGCTAGCTAATTGCTGAATTCCTTGCCCGAGCGGCTTCATGCTGTCGCTCAGCTTTCCTGCACCGCTGGCCAGCGACGCTATCGCGTTATTCAGCTTGCTTACGCCATCCTGCGCGGATTCCGTTCCTTGCGCCAGTTGCTCCGCGCCGCTGCTCGCAGCCGAGAAGCCGTCAGCCATTTGCTGCATTTTCCCGTAAACGGTTTGCGTATAGCTCTTTACGATATTTTGGCTGACCTTATTCGTTAGCTCCTTCAGCACGTTGCTTCCGATCTGACCGGATACATAGTTGTTGCCCGGATTCGTCATATAGACCAAATCGGCAGGCTGCGGATGCTCTTCCGTCAGCGTCGTAACGCTTTGCGAGAAGTTGTCCGGAATAACGATCGTCAAATAATAATCGCCGTCATAGAGCCCTTTCTCCGCCTCTGACCGCTCTACAAAATGATAATCAAGCGTATGGGCGCTTTTCATATTATCCACGATATCTTGGCCAAGATGCAGCTCTTTGCCCTCCGATACAGCCCCTTTGTCCTCATTGACTATCGCTACGGGCAGCTTGTCCATATGGCCGTACGGATCCCAATAGCCAGCCAGAAACATGCCTGTATAGAGCAGCGGAATAAACAACAAAACAATCGAGCCGATCCGAAGCGTTTTGTGATTAGCCATCAGCTTCAGATTAAGCCAGAATAAGTTCCCTTTCATTGGACATGCACTCCTACTATTTGTTTGTATGATACAAGTAATAACCATTGTATTATACAAGTTTATTTCCGGAATGCAAATACTTATCGCAAGGACATACATTAGTTACCATGGACTTGCTTGCATTATGCAAACACGAAAGGTAAGCTAACATTAAGAAACTAAGACAGGAATGGGAAACAACCCTATGGACAGGAACGATAAGTCGCCATTCAGCTTGATCGAAAGCCAAATCTCCCTCTTCATCCGCCGCGCCGAGGCTGCCCGGCTCTCCAATATTATGGGCAAGGAGATGGACCGCTCCTCTTACTTGATCCTTCAGCATCTGGAAAAAGCGGGACCAACCGGAATCAAAACGCTTTCCACCACCTTCCAGCTGGATATCTCTACGGTAAGCCGTCAGATTGCGGCCTTGGAAGCCAAAGGACTAATCTCAAGGTTGACAGATCCGAATGACGCGAGGATCAGCCTGCTGCAGCTGACGGAGGATGCGCCTTCCTTGCTCGCGGAAGTTCGCGAGTCGAGAGAGGCATTTTTCAAGGATCTCCTTAACGATTGGAGCGAGGAAGATATCCGTACCTTCGGCACTCTGCTGCTTAAGTTTAACGAGACGGCCGAGCAGCGAATCCGGTCACGGGCATAATGAAAGAGGAGGTTGTCCCGAAATGGGCAACCTCCTCTTTCTCCTTTATAGACCAAGCATGAACTGAATCGTCCGGTCAGACACTTCCGGAATATGCTCGTGACCGTAATCCGGATAAATATCGGCCGACTTCGGCGCGGTAATGTTGTTGTACGCCGCAAATTGCGTGGAAGGAGGGCAAATCGTATCCGCTAGTCCTACGGTCATCAGCACTTCCCCTTTGATCCGGTTGGCTAAATGCTGCAGGTCGATGTAACCAAGCTTCTCGAAAATTTCCTCTTCCCGCTCATGCCGCGGGTCGAAATGCCGGAAGAAGGTTCTTAGCTCACCGTACGCGTCCTTCGCCAAATCCATCTCCCACACGCGTTTGTAGTCGCACAGGAACGGATACACGGGCGCAAGTCTCGAAATACGCGGTTCCAGCGAAGCGCAGGCAATCGTTAACGCGCCGCCTTGCGATCCGCCTATTGCCCCTACCCGGTCAGGGTCAACCTCCGGCCGGTCCATGGCAATCCCCGCAAGCTGCGCGGTATCAAGGAAAATATGGCGCATCAGCAAATTATCGGGGTGGTCGTTCAGACCCCGGATTATATGCCCGTTGTGGGTAGTGCCCTTCACTCCGCCCGTATCCTCCGACAGCCCGCCTTGTCCGCGGCAATCCATCGAGAACACGGAATATCCGAGGGCCGCGTAAGCCAGCTTATCGGACCAGTCTCCCGCATTCCCGGTATAGCCATGAAATTGAATAATGGCGGGATGCGGCTCCGGGACATTTTTCGGACGTACGTATTTGGCATGGATTCTCGCTCCGCGCACACCCGTGAAATACAGGTCGAAGCAGTCTGCAAACGGTACCTGAAAGCTGCTCGGCACAAGCTCGATTTGCGGATCGACCGCACGCATTTCATCCAGCGCACGCTCCCAATAAGCGTCGAAGTCTTCCGGGCGAGGATTGCGTCCTTTGTAGTTGTACAGCTGTTCAAGCGGCATATCAATTAGCGGCATAGATCATATCCCTTTCTATTAGCCCCGACTGCTTCGGGACTTCATTCGTTAAGAAAGCTGAAATCGGGACGCTCCATAAGCTTCAGATTGTTGGCGATCAGCTCGCTGCGCTGCTGCACGCAGGCATAGGAACGAAGCGGATCCGCAGGCGTATTTACAACGTAATCGACGAGCTTCTCAACGGTCGTAACCGCGACATGACAGCGCGTATCCGAGGAAGCATAATAGATGTACACCTCTCCGTTGTCTCTAGCGATCAGCCCGTTCGTAAAGACGACATTCGACACATCGCCAACCCGCTCATCCCCATCCGGCGCAATCAAGTGGCCTCCGGGCGCATAAATCACCTTGCTAGGATCATTCAAATCCGTCATAAACGCGTAGATCACATAACGCAGTCCTGCCGCCGTATTCCGAACGCCATGGGCAATATGCAGCCACCCTATATCTGTCTTGATTGGCGCCGCACCTTGTCCGTTCTTCACTTCCTTGATCGTATGGTATTTTTTCTCATCCACTATCGTTTCCAACTCAATAGTCGCATGCTCGATGCTAGTTGACAAGCCCCAACCGATACCGCCGCCGGATCCGGCTTCAATAAACCCATCCTGCGGCCTCGTGTAGAATGCATACTTGCCGTTCACGAATTCGGGATGGAGCACAACGTTGCGCTGTTGGGGAGAAGGTGTCCGGAGATCATCCAGCCGTTCCCATGCCTTCAGATCCCTCGTTCTCGCAATGCCCGCGCTTGCGACGGCACTGGAAGTGTCTCCCTGCTTCGCTTCGGGATCCTTCCGTTCCGTGCAGAATACGCCGTAGATCCATCCATCCTCATGCTTCGTCAGCCGCATGTCGTACACGTTCACATCCGGAATATCCGTCTCCGGCATGACTATCGGATAATCCCAGAAACGGAATCCGTCAATGCCGTTAACGCTCTCCGCAACCGCAAAGAATGATTTCCGGTCATGACCTTCGACCCGCACAACCAGATAGAACTTTCCGTTCAATTCAATTGCTCCGGGATTAAAAGCGGCATTTACGCCAATCCTCTCCATAAGATGGGGATTGGTCTCCGGATTAAGATCATACCTCCAATAAACCGGCGCATGAGCTGCCGTAATAACCGGGTAAGCATAACGGTCATATATGCCGTTTCCGCCATGAACTTGCGTGTTCGGCCGTGTAAGAAGCTCCTTGTGCTCCGTGTGCAAACGTTGTAGTTTTTCCATAAAAACGGTCTCGTTCATTGTCTATTCATCCCTTCGCCTATTTGGTTTGTACGTTCAGCTTCTCGAGTCTCTCCAGCACTTCCAGGCCCATACGGCCATTGTGATACGGGCATTTCCAAGCATCAACCTTCATGTCCGCCATGTCGGGCTCACCCGCCCGATTGACCTTCCAGAACCATTCTCCGTTTGCCTTGTCCACCAGATAACGATCGATAAACCGCCAGGTCCGGTAAGCCGCATTCAGAAAATAATCCTTGCCCGACAGCTGATAGGCATTCAGGAATCCCACGACCGCCTCCGCTTGCGGCCACCAGACTTTATCGGTATCCGTCCAGCCCTTCGGGCCCGCTTCGTTAACGACCGCGCCGTCGGTATCCACGCCTTCCTCGTAGACGGCTTGCGCCATGGCAAGCGCAACTGCCTCCGTACGGCGGATCAGCTCCCCGTCTCCCAGCACCTCCGCTGCTTCCATGAGCAGCCAGCTGCCCTCGATATCATGTCCGTAAGAAATCTCGTGCGACTTGGAATTCCACCGTTCATCGAAGAACAGCTTGAAATGCGCGGACTGCGGGTCCACGATATGATCAAGCATCGTCGCGATAAGCTCCTTTTGACTTTCCTTCAAGCGCTCCGAAGGCCATACCCGGTACAAATTCGTATACGCTTCAAGCACGTGCAGATGCGTGTTCATGGATTTCTTCTCATTCAAATCGGTAGAGCTAAGGCTAAGCTCATCCGTGGCCTCCCAGTTGCTATCAAGCGCTTCGATATACCCTTTGTATAAAGGATCATAGCTATATCGCTCGATCAGCTCGAATAACTGAACGGCTTGCTTAAGCACCTCTTCATTCGGGCAAGCCCGCACGAATTCCGAAAAAGCGTACAAAACAAAGGCTTGACCGTAAATTTGTTTTTTCTTCGATATCGGCTCTCCCTCGTGGTTCAACAGCCAGAAGTATCCTCCGTTCTCCCGGTCGTAAAAATAGGAGGTTAAATAACGGTAAGCCCGTTCAGCCATCGTCAAATAGGCCGGCTCTCCATACTTTCGGTATGCGGAAGCGTACGTCCACAAAAGACGCGCGTTTAATACGAGGGATTTATCCGCCTTCTCCTGAATCTTCAAATCATTGGCGATCCGCCCAACGAACCCTCCATCCCGTTCATCAAGCGAATGCTTCATCCAAAAGGAAAGAATATTATCTTGCAGTTCGTTTTCGATCTCTTGCCGCCAGCTTTTTAAGTCTTGCTGCTCCACCAGTTTCAGCTCCCCGGTTATAACTTAAGTAAATTAAAAATTAAGTTATCGATTAAGTTACAAGTTTATTGTAAAAGGACTGCTCACTCCCGTCAATAAAAAAAGCATGAAGCGACTATCGTCACTTCATGCTTCTTACCGATTCCCGGTAAATCATTTTCCCTCTGACCAGTACCCTGCCGCTGCTTAATGCGGGGTCGCTAATTTTGCGGACCATCTTGTTAACCGCCGTTTTAGCCATTTCCTGTCTGTCAACTTCAACCGTCGTAAGCGCCGGCTCGGCAAGGGTGGCGTAAATATCGTTATCGAAGCCAACAACCGAGCAATCCTCCGGTACCCGAACTCCTTGCTTGCGCAGCGTATTCATCAGAAGATAGGCCACTTGGTCGCAATTGCAGGCAAAAGCGGTTGGCAGTACTTCCGGAATGGCGACATCCAGCAATTTGCCGTTCTCATCCCGGTCATTCAGGATGTATTCCTGCCGCAGCGGTATGCGATGCTCAAGGAGCGATTTATAATAACCCAGAAAACGGTCTTGTATACTGCTGGTAGCATGCAAGCTGCCGACAAAAGCGATATCCCGGTGGCCGTTTGCGATCAAATAATTGGTCATCTCGTACATGCCGTAGAAATTATCCGTAATGACGTAATCCAGTTCAGTCCGGTCCGTATAAAAATCCAGAAACACAAGAGGGATGCCGGTTTCATGAATGGCCGAAATATAAGCATTGCTTAGCTGGCCTAATATAATAAACCCGTCGACCTTGCGGTCATGGTAGATTCTCGGCAGCACGAGCTGCCCTTCATCTTCCTCGCTCAACATATGCAAAATGCCGGAATACTGCACATCCTCCAGAGCGGTAGACAGATACTGATAAAATTGAAGATAAAAAGACTGCGTTACGCTGGCATACCTCTCTGCAATAACAACGCCAATGTTGTAGGAGAGCCCTTCCTTCATCGCCTTCGCCGCCGTATTGAACCGGTAGCCCATTTCCTGGGCAATCTCCTTAATCTTCTGCTTGAGTTCGTCACTGACGCCTTCTTTGTCGCCCAGAGCTTTCGAGACGGTTACGCTGCTGACGCCAAGCCTATTTGCGATATCCTTCATCGTTACATGGTTTTGCTGCATCTTATGCCTCCCGGCCGTTAAGCTTCATGCTTCATGTTTATCGTTAACCTTACATCGTTAAGATAAGGCGGACTCAAGTTTTTGTCAAATTTCAGCGCAAATAAAATCCCGCGTCCTGCATATAAGCAGTACGCGGGATTTTGACGATGAGCCTCAGCCAGGATTGTTGCCTTTCTTCGCGCGGAGAATCGCCGCTTCAATATCAACCGACAGCTGCTTGAGACCATACAGGTCCTCCTGCTCAAACAGCTCGTTGAATTTCATCTGGAATTGCGCCGCTTCTCTTACGCGGTGGTAGAAATACAAATCCTGAATGGCGCTGAGCACGGTGGAAACCACGTTGGAGCGCTCCTCGAAGTCGCGCTGCGCATCCAAAATTTCGTGCCGGATGCTCGACATCTCGGTATCCAGCAGAAAAGCCGCTTCGGCTGCTTTCTTCAACCGCTCGCGAACGTCGTCCGGCAAGCTTTCCTTATATTTATAATTCAGCGAATGCTCAATCGTAGCCCAGAAATTCATCGCAAGCGTGCGAATCTGAATTTCGGCGAGCACGAATTTTTGACCAAGCGCCGTTTGCACCGGATATTCCACAATCATATGGTAGCTGCGATAGCCGCTGTCCTTGTAATTCGTAATGTAGTCCTTCTCGTAGACAAGCTTCAGATCCTTCCGGATGCGGATGAATCCGGCGACACGGTGAATATCGTCTACGAACTGGCACATGATCCGGATACCCGCGATATCCTCGATGCCTTTTTCCAGCTGATCGGCGGGTACGCTAAGCCGTCTCGCCTTCTCCAATATGCTTGACACTTTCTTAACACGACCGGTAACGAACTCGATCGGAGCATACGCCTCACGCATCTTAAGCTCGACCCGCATCGTCTTCAACTTCACTTTCAATTCTTCGACTGCTTGCTCGTAAGGCTGTAAAAAAAGATTCCAATCTCTTCCATCCATCCGGCCGCCTCCTGTTCCTATCGATGATCTGCGCCCACTGCCTCCGATATGTTACGGTAGCCGTCTTTACGCAATCGTTCTTTTAAGCCGTTCGTCAGTTCGCGGAGTACTCCTGGACCTTTATAGATCAAAGCGGTATAAATTTCGACGAGCGAGGCTCCGGCGCGGATTTTATCGTATGCGTCGTCCGCCGTAAAAATTCCGCCGGATCCGATAATCGGAAGCTTGCCTTCCGTCTGCCGGTATACCGCCCTAACAACCTCGGTCGAGCGCTCGCGCAGCGGCGCTCCGCTAAGTCCGCCCGTTTCCTTGGCATTAGGGTGCTTAAGCCCTTCTCTTGAAATCGTCGTATTCGAAGCGATAATGCCCGCTACGCCGCTGTCTTTAATCGTCGAGACGGTAAGCTCAAGCTGCTCGTCCGTCATATCAGGAGCAATCTTCACCAGAACCGGCTTTGCTTTACTACCTAATTTCGACGCCTGAAGCCCGATTTCCTCCAACACTTCGCCAAGAAGCGTGCGCAGCTCGTCGCCATGCTGCAGCGCGCGCAGATCCGGCGTGTTCGGGGAACTGATGTTGACGACAAAGAAGTCGCCATACGGATATAACACTTGTATGCAGGAACGGTAATCTTCGTGAGCCCGTTCATTTGGCGTTGCTTTATTTTTACCGACGTTAACGGCAATCGGGATCCGGTTAATCTTGCGCTGCGACAGCTGGCGGGCCATCGCTTCCGCCCCTTCGTTATTAAAGCCCATCCGGTTAATAAGCGCTTCGTCGGAAGGCAAGCGGAAGAGCCGCGGCAGCTCGTTGCCCGGCTGTCCTTTTGGCGTTACCGTTCCTACCTCGGCAAATCCGAAGCCGATGCTGGAGAAGCCGTCCGCTGCCACGCCATTCTTGTCCAGGCCGGCGGCAAGCCCAACCGGATGAGGGAAATGAATGCCGAACAGATCAACCGCAAGCTCGGGCGAATCGCTCACGCCGTACATGGCATGCAGCATGTTGTTCATGCCCGGAACGCGTCCGGCTGTATGCAGGCCGTCAATGACGAGATGATGAGCCTTTTCGGGATCCATTTGGAAAAATACCGGTTTAAGAATAGAAGAATAAAGCAAGATTACACACTCCGTTTCAAGTTTCTGTCCTACCTGACAGTTTATCTTTTTTATAAGAAAAAGAAAAGGGCGACGCTGGCCGGCAAGTCCTTCCGGATATTGCGGCAGAACAAGAAACCGTTTACAATGTGGGTATATGGTATTCATTTTTCCCACGGAAAGGTTGATTGACGATGAGCACAGCCAAACGGAAAGCTCCCGCTATGAAACAGAAGCCAAAAGAAGAGGTAAACGTCAAGGCGCTCGCCTGGATCGGTTCGGTCGTGGTTGTTATTATCGCCGCCGTTACCGTCCTCCTCATCCTCAATCAATAGTCATACGCAGACGCGCAAAAAACTCCATGCTCCCAGCGAACGCTGAAGTAGCATGGAGTTTTATTATGACAGCTTACATATTAAACGGATCGTCAGCGATTTTGATCGAATCTGTAGGGCAGCCGTCGCAAGCATCTTGCAGATCGTCGTACAGATCTTCAGGAATTTCTGTATTACCATGGTTGCCGTCGTTTCCGAAGATGACTTCAGCAATACCCTCGTCGTCGTAATCGTAAATATCTGGTGCCGTAGCGCCGCAAGCTCCACATGCGATACAGGTGTCTTTCTCTACCCATGTAAATTTAGCCATTGGTATTCCCTCCCACAAAAAATAGACATAAAAAATGCTTCTGCAAACGTCGTGATGTATCTACCGCTCGCTATAATTATTGTGAACCTTCACTCATCAATATATAACAAACCGACCACCTTGGCAACAAGCTATGCCCATGCAATTGTTACAATTCATCCTTTTGGAGAGAAGTGCCGCGCAATCGCTTATTGCGGATAAGCACGGACGGATCATCCCCCAGCATGCCCGCCGTAAGCACGGCACTCTCGCCGAATTTGTCCCGCAGCACATCCATCGTTTTGGTCAATGCTTCCTTGCGAGGCTGCTCCTTATAATCGAACAGATCAAGCTGAACGGCAGTCTCTTCCTCCGCCGTCAGGTTTTGCAGGGTAACCCCTAGGAGCCGGGCAGGTTCATTTCCCTTCCAATGCTCATCGAACAGCCGACAGGCTTCATGATAAATAACATCCGTCGAATGGGTCGGGGCACGAAGCGTGCTGGAACGCGTTATAGTGGCCATATCCGGCTTCCGGATCGTGATCTGGACCGTGGATGCCATAAGCTTCTGCCGCCGCAGCCTGCGGGCCGTCTGGTCGGCCAAATTGAGCAGAATCCGGTGGGCATCCTCCCGGTCCGTTACGTCATAAGGCAGCGTGGTGGTGTGCCCGATCGATTTGCTTTGCTCCCGGTCCGCGCGCACCTCGGAATGATCAATGCCGTGGGCGGCCGACTTCATCCACGAGCCGTATATGCCGAACTGGCGAATAAGCAGCTCTTCGTCGGCCGCCGCGAGCTGACCGATTGTGCGTATGCGCAGCCTCTCCAGCTTTTCAGCCGTTTTTTTCCCGAGACCATGAAGCACGTCGCATGGTTTATCCCACAATACATTCGGTACATCCCGCAGCCGCAATACCGTCAATCCGTTAGGCTTCTTCATATCGGAAGCCATTTTGGCGAGCAGCTTGTTAGGCGCGACGCCAATCGAGCATGGCAGCGTCCACTCTTCCGCGATCCGCTTTTGCAGCGCTTCCGCGATTTCCAGGGGCGAACCAAAGATTTTGGAGCCGGTAATATCCATATAACATTCGTCGATCGAGATCGGCTCCACTAAGGGCGTATATTCCCTTGCGATCTTCATAAACCCGCGCGAATATATGCGATACAGCTCAAAATCCGGCTGGATGATAATGAGATCGGGACAGATCCGCATCGCCTGCCTAACGGTCATGCCCGTCTTGATTCCCTTGCCTCGCGCGGCGTAAGAGCAGGTGACGATAATTCCTTTGCGGAGCTCTACGCTTCCGGCAACGGCCGTCGGCTTTCCTTTATATTTCTCTGGTTCCTCCGCTTCGTGCACGGAGCAGTAGAATGCATTCATATCCAAATGAAGAATGACGCGCCCTTTGGCCGGATAATCCTTGTGTACGTCAGCCATAGCCTGTATTCACCTTCCTACTCCTCCCAGCATACCGCCCAGCAGGAAGGTGCGTCAAATCATATGGAGGCGTCAAAAAAATTCCATGCTCCTCTCTACATTCTAATCAACAAGTGTTATAATAGTTAATTATATTTTGTGTAGGCGATCAGTGAAGAAGGAGGCGTCCCGGCTATGACAACATCGATAACAATATTTGATACTACGCTGCGTGACGGTACGCAAGGCGAAGGAATCAGCCTGTCAGCGGATGATAAGCTCAAAATTGCTCAAAAACTTGACGCTCTCGGCGTTCATTATATTGAAGGCGGGAATCCTGGAAGCAACGGCAAGGATATTGAGTTTTTCCAACGGGTTAAGAGCTTGAAGCTGCAATCGAAAATTACGGCATTCGGAAGTACGCGCCGTAAATTCAGCCAGGCTGATCAAGATGCTTCCCTCGTGCGCATTGCGGAGTCCGGCGTACCGGCGGCTACGCTCGTAGGCAAATCGTGGGATTTTCACGTGCATACGGCTTTGCAGACTACGCTGGAAGAAAATTTGTCCATGGTTTACGATTCCATCGCTTTCTTGAAGCAAAGAGGCATGGAGGCCTTGTTTGACTCCGAGCATTTCTTCGACGGGTACAAAAACAATCCGGAGTATGCGGTAGCGGTATTGCGAAAAGCCCAGGAAGCCGGCGCAGACTGGCTGGTGCTCTGCGATACGAACGGCGGTACCTTGCCGGGTGAAATTCACGAAATCGTCAGCCGCATCCGCCAAGAGCTGACGGCGCCTATCGGCATACATACCCACAATGACTGCGAGCTGGCCGTGGCCAACTCCCTTGCAGCCATTCAGGCCGGTGCGCGTCAGGTGCAAGGAACGATTAACGGTTACGGCGAACGCTGCGGCAACGCGAATCTTTGCTCGATCATACCGAATCTTCAGCTCAAGATGGGTTACGATGTTCTCCCGGAAGAGAAGCTTCGGTCGCTAACCGGCACTGCCCGTTACGTGAGCGAAATTGCGAACGTGAATATGCCGGTCGGACAAGCTTATGTCGGCAATGCCGCATTTGCCCACAAAGGCGGCATTCATGTGTCGGCTATCATGAAAGACTCCAAAACGTACGAGCATATCCAGCCTGAGCTTGTAGGCAACAAGCAGCGCATTCTGGTATCCGAGCTTGCCGGCCAATCGAATATTATTTCGAAGGCGCAGTCGCTTGGACTGGATGTGAATGCCAACAACGAGCAGACCAAAGCGATCATGGATCATATCAAGGAGCTTGAACACCAAGGCTATCAATACGAAGCCGCGGACGCTTCCCTTGAGCTTCTTCTCCGCCAAGCCTTTGGCGAGCCGGTTGAAGTCTTCAAGGTTGAGTCGTTCAAGATTCTGGTTGAAAGCGGCGCGAAAGGTCAAATGAACTCGGAAGCCATCGTCAAGCTGAACGTAGACGGCCAGCAAGTGTACACGGCAGCGGAAGGCAACGGTCCGGTCAACGCGCTCGACAATGCCCTGCGCAAAGCTCTGGTGCAGTTCTATCCGAAGATCGAAGAGATTCATCTCTCCGACTATAAAGTTCGCGTATTTGACGAAAAGGATGCAACTGCCGCCAAGGTGCGCGTTCTCATCGAATCCTCTAACGTGGACAGCACATGGAGCACGGTAGGCGTATCCAGCAACGTAATCGAAGCAAGCTGGGAAGCGCTTGTCGACAGTATCCGTTATGCTTTGCTTAACATGGAGAAGTCAACTACCGCAAACTTTGACAATATCGAACGCATCGGCGTAATTAACCACTAAATTAAAAGAAACGCCCGGCAGCTAGTCTGCCGGGCGTTTCTTTTTTTGAATCAGCTGTATTGCTCAATCAGCCTTTCCCATTCGTCTATCGTAATGACGCCGTTGATTCTCTCGCGGATGACTCCCGAGGAGTCGATCAGGAATGTTGTAGGGAACGTATCTACCTTGTAGGTATTGGTGACATCCCCTTTCCGGTCCATCAGAACCGGGAACGTAAATTCGTGATCGTCCACAAACTGCCTTGCCGCTCTTTCCTTATCGAACTTTGTGGCATTTACGCCGTAAAACGCGATTTTATCCCCGTATTTCTCATACAGCTTCTGCAAATCCGGCGCTTCCAGCTCGCATGGACCGCACCAGGAAGCCCAAAAATTCACAAAGGTCAGCTTGTCCTGCTTGCCGCCGATTGCGTAGTTCTTCTCATCAAGCCCCGGCAGTTCAAAGGTTACCGCCTCGGAGCCGGCCTTTGGCTTGAAATCGGAAGCCGCTGCCGTAACGCTTGATTCATCCCTGGATACATATTGATACACCGCTAAACCAGCCAATACAAATGCGGCGATAAACAGCATCGTAGCGCGCTTCATGGTGTCCCTTCTTTCTTCTTCATTTCTAGATTATGCCTATCGTAACACGGCGAGGAATGGAAGCTCAAGCCGCGGGGCACATTAGCCATAAAATCGTCAATGTCACCTAGATCGGAGGACAACTTTTTATGGCCGAACACAAATGGCTGCAGTATATCGCTTTTGCTTCCGTCCCTCTCGTCCTGGTGCTCGGCAACTCCATGCTTGTCCCGATTTTGCCCGACCTCGCCAAACAAATGAAGCTGTCCGAGCTGCAGTCCAGCCTTGTTATCACTTTATTCTCGGTAAGCGCCGCCGTTTTCATACCAGCGATTGGGTATTTGTCGGACCGCTTTCGCCGCAAAGCAATCATCATTCCCGCATTGGCGGTATATGGAGCTGCGGGAATCGTTGCGGGCTTTGCCGCGATTTGGGGGTCTTATTGGCTTTTGATCAGCTCGAGGGCTTTGCAAGGTCTCGCGGCGGCTGGAACTGCTCCAATTGCAATGGCACTGGTTGGCGATATGTACAAGGATGGACAGGAAAGCGAAGCGTTAGGCATAGTCGAAGCCTCCAACGGCGCAGGCAAAGTGGTTAGTCCGATTCTTGGCTCTCTCCTCGCCCTTATTATTTGGTACGCGCCATTTTTTGCTTTTCCCGTATTTTGCGCGGCATCGCTGCTTGCCGTTTGGTTTTTCATCAAGGAACCGGATTCCAAATCCGAGCCCTTGAAGCTTAAGCAATATTTGGCCGACATGAAAAAAATATTCCGCGAAAAAGGCCGCTGGCTGATTACCGCTTACTGCACGGGAGCATTAGGCCTATTCCTGTTATTTGGAGTCTTGTTTTATTTGTCCGATCTGCTGGAGAAGCCTCCCTACAACATCGACGGTGTTCTGAAAGGCTGTATACTTGCCATTCCGCTGCTTGGTCTTGTCATAACCGCCTATTTAACCGGACATTCCATCAAGAAGGATGGCAAAAAAATGCGCCGGTGCATTCTGATCGGACTCTCGCTTATGAGCGCTGCCCTGATCGGCTGCTTGTTCAGCTATTGGCTCATCTACGTGTTTATTGGTTTCATCACAATAAGCAGCGTAGGCACAGGATTGCTTCTTCCCTGCCTAAACACATGGATTACAGGCTCCGTCGACAGCTCTCACCGGGGGATTGTAACCTCCTTCTATAATAGCTTAAGGTTTTTCGGCGTTGCCGCAGGCCCTCCGCTGTTCAGTTGGCTCGCGGACAGGTCGGTTACCGCTCTGTTTATCCTTTTGGCCGTGTTGGCTATTGTCGCCTTACTGTTCGCAATTCGTCTTCTGCATCCGGAAAAAACGGCTAATCCGGCTAGCTAAACCGTTCCTGGGGCATGTATAATGAGCTGTACCTTCAGGAAAGGAGCATCCGGCTTACATGCTTTCCATTGCCATAACATGTCCAGCATACGAACAGCTGCTTGGCTTTTGCCGTAAATCGCTGCCGCAGGAGGCATGCGGTGTTCTAGCAGGAGCAGCCGCGACGCCAGACAGCCCCGCGGTTGTTACCCATGTTTACATGATATCGAATGTACACGAGGAGCCCGTACGCTCATTCCGTTTTCACCCAGGGGAATGGGTATCCGCGTATTACGACATACAAAAAAACCGACAGTCGCTCGTCGGTTTTTTCCACTCCCATCCCATTTCATCGGCAGTCCCTTCCAAACGCGATTGGCTTGGCTTGCCGGTCTCCGATGATGGGCTCACTTATTGGATAGTCTCTATGCCAGGCAGTCCCGCAGCAGTTGTCCAGCCTTTCCGGATGGTTGGACAAACCTTTCGCCCTCTTGTTCTAGTGCTTGCTTAAATAGGCGTATAAGTCCCCTAAAGTCGTAATGTTCCGGTCCAAAATCCGGACAAGAAACTTCTGCCACAGTTTTGCCGTCATGATGGAATCCTGAAGGGCATGGTGTCGCTCGGTAATCGGAATTCCGCAGTCCTCCAGGAGATCGTCCAGCGCATAGGAGGCCCTCTTCGGCTCCAGCCACTTTGCTACCAGCATCGTGTCCAATACCCGGTGATTCAAGCTGACCTTGGATGTCCGCCACAACGCCGCATTCAAAAACTGCTTATCATGTCCGGCCGCATGCGCGATCAGCAGCCTTCTGCCGATAAATTCCATGAAGTCATGAAGAACCTGCATCAGATCGGGCGCATCCTGCACCATCTCGTTCGTAATGCCGGTTAACTCTACGATTTGCCTTGGTATTCGGCGTTTCGGATTGACCAGACTATAGAACTGCTTGGATTCGTCAAGCTCCAGCCCCTTCATGTGGACGGCGCCAAACGATATAATCTCATCGCCATTAGAAGGATAGAACCCGGTCGTCTCCAGATCAAAGACAACAATGTCGAGCTCCTTCAGAGGCGTATCCAGCATGGACTGTTTGCGCTGCTCTTTGTTGATGGAACGGATAAACGCCATCTGCTGCGCATTTTGCGAGCCTAGCATGGAAGCGAGGGCAGGCGTAAAGCCTCCCATTTTATACAGGTTCCACATTCGTCCGACGCCTTTTGGTTCCTTCATTTCCTTTCATCACCGCCTTACTTAAGCCTTCCCGTTGTCCGTTTAAACACTTTGCGCTGTAGCTTCTTGCCGGTTTTTAACGCGCTCTTCAACTCCTCGGTCATTTCTCTCGACAAGCTCCGGCTGGAGAGCTTACCGTTGTTGGCGTATAGGCCGTCCTCATTCTGCTCCGTTGTCATTAACCGAAGCCGGAGAAAGAGCAGGAAGGCCTGCTCATATGCCGCAGCCTCCTCCGATGGCAATTGATCGTGGAGGGCAAGCGTGCGGATTCGCGACAACGTTGACGTCTCGCGGATGCCCGCTTGAACGGCCAGAAGCCGAATCGCGTTCACTAGGGGGATATAAGCGCCGTATTTGATATCCAGACTGCCGGCATCCGATCCGTATTGTTCCTTCAGCAAATGACCGAATAATCCGAGCAGCACTTTATGACGCATGGTATTGTCCAGCATTCGCCGCGTGATATTCGGATACTCTATTACATTATTGAAATATTGATCTCTTAGCTCAAATGCGAGACGATGATCGCCGTAAACCGACCTTCCGTCCGCCAAAATCAACAAGTACCGCACGGCTTCCCAGGAAGGTTCTCCAAACCAGCCATTCAGCTTGACCTTCCATTCGGTTAACGACATGCACCATTCCGGGTTGTTGCTCAGCACATTGCCTTCACATAACGGATAACCGGACTGATGCAGCATCGAGACGATGATTGAGGTTAATTGCTGAAAATAAGCCGTTGTTTCCTCCGAATCGCTTGCGGAGTCTTCAAATACAATACCGCTGTCCTGATCACTCGACAGCGTCTGTTCCAGACGTCCTCCGCTGCCGAACAATAGATACGCGTAAGGCACGGGGGGAGAACCCATCCCCAACCGTGCCATTTCCGCTTCCGCTAATATGATTGAGCGGCAGATAAGCGTATCATGCAGCTCATTTAATTGTTCGTTGAATTGTTCGACCGGACTCATCTGGAGAATACCTTTCATATGCTCGTGTACTTGATCCCGCAAATTGCGCAGTACATTCACGTTATCGGCTTTGCCGATTTGCTTCAGAAGCTGCACACGTACCGGATCGCCCATCCGCCGCCTCTCCCCTCAGGTCAGTCCAACAAAACATGCCTTAACCTTGGATGCCTTGACCTTTTTTAAGTTGCTCAGGATAACCATAAGCGCCGTGCTCACTCAGGTCAAGACCGATAATTTCTTGCTCTTCCGTTACGCGGAAGCCGATTGTTACTTTAATGAGGAAAAGAACCAAGAACGATGCCGCAAGGACAAACACGCCGCATACCAGAACCGACAGCGCTTGAACGCCCAATTGGTGCCAGCTGCCTGTATCGATCAGACCGCCTTGACCAACGCCAACTTTTGCAGCCAATTCGTCCGTTGCGAAAATACCGTTAGCCAGCGTACCCCAGACACCTGCGGCGCCATGCACCGACATCGCATAGATCGGATCGTCGACTTTGATTTTCTCGAAGAATTTCGCGCTGTAGAATACAAGCACGCCTGCTACCAAACCGATAACAACGGCAGCCCAAGGCTCTACGAATGCGCAAGAAGCCGTAATGGCAACCAGACCGGCAAGAGTACCGTTCAGCATAGTCGTAATGTCGGCCTTGCCATTAACCGCCCATGAGATCAGAAGAGCCGCAACGGCGCCTGCGCCTGCACCCAGCATAGTAGTAAAGCCTACATAACCAAAGAAGCCATCGCCGATTGCAAGAGTAGAACCAGCATTAAAGCCGAACCAGCCAACCCACAGAAGCAATACGGAAAGTGCAGTAAACACTTGGTTGTGACCGGAAATTTCATTAGCGGAACCGTCTTTGTTAAATTTGCCGATACGAGGTTTCAACAGAACAGTTGCCGCGAATGCCGCAAGCGCGCCTGATAAGTGAACAACGGTAGAACCCGCGAAATCTTGCGCACCGTCTTTTGCAAGCCAGCCACCGCCCCAGATCCAGTGAGCCACGATTGGATAAATAACGCCAACGAAAACAATCGTAAAGATAAAGTAAGAGGACAATTTAGCTCGTTCCGCGAAGCCGCCCCATGCGATGGACAACGATACAGCAGCGAAAGCCAATTGGAACAGGAAGAACAAGGTAGTAGGAAGACCGTCATCTACGCTAATAATAGAAGGATCAAACAGGAAATCGCCGAATCCGATAAATCCGTTCATCGAGCTGTCGGCGCCAAATGCGAAGCCGTAACCAACCGCCCAGTAAATCAATGCCGCAAGTCCTGCCGTGAAAATCGTTTTACCGGCAACGTGGCCAGCGTTTTTCATTCGGGTGGAGCCTGTTTCTAAAAGGATAAAACCGCCTTGCATGAGCAATACGAGCACGAAGGCTACCATTACCCACAGCGAGTTAATTCCCATGTTAAGTGTTCCTGCCGTTGGGTCATCGGCAAACGCCATTGCCGGGAACACCAAGCATAACGCAGCTAAAGTTAACACCATTTTCTTAATCAATACGACCACTCCCTTAATGTGATGTTTACTAACATGTTAGGAAAGACTTAATGTCATTATAGTCAGGAACACCTAATTTGACAATATATATTCTTGTAAAATAGAAAAAAAATCTAACGTTCGTGTCTCAAAACGAACGGAATGTTAAGTTTTTTCACAAATCCCCTAGGGAATTGGTTCTAGAGCCTATCCATTCTTCGCATTTTGAATCTACGACTTTGGAATCAGAATCTACGAAGCTTCATTATAGAGGGCGAAATTTGTACATTCATGTAACACGTTTGACTGTACGGTTAGTTTCCGATTATGATTAGGGGACAGTATTATAGAAGGAAGGTGGAGAGATTGGGGATACGAAGCTTTATCGTATAGGCGAGCTCGCGAAATTAGCGGGTGTCAGCCCTCGGACAATTGATTATTACACCTCAATGGGCCTATTAGAACCGTCGGAACGTTCCGCCAAAAATTATCGCTTGTACCATGATGAAACTTTAGTCCGTCTCAAACGTATCGAACAAATGAAGAACGAAAAATATACGCTAGACGAAATCAAGGAAGCTTTGAACGGCTGGAGCAAGGTTACGCCCGAGGAGCAAGTGTCTCAGAAGCTGACGGATCTTCAGCATCACCTGTCCCAGCTGGAACGCGAAGTAAAAGAGCTGGAGCCGGTGATCAAACAGCTTAAGCCGAGACAAGCAAACCGACTGTACACCCGCTTGATGCCGCAAACCGCGGCTTGCATCGAGGCGTTAATGCTTCTCATTAACAAGGGGCCGTTTATGTAAGGATATGTCCCATCGATGCAATCCTTGACCACTCTGATGGAGGTATGATCACATGTTTTTTCACCCTATGGACTTCCTTATCCTAATCGCCTTCGGTTTATCCATTTGGGCGCAGTTCCGGGTAAAAGGAACGTTCAACCGTTGGGCCGGCGTACAAACCGCGTACGGATTGACCGGTTACCAGGCTGCAAGACGCATGCTGGATGCTAACGGCTTGCATGACGTACCTATTGAACCCGTACGCGGCACCTTGTCGGACCACTACGATCCGATCCACCGCGTTGTCAGATTATCTGAGCCGGTCTACTATGAAAGCTCGATTTCCGCCGTTGCGGTTGCCTGCCACGAGGTTGGCCATGCGATCCAGCACAAAGTCCATTACCCGATGCTGGTGCTTCGCCACCGGATATTCCCGGTCGTTAACATCGCATCCGGCATTGCACCGTTCCTGCTCATTGCCGGTTTCCTGTTCCACGCAATGAACCTTGTAGGACTAGGCATTATCTTCTTCTCCGTTGCCGTTGCCTTCCAGGTGATCACGTTGCCGGTCGAGTTTAATGCAAGCAATCGGGCACGCGATTTAATGGTAGCTGAAGGCTTTATTACAAACGAAGAAGAACGTGGCGTAGCCAAAGTACTTAACGCAGCTGCACTCACTTACGTGGCGGCAGCACTGATCTCTTTGCTGGAACTGGTTAAGTACATTATGATCTTCACCTCTTCGAACAATGATGACTAACCAATAACAAAAGGGCTGCCCCAATCGTCACGATGACGATGGGACAGCCCTTTTTCTATCGTTTATTTCTCTTTGTTCCCTTGTTTCCCTTCAAGCTCGTTAAAGTATCTCAGCAGGAAGCCATGGAATACTTTTGCCACTAGCGGCATCTTCTCGTTAGAGCGATGAATGATGCCGATATTCCGCGTGACATTGGGAGTTCTTACGCGAACCTTGGCCGATTGCAGCACACCCGCATGATACAAGGCCATCTCCGGCAGCAGACTTACCCCCATACCGGCCGCAACCAGACCTCGGATGGTCTCGGTCTCTTCCCCTTCAAAGCCGATCTTCGGGGTAAATCCAGCCTCCTGGCAGGCTTCCCATACGATTGGCCGAAGCGAGTACCCTTCACTGAACATAACAAACGTATCTTCCTTCAGTTGAATAAGGTCGATCTCCTGCTCTCCGGCAAGCGGATGATTTGGTGGCAGGATAGCAAACAGTTCTTCCGTAAGCAGAACTTCGCCGCAAACCTGCTCATGCTCATCGGGAAAAGGCGAGATAAAAGCGAGGTCAATCTCGCCTTTTACCATATCCCGAATCAAGGACGGGTACATCCCCTGACGGAATCGAAATTTGACATTAGGATGAAGCTTGCGGAAGGCTGCGACAACCTGGGGAACAACCGACACCCCGAGACTATGCGGAAAGCCTAACCGGATTTCCCCTTTCTCCGGATCCATAAATTCGTGAATTTCCACGACTGCCCTCTCCAGATCGTCAAGGATCACTTCCGCGCGTTTAAGAAACAGCTGACCTACCGGCGTCAGCTGCAGGTTGCGCCCTTTCTGCAGGAACAGCTTCACACCCAGCTCTTCCTCGAGCTGATGGATTTGACGGCTGACCGCAGATTGCGCAACATGCAGCTCTTCGGCCGCTTGCGTCACATGTTCTTTTTTGGCAACCTTCACAAAATAATAAAGCTGTCGTAGTTCCATAATGTCTCCAATCTCTCCCGTACATCCTGATTCTAATACACGCGCCGTCTCTTCGTCATCGCGCGATCCAATAAACCGTAAAGCAAAAATCCTGCAACTCCGCCCCCCACATGCCCAAGCAGGCTTACGCTAGGTACAATAACCGAGAAGACGAGACCAAAGCCAAGAATCGTGTAAACCGTTTTTCTTGAGCCTTGGTCCAGCCATGCCTTGCGGAAGATCGCGATATAGAGAAACGCTCCAAACACCCCGTAGATCGCTCCCGAAGCCCCGGTGGACAAATAAATTGTCCGGTCATCCCCAAACAGACCATGGACCGCTCCGGTTACCAAATTCGCGATAATTCCGCATAAGAGATAAAACACGGCGTATTTCGCCGGCTTCAATAACCGCTCCAGAGGCGGAGCAAATACAAGAATCGAAAACATATTAAAGAAAATATGTTGAAAGCTTGAATGCATAAACATCGAGGTTATGATCCGCCAAGGTTCATGAAGTCCGTACGGATTATCCGGCATATAGCTGACAAACCCGCCTGACCGCATTAAATGATAATTGTCGTTAATATCCCCCGTCACGGCGATTGCAATAAAATAAATGAGATTAAGCGCAATGATGACGGAAGTAACCGGATAGGCGCGCAAATAACCCCGAAAGCTTTCGTATCTTAAAAAAATCATTACGTATCACTCCTTCCAACCATTGGACAACCCCGATTCATAAAGCTTATAATAAAACCTGTTACAAACCTTAAACGTGAGAAGGAGGACATATCCATTATGTCACAAGAACGCACTGGCGTTGCCGCATTTAAAGGCAATCCTATTACATTAATCGGACCGGAAGTAAAAGTGGGAGATCAAGCTCCTGATTTCACCGTCAACAAATCGCTTGTCGACTCCGTATCCTTGAAAGATTTCGCAGGTAAAGTAAAATTGATCAGCGTTGTTCCTTCGATCGATACAGGCGTATGCGATGCGCAAACTCGCCGTTTCAACGAAGAAGCCGCTTCGCTGGGCGAAAACGTAATGGTGCTGACAGTTAGCGTTGATACTCCATTCGCGCAATCCCGCTGGTGCGGTGCGGCAGGCGTAGATAAAGTCGTGATGCTGTCGGACTTCAAATCGCATGACTTTGGCCAAGCTTACGGCGTATACATAAAAGAATTCGGTCTTGATATGCGCTCCATCTTCGTCATCGACGCAAACGATAAAGTACAATACGTCGAATATCTGTCCGAAATGACGGAACATCCTAACTACGAGCAAGCGATTAACGCGGTTAAAGCTCTCGTATAATTTACGCGTAAATAAAGCGAGTGAAGGCTTACCTTCCTCGCTTTTTTATTTATTATGTGATTCCTTCTTATGCCTTGAATGCAGCAAGCTTCTTGTCCAGCGTCCGGTAAATATCAAGAATAACCCGGTAATTGGAACCAAGATCGCCTAACGAGCCTTTGGAAGCGGAATAAATATCAACTGCCGAGGTAACAGGATTCACGCTAATAACGGTAACCGTTATATCCATTGTACGTCCCGTCATCGTACGTTTCTCCAGGACAATCTCCCCAACTGACTTCACTTCGTGGAGCAGCTTGTAGCCCTGCATCTTCTTCAGGGTGGACACGACTTCCTCCCATGCCTTTTCCTTCGAAAGCTTGTAGATATGTGATTTGAGCAGTGGGTCTTTAGCTTTATCGCCCGTCGCTTCGTGACTGCGAAGCAGTCCGATTAGAGTGCGCTTCAACAACGATGATCTCCCCCTCTAGCATCTATGTACATCAAAATAATTGTAGCATGTTTATATGCATGAAAAAAGTCCATAAACCTGTTTCAACATACAAAAGCAGTTCCTTGATCATCCGCTGAGGATAACCAAGGAACTGCCGGTCACTATAATGGCAAGAAAAAACCCGCGAATGCCGTCCGACTCACATGCTTCTGAACCCGCTCTCGCAGGTGGGTGTCCGCAGAAACGTTTTTGAGATCCCCTTTAGGGGGCTTGTCAGCCGCGCTTCAATGTTGGTCTCCCTAGAAACAGCCATTGGTTCAAAACAACGAAAAGCCGAAACGAACATCGCAGGATGTATTGCTATTATAGACGTAAATCCGGCAAAAGTAAACTTCGCATTGCTTGCAATTACTGGTTCCGGTCTCTCTCCGAATCCGTAAGCTCCGCAAGCTCGTTTTCCTGCGCTTCCGCTGCCTTCTTCTTTTCGTTCTCCATCTGATCTTGAAGCTTGCGGTAGATCAAGTGGAAATTCCAGAACGAAAGATAAGCGATTACGCTACCCATGAAAAACGGAATAAGGAACGTATACTGCGTACTGAAGTACATGACCGCTGCGGCCATAATCGCCGTCGAGAACGAACGGATCGGACGTCCGATCGTAATCAGAATCGCGTTCTTCAGCAATTGAAACGTTTTCATATGATAGTGCACAAGCATCGAGAAGAAGTTGAATAAGGAAACAACGAGAAGCAGGCAGATCGCCAGGTACAAATAAGAGAACAAATTGAACTTATCCTGGTAAACAATAAAATCAATAATCATGATGCCAAGAATAAGCGAATAGAAAATGCCGCCAATCATACTTTGCAAATAGTTCTCTTTGTAACCGCGGAAGAACGTTTTGAACATAGGTACATCGACTTCGCCCATCACCCATTTGCGTGCAATCGTAAACATGGCTGCCGTAGCGGGGAACAAGGTGAATGGCGCAATAACCGCCATCATAATTAATGTAGCATACACCTGACTGGTAATCGCAGAATCAGATGTATTCGCCGGGGCTGCAAGAAGTCCGCTCCAAGCGATAAATACAAACGGAATCGAACAGACCAGCCATAAGATGTTAATGACCGCCAGACGCATTATCCATTCGGAAATCCGATACAAACCGCCAACAAGGCCTTTTGGTTCCATTTGATTCGCCCCTACCCTAATAGAATGATTATGAAAAAAAGGGAAGGCCCGGATGCCCGTTTAGGCATCACGGACTTCCCCTGATCTACATACCTTAGTTGTTTACGAAGTCTTCAGACGAATATTTCGGACGGCGCGGTTCGCTGCTGTTGCTACGGCCTTCGCCGCTGCGTCCGCGTCCTCCACCGTTGTTGTCGCGATTGCGGTTTTCATAGCTGCCGCGGGAACCTCCGCCGCCATTGCTGCGTCTGTCATCACGGCCGCGGTATCCGCCGCCGCCTTGACCGCCGCCGCGGTTGCCGCCGCCAAACGATCCGCCGGAGAAACGGCGACCATTCGAGCGGATATCCGGCTTGCGTTTTTTAGCGCGAAGCGGTTCTTCCGGCGTCAGTTCAACGCTAACGTCTTTCTTCTCGCCGGTAAGCAGCTTCAGAGCCGCTGCCATCAAATGCACGGAATCGTATTGCTCCAGCAATTGGATTGCGATGCCTTTGTACTCGGTGAAGTCTTCATTCTGAACAACTTCGAGCACGCGCTCAGCGGTAAGGCGTTGTTTGCCTTCGATCGCTTCGGCCAGGCTAGGCAAAGGCTTCTTGCTGATGCGTTGACGAGTAACCTTCTCGATGAAGTGAAGATGATCCACTTCGCGAGGCGTTACGAAAGAATAAGCGGAGCCTTCTTTACCGGCACGGCCGGTACGGCCGATACGGTGAACGTAGCTCTCAGGGTCTTGCGGAAGGTCGAAGTTGATAACGTGAGTTACGCCCGATACGTCGAGACCACGCGCCGCAACGTCCGTTGCCACGAGAACATCGATGCTGCCGTCGCGGAATTTGCGCATAACGTTATCGCGCTGGTTCTGAGACAGGTCACCATGCAAGCCATCAGCCGAATATCCGCGTTTTTGCAGACCTTCGCTGAGCTCATCAACACGACGTTTCGTACGACCGAAAATGATTGCGAGTTCAGGCGATTCCATATCGAGCAAGCGGGCTAGCGCTTCGAATTTCTGACGCTCGTGAACCTCGAAATAATTTTGTTGAATCGTTGGTGCTGTAACTTGTTTTGAAATAACCGCTACATGCTCCGGATTTTTCAGGAATTGCTGTGCCAGCTTCTGAATGTTCGGAGGCATAGTTGCCGAGAACAGCAAAGTTTGGCGCTCTTCCGGCACTTGCTTCAGAATGGATTGGATATCCTCCATGAAGCCCATGTCCAGCATTTCGTCCGCTTCGTCAAGAACAACGGTCTGTACATCTTCAAGCTTAATGGTCTTGCGGTTAATATGGTCGAGCAAACGGCCCGGTGTACCGATAATAATTTGCGGCTTCTTTTTCAGCGCGCGAATCTGGCGACCGATTTCTTGTCCGCCATAGATCGGCAGTGAACGAAGACCTTTGTATTTAGTCAGCTTCCCGATCTCGTCTGCTACTTGGATAGCAAGCTCGCGGGTTGGCGTCATAATCAATGCAACGATGCGTTCTTCACTAGTCGGAATTTTGTTAATAAGTGGAATTCCGAATGCAGCCGTTTTGCCTGTACCCGTCTGTGCTTGACCAATCATATCGCTCCCCGCCATTGCAATTGGGATCGATTTGTCTTGGATTGGGGTAGATTCCTCAAATCCAAGCTCCGTAATTGCCTGCAACACTTTCGGTTCCAGGCCAAATTCAGCAAATGTTTTCAAACTTTTCTCATACTCCTTTTATCTGCAGCCTACTAAAAAATATCCAAACCATTATAGCACATAACAACTTACGAATACCAGCAATGGGCAAAAAGCCATACTACCATAGATTAACAACCGCTGATTTTCGGCGAATTCAATTATGGAGATTACCAAAAATGAACAAATGGATTTTTAAACCCGGTGTTACCGCAGTAGTTATGACCATAGGCGCTTTGCTTATTGCAGGCGCGTTCAATTTGTTCCTCATTCCCCACCAATTGTTGAGCGGCGGCTTGTCCGGCGTTGCGATGATGATCGGCTACATTACAGGCGGAAATATCGGCTGGCTGTATCTGATACTAAATGTTCCCGTACTCGTCTGGGGCTGGTTTATCGTGGGACGGCGGTTTATCATCTGGAGCATGTACACCGTTCTGGCTTCCACTTTATTTCTCCAGCTCATTCCGGTTACGGCCATAGCCAAAGATTTAGTCTTGGCCTCCGTCTTTGGCGGTATTATCCTAGGCGTTGGAACAGGCATGACCTTAAGATACGGCGGATCTTCCGGCGGCTTCGACATCATCGCATCCATTATAACACGCAAAAGGGACTTGCCGGTCGGATCCATTATTTTCACCCTGAACGGCCTTGTCATCGCGGCACTCGTCCTCTACACGCAGGATTGGAATCTGGCGCTCTACTCCCTGCTGTCCATCTATATCGCGGGTAAAGTGGTCGACATCATCCATGTCCGGCATATTAAAGTAACAGCCTTTATTATAACCACCAAGACGGAGGAGATGCTTACGAAGCTGCTAAGCCATCCTCGCGGCATTACGATCATCAAGACCAGAGGCGCCTACACGTCTGCCGAACAGGATATGCTGATGACCGTCCGTACGCGATACGAGCTTGCCGAGCTGCGAAAAACGATTGCCTCGATCGATAACCGCGCCTTCGTTAATATCGTGGAAACCGTCGGGGTTATAGGTGACTTCCGGCGGTCGAAGGATTAGCCCAGGTATAATAGACAAACATGGAATCATATACATATCCCTATGTTTTTGCATTTCATCCTGTTATAATGTGGTTATCCCGTTAATTTTGTTTTCTTGCCATATGATTTGCCCTGAACCTATGATGAAAGGGTGATGCTCAGGTGGATATGGAAACAGTCACATTGTCACAGATTGTGGAAAAGCTGGCGCCCGAGCTAAGTTCTTTCCTCACGAAGCGCGAGCTTGCGATTAACATCGTGCTGCGGGATGGATTAGCCGTTCTGGAACCGGAAGATGCAAGGGAAATTGTACAGCACAGCATTTGCGAGCATCAAATACAGGCTTTACTGCAATGACAAAATGGGGTATTAAATCTAGAAAGATTAGCCTGTCGGCTTCGTGCCGGCAGGCTTTTTTGTTTGCAGCGGGACTTGAAACAATTGCCTGCTTAGAAAGAAGCCGGACCGAAAAAAATAATGCCACGATTCCTTCTTCTGCTTTATAATTTGGATGAAAACGCTAACGGGGAGAGGGCATAATTATGGACATTATCTTTTCGACGCTGATGCTTTTGTATCATCTTGTTACGGGAACCGGAGAAGAAAATGCCGCCTCGAAACAGCTTGCTGCCTCTCTTTTTAACGCAGCCGCAGGAAAAACGATTATCCAAGCCGTACCGGCAATGACCACCGCAACGCCAGAAGCGTTCAGAGACGGCTTAAAGGCTGATCCCCAGCCGGAGGCACCAACAGTCAAAGGCGTCTACGTAACGGCTTACAGCGCCGGTGGATCGCGTCTGAACTCTCTGCTGAAGCTTATGGACGATACAGAGCTTAACAGCATGGTTATCGACATTAAGGATGATAACGGATACATAACCTATCCGACACAAACGCCCGAGCTGCTGAAGCTTGGCACCACGCGGAAATTCATCCCAAACATTCAGACCCTGATGTCGAAACTGGAGGCCCACAAGGTCTATCCGATTGCCCGGATTGTCGTGTTCAAGGATACGGTTCTGGCGAAAAAGCATCCCGAGTACTCCTACCGTCACGCAGACGGCTCCTTATGGGCTAACGGCAAAGGAGACAGCTTCGTAAACCCGTATCTGCGCGAGGTTTGGGACTATAATGTCGCAGTTGCCAAGGAAGCGGTGAAATTAGGCTTCAAAGAAATCCAATTCGACTACGTGCGTTTCCCGGAAGGATTCGAGAAGAAAGCCGATTCGCTTACTTTCACGAAAACCGACCAAAGCCGGGTTGACGCTGTAGCCGGCTTCGTGAAATACGCCCGGGAGCAGCTCGAGCCGCTTGGCGTTCGGGTTTCCGTCGATATATTCGGCTATGCCGCCTCCGTGCCTGCCGCTGAAGGCATAGGCCAAGACTTTGTAAAGATATCAAGCGATGTTCACGTTATCTCTCCTATGATCTATCCAAGTCATTACGGCGCAGGGTGGTTCGATCAGCAGGATCCGGACAAGAGTCCGTATGCCACCATTGCCGGAGCAATGAAAGATACGCATAAAAAACTCGATCCGATCGGAGACAAGAAGCCGATCATCCGTCCTTGGATCCAGGATTTCACTGCCAGTTGGCTGGGCAAAGGCCATTATATAAAGTACGGCCCGGCTGAGGTCGAAGCCCAAATCAAAGCCCTCCATGACGCCGGAGTTGACGAATACCTGTTATGGAACGCCGGAAACAATTATTCTGAGGGCGTCAAATACTAGCGCTCCGGTTATTTCGGTCGCGCGTTCCTTGCGGTTTGTTTCTTGATCAACTTAATAAGTGGTTGAAACAAACGCGCAAAAGTCGCGCACGACTCGAAATAACCTCCGCTGACCGCAAAAAAAGGCTTCTTCGATCAATTACGGATCGAAGAAGCCTTTTTTAAATTCTATATAAATTACTCAACAATTGCCTTAGCTTTTTTCTTGCGGTTGAACAATTCATAGACCATCGGTACGAAGATCAAAGTCAGCAGCGTCGAGCTGATCAGACCGCCGATAACGGTGATCGCCATCCCTTTCGAGATCAGGCCGCCCGATTCGAAACCAAACGCCAGCGGCAGAAGCGCGCCAACCGTAGCGATCGCGGTCATCAGGATTGGACGCAGACGAGTGCCCGCTGCTTCAAGCAGCGCTTCGCGAACGGTCAAGCCTTCTTTTTGCTTCTGAATGACGCGGTCTACGAGTACGATCGCATTCGTTACCACGATGCCGATAAGCATTAGCATACCGATCAGAGCGGTCACGCTGATTGTCTCCCCTGCGATCCACAAGCCAACCAATGCACCGATAACGGTGAACGGCAGCGAGAACAGGATGGCAAACGGTGTAAGCCCTCCGCCGAATGTGATAACAAGGACCAGGTAAACAACAGCGATAGCGGCAAGCATAGCCAAGCCAAGCTGCATAAACGATTCTTGCATGTCTTCCGTTACGCCGCCCATTTTGATCTCAACGCCTGCCGGCAGCTTCATGCCGTCAATCGTTTTCTGAAGATCCGAGGACACGGCGCTAACATTGGACGATACCACGTCAGCCGTTACTTCCGCATTGATGCGGTCGTCAAGACGGGTAATCGTGTTCGGAGACTTGCCTTCTTCAATGGTAACGACATCCTTCAGAGCTACCTCTGCGCCGGTAACAGGCGATTTAAGCTTGACGTTTTCCAGGTCGGACTTTTCCTTATACGTCTTTGTATCCACTTTAACGTAAACATTTACGTCTTCATTGTCTTTCTTGATTGTCGTCAATACCGGATTTTCTCTAACCGGACTAAGCGCCATTGCCACTTGACCGGCAGTCAGGCCGTATTGGCTAAGCTTCGCTTGATCCGCTACGATGCGGTATTGCTCATAACGCTCGGAGAGGCTCGAGTCCACTTTCTCCAGATCTTTATTTTCTTTCAGCTTGTTCATCAGATCGGCAACAACGGGATCAAGCGAATCCATATCCGGACCGTATACGACCATCGAGATCGTCGAACCGCCTACGCCGCCGCCAGCACCGAAGTTCTGCTCTTTCCATTCGCCTTTGCCGCCCAGCTTCTGAAGCAGCGGAACGATCTGATCCTTCTCTTCAGAGAAGTTCTTCATGTCTTCATCGTAAGTCAGGTTAAACAAAGCTTGCTTCGATGCGCCGGGGTTCATCGGATTCTGTCCGCCTACCGCGTACTGCACGATATCAATGCCTTCGCGCTTCATCAGTTCTTTTTCCGCATTCAGCGCCATTTCCTCAACCTGCTCCTTCGTTTCGCCCGGAGCCGGGTTGTAAGTCACGATCATCGACTTCTGCTCATCGCCAGGCAGGAAGCTCATGCCGATCAGCGGCGTTAGCGAGAGGCTGCCTACAAGCAGAACAATCGCGATAAGGGAGGTAACGACTTTATGATTAAGCGACCATGACAGAATGCCTTTGTACCAGGTTGCCAGTCGGCCATGCTTGTCGTGGTCTACAGCCTTGCCTTCCTTGATGCCGTTCTTGAACATCATATGAGCCAGCATTGGTACGACGGTAATCGCAACAAGCAAGGAGGCGAGCAGGGCGAATACGACGGTCAAGGCAAACGGCGTGAAGATCTCGCCAACCATGCCGGATACAAACGACAGCGGAAGGAATACGGCAATCGTTACAATCGTCGAGGACATGATCGGAACGAACATTTCGCGGGTCGCATCCAGAATCAATTCTTTGCCTTTCAACCTCTCGCCTTTGAGCGCCATACGGCGGTACACGTTCTCGATAACGACAATCGAGTCGTCGATAACCCGCCCGATCGCGATCGTCATGGCGCCAAGCGTCATAATATTAAGCGTAATATCCATCCGGCTCAAGATGAGCAGCGCAATCAGAATCGACAATGGAATCGATACGACAGCAATAATCGTGGAACGGATGTCGCGCAGGAAGATCATGATGATGAGCACCGCGAACAAAGCACCGATAACCGCCTTCGTGATCATCGTCTCAACCGATTTCTCAATCGGTTTGCCTTGGTCGAGCGTTGTAACGATCGTCAGGCCATCGTTCTTCTCTTCCATAACCTTAATGGCATCCTTCACGTTGTTAACAACGTCAACCGTATTGGCATCCGCCGCTTTTACAATGTTAATGCCGATGGAATCCTTGCCGTTCGTGCGGGATACCGATTCCGCTTTGCCTTCAACCGTCAGCTTCGCCACATCGCTAAGCTTAACGTTCGGCATCAGAATCAGATTGTTCAGATCTTCTTCCGTAGATACGTTGCCGTCAACAACTACCGCTTTCTCGGTATCGCCGAACTCGAAGATCCCAAGCGGAGCTTTCATTGCGGAGGCTTGAATGATGCCTTTCACGGCATCTTCCGTCAGGCCAAGCTGCGCAAGCTTAGCTTGATCGAACGCAAGCTGCCCTTGCATCACGTTCTGGCCGGAAATCTGAACATCCGCCACCCCAGAAATCCCTTGCAGTTCAGGCAAAACGCTGGAGTTGACCAGATCGGTCAGCTGCGCCAGATCCTGCTTGTCGTTTGCGAAGCTAAGAGAAATGACCGGGAAGGCATTCAGGCTGATCCGGGATACATCCGGATCTTGCGCTCCTTCAGGCAATTTCAAGTCGGCAAGAAGGCTTTTTACATCGCTTTCCGCCTTATCCATATCGGTACCGAATTTATATTGAATGATGACCGACGATGCATTCTCGAAGGAAGTCGAGCTGACGCTGTCTACCCCTTCCATATTCCGCGTCTGCTGCTCGATTGGCTTCGTAACTTTCTCCATTACTTCTTCCGGCGCTGCGCCGGGCAGCACCGTGGTTACGCTGACGATTGGCACCGTAATGTCCGGCAGCGTCTCCATCTTCATGTTCAGGCCGGAGTACAGGCCCGCGAACAGGACGATAACCGTCATGATCCATAAAGCAAATTTGTTATTCAGCGAAAACTTGATAATGCTCTTCAAACCTTCCCACTCCTTCTCTATTATCTGCTCTTGCTCTTACACTTTGAACCTGTATCCGACGCCCCATATCGTCTCGATATATTGCGGGTTCGACGGGTCATGTTCGATTTTTTCACGCAGCCTCCGAATATGAACCGTTACCGTAGCTGCGTCGCCGTTTGAGTCAAGACCCCATATCCGCTCAAACAGCTCCTCCTTCTCAAAAACCCGGTTAGGATGGGAGGCTAGAAGCAGCAAGAGATCATACTCCTTGGAAGTCAGCATGGCCTCCCGGTCATGAATCGTAACTCTTCTGGATGTTTTATCGATCATAAGCCCCCGGATTCCGATCTGCTCGTGACTCTCGCCCCGCTCGGCAGTCAGCCGCTCGTATCTGGCTAAATGCGCCTTCACCCTTGCCACCAGCTCGCTTGGACTAAACGGCTTCGTCATGTAATCATCCGCGCCTAGACCAAGTCCTCTGATCTTGTCGATATCTTCCTTCTTCGCCGTTACCATCAGCACCGGAATATTTTTCGTCTGCCTGATCTGGCGGCAGATTTCGAATCCGTCCAGCTTCGGCAGCATGACATCCAGAATGATCAGATCGTAGGAGCCGCCCAAAGCCTTCTGCAGCCCGACGTCTCCGCGCCCTTCAATCTCGACGGCAAAACCGTGGCTCTCCAGGTAATCCCGCTCCAGCTCGGCAATCGCCTTCTCATCTTCAATGATTAGTATGCTCTTCATGCTCTATCACCACCGTTCTAACCGGCTCCGCTCTGGGGAGAAGGAAGCAGAATCTTGCTCCTCCGCCTTCCGCATTTTCCGCCCAGACCGTACCGCCATGCCCTTCAATAATTTGTTTGACGATAGCAAGACCTAACCCGCTTCCACCCGTCTCGGAGTTCCGGGATTGCTCTGCCCTGTAGAACCGGTCGAAGATATACGGAAGATCTTCCTTCTCAATCCCGGGTCCCGTGTCCTCGACGGCAACGAGCACATCGCTTCCTCTCTCCCGAACCGATACCGTAACCCTCTTATCCGCCGATTCCGGGAGCTGGCCCATATACTTCTCGCAGTTGTTCAAAATATTCGTAAGCACCCGGCCAAGCTTGTCCGGATCGGCCGCAATGAGCAACTGCCCCGCGGGAGCCTGGAAGCTGAGCTGCACGCCGGATTTCTCCAGATCAAACCGCTGCTCCTCCAGGTAATGCCCTAAATATTTGACCGAATCGATCGTTTTGAAATCAAAGGCTACCTTGTGCAAATCCAGTTTGGAAAACAAAAATAATTCGTCAATCAATTGATCCATGTCGTTAGCCTTGTGATAGATGGTCTCCATATAACGCTGACGCTTCTCGTCCGTGTTGGCGATGCCGTCCATAATGCCTTCCACATAGCCTTTAATCGCGGAGATAGGCGTCTTCAAATCATGCGAGATATGGGACAGCAGCTGCTTCCGGTTTTCCTCGTACTGCAAGCTTTGATCGATGGATTGCTTGAGCTGAATCCTCATCGCTTCGAAGGCGGCGGCGAGCTGGCCAACCTCCCCTTTGCTCTTGACAACAACCTTTTGCGATAAATCGCCGTCTTTGATCTGCAGGGCGGCCGTCTTCAGCGCATGAATCGGCCGAATGATGCTTCGGGATACATAATAGGTCAGAATCAGACTGGATAATCCTATAAACGCGATAAAGATCAAAGTTCCAATGGGCCTCCAGAGCGGCGGCACCACATCGTAACGGCGAAGAAGCAGCATCTGTCCGTTATGCCCGTCCGGATAGCGAAAGGCGATATCGTTGACTTGGAACTTGAAAGCTCTGAAAGATACCGTGTCCGGGGACTTGTCAAACAAACCTTGCCAATCCTCATGCGGTGACAGTTCCTTCAAAAATACCGGAACCTCCGTTACGATCCCGTCCTTCGTCATAATGAGGCCCGCCCATTGATCGGCCAGCCTCCGTTGAAGCTTATCCGTATAAGCAGGGGACGACAGCTTGTCGGTATCGTTCTCGAGAACGTATTTCAATTCACCGTAAATAAGGGACTGGTTCGTCTTCTCCTCCTTCTCCACGCGGAAATATTCCCTCAAATCCTGCATGCCTCCGGCATAAAGCACAAACACGACAAAACCCAAGATCAAGACCATCGGCAGAAAAACCATGGCCAAATACGACATGTACAGCTTTACTCGTATGGACAATCGTACTCACCCTGACTGCGGAAGTTTTGAATCTATCGTTTATCATAACCGTGAATTCTAAACGAACTCGAAAGCATTTCTTACAAAGTTCTTACAAATGGCTCCTCATTGCAGGCAGCGTTACGATAAAAACGGAGCCATGGCCAAGCTCGCTTTCCACGACAACGGTGCCCTGATGCATCTCGACGATTTTTTTCACCAGCGACAGCCCAAGCCCGCTTCCCCCAACCTTGCGGCTTCTTGCCTTGTCTGATTTAAAAAAGCGATCGAAAATAAGCTCGTGCTGATCGGCGGCAATGCCAATCCCGGTATCTTTGATCCGGAATTCCACAAAGCTCCCTTTTCGCCTTAAAGTAACGTCAATCTGACCGCCTTCCGGCGTAAACTTGATGCTGTTGCTAATCAGATTAATCCAGACCTGACTGAGCAGATCTTCATCGGCTTCCACGTAAACATCGTCCAGATCCGCATTAAGTTCAATGGATTTCCCCGTCCATTGCGGCTCGCAAGAAAGAATAAGCGTTCCGAGCTGTCGGTCCAGCCGGTAACGCTTAGGCTCAAAGGGATGCTTCTCCGAATCAAGCGAGGCAAGCCTGAGCAGGTTCTCGCTGAGCTTGGACAGCCTGGAGCTTTCACCTTCGATAATACGCAAATATTTCATCCTGGTGTCAGAATCAATCGACTGGTTCTGCAGCGCACGCGCAAATCCGCTGATGGAGGTAAGGGGCGTCTGGATTTCATGCGAAACGTCGGAAATAAACTCCTGCCGAAGCTCCTCCAGCTTCTCCAGTCCGTCCGCCATGAGGTTAATCTCGTCAAGAATCTCCATGTACCTTGGATCCATCTTGCCGAAGTTGAGACGCACCTTGAAATCCCCTTGAGCAATCCGTCTTAGTGCATCTCTCATCGAATTCGTAAATTCCTTCTGCCTCTTGTGAAAAAAGAAGAAGCCGATCAACTGGATCACAATCCCCATCAAAAAGAAACCGCCCAGCAGATTCAACAGTTGAGCGACATAATGATGAGGAGTCCAATTGATTTGGTTGTATAGCCAGTGACTAAAAAAATAAACGGCAGTCCAGCATGCCGTAACAAATGAAAGCATGAGGCTGAATTGGCCGATTCTTACGAGAACTTTAAGTACAAGCTTCAGCTTATCCTTCAACCCTGCACCTCCAGACGATAGCCTAGCCCGCGAATCGTCGCAATTCGGAACGTATGCAGCGCTTCGGGGAATCTTTCGCGCAGCCGATTGATATGGACATCCAGCGTCCGTTCGTTCCCTTCGAAATCATATCCCCATATTTCTTCAATGAGCTGTCCGCGCGAGAACGATTGCCCCGGATAGCTGGCCAGCTTGAACAAAAGCTCGAATTCCTTAAGCGGCAGCGTCATGCTCTGCCCATTGACCTGAACGGCATAGGTTTTCCGGTCAAGAGTAAGATCCCCCGCCTGAACGGTTTGCGAAGAAGCGATCCGGTAACGCTTAAGCAGCGCCTTCACCCGCGCGATTAACTCCAGCGGTTCAAACGGCTTAACCAGATAATCATCGGCGCCCAGCTCAAAGCCCTTCAGCTTCTGGGCCGTCTCCCCCTTCGCCGTCAGCATAAGCCGCGGCAGATCATAATGATCGCGGATCTCGGCGCATAACTCCCAGCCGTCCATGTTGGGCATCATCACGTCCATAATGACCAGATCCGCTTTGGCCGAATCCAATATTCTCAAGGCATCCAGCCCGTCACAGGCTTCCAGCACCTCAAATCCTTCAACCTTCAAGTAATGGCTGATTAATTCCCGAATATGCAAATCGTCGTCAACGACCATAATGCAAGCCATGTTCATTCTCCCTTTCTTTACGAGATTTTCTCTAAACGCAATTGCTGGTTGGCGAATTCGCGGTACAGCTCGTGGGATTGCAGCAGCTGCTCATGCGTGCCTCTTCCCGTAATCGTTCCCTTCTCGACAAACAAAATTTGATCGGCATCCACCACCGTGGATAAACGATGCGCAATAACCAGCGTTGTACGTCCAACCATCAGATTGTCGAGAGCCCGCTGTACGACAATCTCCGATTTGCTGTCCAGGCTTGAAGTCGCTTCATCCAGCATCAGAATTTGAGGATCGCGCAGGATGGCCCTTGCGATTGCAATACGCTGGCGCTGCCCGCCGGAAAGCTTGATGCCTCGCTCGCCGACCTCCGCCCTGTACCGGCCCGGAAGCTCATCGATAAAGACATCCGCATACGCCATTTTCGCAGCCAGCTCTATTTCTTCATCGGTTATCGTTCTGCCCGTGCCGTAAGTGAGATTATCCCGGATCGTCCCGGCAATAATCGGGCTTTCCTGCGATACGTAGCCGATCCTGCTGCGCCAGTCCTGCAAGGACAGCTCGAAGATATCCTCCTGCCCAATCCGGACCGTTCCTTGCTGCGGTTCATAAAAACGTTCAAGAAGCGAGAACAGGGTTGTTTTCCCGCCTCCGCTCGGACCAACAATCGCCGTCACCGTACCCGGCTGTAGCGTAAAATCGATATTCCGGAGAACGTCATCCTGCTCGCCGTATGCAAACGCGACGTCTTCCACCACAATCGGCTGCCTTGCGTCTTGCAAAGGACGACCTTGGCGCAAAGGCTCTTCTTCCGAATGCAGGGTAGCGATAATCCGCTCCGTCGCTCCGATCGCCTTCTGCATTTGCGTGAAAAATTGCGAAATCTGGTTAATCGGGAACACGATCTGAATCAGATACAGAATAAAAGCGACTAAATCGCCGGCCGACAGCTCTCCTGACGATACGCGCATTCCGCCGTAAGCAATAATCAGAACAAGCATCCCCATCATGACCAGTCCTACAATCGGGAAAATAATCGCCTGCAGCTTGCCTTCCCGAATGCCGAGAGCAAGCAGCTTTCCGATGGAACGCTTGCCGTTGTTATATTCATAGTCTTCTGCATTTGATGCTTTTACTAATCGGATTTCCGACAGCGCCTGATCAAGCACCGTAGTAAAGGCTGCGGTCTCGTCTTGGAGCTCTCTAGAAATCTTCGTCATCTTCCGGCCAATCGGAATAAAGATCAGCATCGCAACCGGCACGGCGGTCAACATCAGCAGCGTCATTTTCCAATCCAGGAACAGTAGGATCGTTACCGCGCCAACAATCGAAATCAAGCCGTTAAAAAATCCGGTCAAATGCTCGGTAATCAATCCTTTGACGATTCCCGTATCATTGATTACCCGGCTTACCGTATCCCCTGTCCGGTGCTTATCGAAATAGGGCACGGTCAAGACTAGCAGCTTCTTCCATAACCGGTCGCGCAGGCTTGCGACAACGCTTTGCCCAACCCGGTTCAGCAAGTAGATGGAAACCCCCGATGCCGCCGCTTGCCCTAGAAAAGCCAGGCATAGCCCAATAATCTGCATAGTGCTTATATCGGTAATGGAAAAGCTGTCCACCACATTTTTCGTTAATAAAGGTACCGCCAGCCCAACAACGGTAGAAATCACGCTTAATCCTATCGCGATTCCGAGCAGCCATTTCGAAGGTTTGGTGTCGAGCATCAGCTTCAGAAACGGACGCCAGCTCCCTCCGACATTACGCTCCTTCTTCTCTTGTCTCATTCATTTCATCCCTCTCCTGCCAACATTCTAGTCTTTCTGAAGAATACTACGGCATTGTAAACCCAATTTAAACAAAAAAACGCCAGAGCAGCAATTGCTCTGGCGGGTTGCATTCTCGTTATACAGGCTTGTCTTATTGGGAAAGGCGAAGAGCCAGGTTGTACATTTCCATATTAAACGGCTTCTTGGAATTAACGACTTTATCAATATCCGTCGTTACCAGCTCGCCGCGGACAATACCGCAGGCTTTGCCGGACTCGCCTTCCATCAGCTGATGAACGGCAAAGTCGCCCAGACGGCTTGCCAGAATCCGGTCCATCGCCGTTGGCGTGCCGCCGCGCTGAATGTGACCCAGAACCGTTACTCGAGGCTCCAGTCCGCAGCCCTTCGTAATTTCTCTTGCCACGTCTTCACCGCGTCCCGCGCCTTCCGCAACAACTACGATACTATGGCGTTTGCCTTTTGCAAAGTTGCTCTCCATGCGCGCGGACACTTCAGCCATGTCGATAGGCACTTCCGGAACGATGATCGTTTCCGCGCCGCTCGCAAGACCCGCGTACAAAGCGATATCCCCGCAATGACGGCCCATAACTTCCACAACCGACGAACGTTCGTGCGAAGACATGGTGTCGCGGATTTTGTTAATCGCGTCGACTACGATGCTGACAGCGGTATCGAAGCCAATCGTGAAGTCCGTAAACGGAATATCGTTGTCGATTGTACCGGGAAGCCCCATCGTCTTAATGCCAAGCTTGCTTAATTTATTAGCGCCTTGATAAGAACCGTCGCCGCCGATCACGACCAGACCGTCAATACCGCGCGCACGCAGTACTTCAGCGCCGCGCTGCTGTCCTTCGAGCGTCGTAAACTCTTTGCAGCGCGCCGTTTGAAGAATCGTGCCGCCGCGTTGGATGATATCGCCTACGCTGCGAAGATCCATCTTGAAGAGGTCATCATTAATCAGACCTTGATAGCCGCGTTGAACGCCATATACGTCGAGACCATTATACAGAGCGCTCCGGACAACGGCGCGGACCGCCGCGTTCATGCCTTGAGAGTCGCCTCCGCTCGTTAATACAGCAATAGATTTTACAGATGACATAATCATTCCTCCAAGTAGTTTTATCTAAACCTGTTGTCTTCGAATCCAGATGCTGTTGACCAAAAAAAACAGGCGGGTAAGCGGGCTGTTCTTCATCAGCTTGCGGGATGCGGCCAGCACATCCGACTGGGTCCGGACCTTGGGATCGGATAGGTAAAGGGCTAGCAGCCCTTCGATTATAAGCCGGTGAAAGCCGGCTGAGGGGAGTTTTTTCACATCTTCCCTGGCCCTATTAACAATCGTGACAATCCGTTCTACAAGCTGCTGCTGACTGTCGTAATAATGACAGAAATTCAAATCGCCGCCGGCTCGGTCTTCTTCCTGATCGATCAAATAATCGAGCATGATATGAAGGCCGCACACATGCGGAAAATATATATTTTTAATTGCTTCCGCGTCTTCCGGACGTAGCGTCTTGTCGCTCGCCGCGGTAAACAGCATAAACATGCCTAGCGTCGAGCCCGTCGCGGCTGCAAATTCATTCCAATATAAATCGGGAAACCTGTGGGCATGCGGCTTCCACCAAGCGAGAAGGCTCTCCTCGCGCAGGTCCTTGCGGATATGCTTATACACCTGAAGATCGGTGTACAAGCCAACAAGCTCCGTAACATACGGCTGTGCCGAAGCATACGAAGGCAGCATTGAAACACAGTGTTGACATAAATTTACCAAATGATGCAAATAACCGCCGTCGTTCCGTTCCTGGCGCAAAGCGTAGTAATCCTTTACCGCCGCTGACGGGTCGACCGCATCCAGCATCGATTGATGGAGCAAACGGAAATCATCCGGATCCAGCGAAGTGCTCCGGTCGCACAGATTGTCCAAATAATCGCTGATCGTCTGCAGCGCCACTATTAGCGGGATTAGAACATACCGCTCGTCCAAATTCATAGACGCGTAAATCGCGCCGCCTTGGCAATGAAACTTCTTGCTGTCCATGCTCTGAAGGGCCTGCGACCTAAGCTCGGGATCCGGGATCTGCTCGGCCAGCCTGCGCAGCTTGCGCAGCTCGATATTCACTTCAGGCAATATGTACTTGTAGACGCGGTGCATGAGCTTTAACGGGCGTTCGGGTACCCGATTGCCGGACAAAGTCGTTACTCTCACAACGCACCCCTTTCTAAGACAGCCTTACGCATGCCGGCGGGAATCCAGCTCCTGATTCGTACGGTACCAGATATGCAGGTCGTTAATCCGGCTGGCGTATTCCGCAATCTCCGCGTTCAAACGGCAAGACTCTTCGAAATTCTCTTCCTCGTACAATTGATTCTGCATACGGTTAATAACTCTCTCAAATTCCATAACCCGATCCGGTATTGTTCCCCTAATGAGCTCCCAGCGTTCCACGATGTCCGACTGCTCTACGGAAGAATACTGCTCCCAGTCCGCTTCGAGCACCGGCAATGCGATTAAGAGCCGCTCATTCCACTCAAACCGATACATCAACATTCGTGAACCTCCAGACAATAATGTACCATTTCGACAAACAATAATCCAGCCTATCATGCTATACTGTTAAACAATGTTGTTTTGATAAGTACATGCTTACGAAGTAAGAATTATCGCGAAGAACGCGCGTTAATTCTTTTCAGGAGGAAAAACATATGGATCACTCAGGCAGCGAGACGCCTTCCGCGGCTACGGTCAAACGGGATACGCTTTCGCTTAGGGCCTTCAGCTTTGCGATGTACTCCACGCAGGCTCTGCTCATCTCTTACATCCCCTTATATTTTATGGATCAGGGGTTCTCGGCGCATCAGATCGGCATTATTTATTCGACCGGTCCTTTTATCTCTATCTTTGCAAACCTCTTGCTAGGCATGGCCAGCGACAGGTTCCGGACGATCAAGAAGCTGCTTACCGTTCTGCTGTTCGGTCAGCTGGTTATGATCTCTCTCTTGTTCCCGGTTCATCACTTTGCTCTTATCTGTCTCGTCATGACGGCCTTTTATTTCTTTCAGACACCAATGAACCCGCTTAGCGACAGCCTGATCCTGCTCGCCAGCCAGCACATTAAGACACCTTATGCGCTAATCCGCATATTCGGCTCGCTTGGTTTTGCCGTATCGGCTTACCTGTTTGGTTTAATCTTGAAAGGGATTGGCACGGAATGGACGTTGCCGCTTGGTCTGGGCACGATAACCGTCACGATCCTGTTGTCGTTCTTCCTGAAGGATTACCATGGGAATACCCGCAAAATCGACTTTTCGGGATTTTTCAAATTGCTTCGCAAGCCCGAAATCCTATTTTTCTTCTTCATTATATTGCTTGTGTCGATCAGCCACCGGATGAACGAAAGCTTCCTGGCCGTTGCCCTGCGGGAGATGGGCGCATCGGATTCCCAGGTTGGATTGGCTTGGCTATTCTCCGCGATCAGCGAAATTCCGGTATTATTCCTGATGGGCAAATACGGACATAAATTCAAAGAGCTGCCATTGCTCGTATTCGCCTGCCTGATGTATATGCTCCGGTTCTGGCTGGCTTCCGTGCTGGAGGATCCCCGTCTTGTGCTCAGCACGCAGCTTATGCACAGCGTCAGCTTCGGCATCTATTTCTCGACGGCACTCCGTTACTTGTCGCAGCTTATTCCGGACGAATACCGTTCTTCCGGCCAGGCCGTCTATGCCGTTGTATGGTCGGGACTCGCCGGCCTGATCAGCGGTACGGTCGGAGGATATTTCTTCGAGCATTTCGGACGGAGCAGCTTTTATCAAATGGGAGCCGTGCTTGCCCTGATCTCGGCGGTTCTGTTCTTCTGCCAGCATATATTCGCGCGAAATCATTCTTAATAAAGCAAAAAAAGAGATCCTCTCGTATCGAGAAGGATCTCTTTTGCTCTCTTGCGTGCGTGCTTATAAGGGGTTGATCTTATAATTTAATGACGTTGGACGCCTGTGCACCGCGATTGCCTTGTGTAATTTCGAATTCTACCGACTGACCTTCTTCCAGCGACTTGAAGCCGTCGCCTTGAATAGAGGAATAATGGACAAACACGTCTTCGCCATTCTCTACCGAGATAAAACCGTAGCCTTTCTCAGCGTTAAACCATTTAACTGTTCCCTTCAACTTTCACTACCTCCTAAAATAACCGCCGCTTGAAACGACGAGTAACATCATTATATCTGCCTAATTTGGAAAAATCAACAAATTGCAATTCGAAGGAATTGACTGGAGCCCGGAATAAAAGGAAGTCCCGATGTCAGCAGCTCAGGCTCCCCGCCGTTTGCCCTAACGGCAGCCAGCAGTTCATCCATCCGTTCGTACGGCTTCCAGCCTAAGGAATACAGCGGATAGACTCTTACCTCTCCGCCCGGCTTGCACACCCGCATTAATTCCAGAAGGGATTGCTTGTGGAACTCAAAGCCAAATTGCTCGGCATATAGAAAAAGGAAATGACTGCACAGGACAAGCGAAAAAGCATGGTCTTCAAACGGAAGCTCCGGCAAGGACCCGGCTGCATACCGGCTGCGCCCTTCAGCTGACTGCAAATGCATGCGAAACCTCTCAAGCGATTGCAGCCGTCCTTCGCGATGCTGCTCCAGGCTGCCGTAATAGCTCCAGTCGAAATGCTCCCTCAGCTTATCAAGCTTGGCCGTAGAGATCTGGATCTCGGCTGCCGCCTCTTCGAGCCACGCGACTGTGTCCAACGCGTAACGGGGATCCGCAGCGGTTGCATCATATCCCCGGCTTACAGCATCCGCGGTGAACGAGGAACCGCCACCGGCGACATCCAGCACTTTACCCTTTGCCAGCTCGCGTTCCGTTAACTCAAACATTCTCGCATACTCGTCAAATCCCCGGCATGTCATTGCCACGCCAACCTGCTCGTATACCTGCTTACTCATCTCAAACACGCTCCTCAACTCGGCTCTTCTCGTCTCATCATTCCGCCTGCTTGCAGAATACCCTAATTCTACCATTCGCTATTATTGATTTCCACCCCTAAATTTGGCTATGATGAACAGTATATCTAGGTAAGGAAAGGTGGACTTGCAACAATGTTTAAAAAACATGAAATTTTCAAAACCGATAAATACAATATGCTTACCGTGGAGGTTCAAGGCAAAACCTTGATCGTCCGCGAAATTTCCGATCAATGGGGTGAAGAGACCCATACCTTCGTCAGCCGTCCGGAAATGATGCATTGGGCGGAAAACCGGTTTAAACCCGAGCAATTCGCCGGACGCGAGGAAGAACGGGAAAATATTCTGAAAGCGCTGAAAGAGGTATAAACCGGCAGGAAATATTAACCTGCACGGCGAACACATATCGTTACAACACGGTGCATAGACAATAGACTAGCGCATGCTTTCGTAGTAATTTGCTTCGCAAATTAAAGCATATGCTTCCGAAGCAAAATTGCTATGCAATTTTTCAGGAGGAACAGATGGGCTCCGTAAACGCAATATTTATCATTTCCGCCTTCGTGCTTGGCGGCCTTGTTATTCTTAAGCGCGATTCCATGGCGCCACACCTGCGCAGATGGATGGCAATCGTATCGATCGTCTTAATCGCATTCGCCTTTTTCCTCATTGTGTACAGCTTCTTTACACTGGGAACTTAGGACATGATTGGAAGCATCACCGGACATACTAGCACAAACTGTGTTCCCGAGGTGATCTTCCGCGAATGAAATGGCTGCCTGTCGTATTAGCGTTATGCCTTGCTCCCGGTTCGGCTTCCGCCGACGCCGGCAAGCAGGCTGCGTCATATCACCAATCATCTATATCCGTACCGAGGAGGAGTTCGATGAATCACGTACCTAAGCGTTCCGAAACCGCAGTAGAAGCCCGTTGGAAACTGGAGGATCTGTTTGCCGACCAGGCTGCCTGGGATAAAGAGTTTGCCGAGGCAAAGGCTTTGATCAAGAGAGTCGGAGCTTTCGAAGGCAAGCTGGGCGATCCCGCTCAATTGAAAGCCTGCTTTGAGCTGGAAGACGAGCTCTCCCTGCATGTTGAACGGCTTTATGTATATTCCAATATGAAGCATCACGAGGATACCGCTGAACCAACCTATCAGGCTCTGTCCGACAAAGCCAAAAAAATCAGCGTGGAAACCGGCGAAGCCCTCTCCTATATTACGCCGGAAGTATTGTCCCTGTCCGATGCCGAGCTAGACGCTCTGATCGAGAACAAGGATCTTGCGGTATTCAAGCATACGCTGGAAGAAATGCGCCGCCAGAAAGCGCATGTCCTGTCCAAAGCGGAAGAAGCGCTGATGGCGCAGGTCGGCAACGTAAGCTCCGCTCCGGGTTCGATCTACAGCATTTTGAACAATGCGGATCTGAAATTCCCTAAAGTGAAAAACGAAGCCGGCGAGGAAGTCGAACTGACTCAAGGCCGCTACATTCAGTTCCTGGAAAGCAAAAACCGCGAAGTGCGCGCTAACGCCTTCCACACGATGTACGATACATACGGCAAATTAAAAAACACCCTCGCAACAACGCTGAATGCGAACGTTACGAAAAACATTTTCTACGCGCGGGCACGCAAATACCCTTCGGCTCTTGGCATGTCGCTGTATGGCGATAACATTCCGGAGAGCGTCTATACGAATCTGATCGATACGATCCATAAGCACATGCCGCTTATGTACCGTTACATGAACCTCCGCAAAAAGCTGCTTGGCGTTGACGAGCTTCATATGTACGATCTGTTCGCACCGCTAGTCGACGAGTTCGATATGGAAATCAAGTATGACGACGCGAAAAAAATCGTCAAAGAAAGCTTGAAGCCGCTTGGCGAGGATTATTTGTCCGTACTGCAGGACGGCTTCGATAACGGCTGGATTGACGTGTACGAGAACGAAGGCAAGCGCAGCGGCGCTTACAGCTGGGGAGCTTTCGGCACGCATCCGTACGTGCTGCTGAACCATAAGGATAACCTGAACAGCATGTTCACCTTGACGCACGAAATGGGCCATGCGCTCCACTCGTACTACTCGGATACGAACCAGAACTACCGCGATGCGCAGTACACGATCTTCCTTGCGGAGGTTGCGTCTACGCTGAACGAAGCGCTGCTTATGGATTATCTGCTGAACAAGTCCACGGATCCGAAGGAAAAAATGTACCTGCTGACTTACTATGCAGACCAGTTCCGCACAACGGTATTCCGTCAAACGATGTTTGCCGAGTTCGAGAAAATCATTCACGAGAAAACCGAGCAAGGCGAGTCGCTGACTCCGCAGGATCTGAGCAAAATCTACTACGACCTGAACGTGCTTTACTACGGCAAAGACATGGTTGTAGACAAGGATATCGAGATGGAATGGGCGCGGATTCCGCATTTCTACAACAGCTTCTACGTGTACAAATACGCAACCGGCTTCTCCGCGGCAACAAGCTTCTCGAAGCAAATTCTCGAAGAAGGCGCTCCGGCGGTTGACCGTTACCTCGGCTTCCTGAAGAGCGGCGGCAGCGACTTCTCGATTAACATCCTGAAGAAAGCCGGCGTTGACATGTCCTCCCCAGAGCCAATCGAGCAAGCGATGAGCGTGTTTGAGAGCTTGATTGAGCAGATGGAGGAGTTGACGAAGTAACCTTTGGAGAAATGCTTGATGGGGACGCTCCGAGGACGGGAAAGGAACTCCTTCGGCCGCTGTTGGAATCGGGAATTTTGAATGACACCTAAAGGTGTATTCCCGAGTTCCAAAGGCGGACGTAAACTCCTCAGGAGTTCCTTTCCCTCTCTCTTCACCCATTCCTCTCAATTGCACACCAATAGCTCCCTCCACTTCGTGTAGAGGGGAAGGAGAAACAAGAGACAAAAGACAGATAAAAGACAGACTCGGTGGTTTCGAGTCTGTCTTTTTTGTTGGCGCTAGCGCGTAACTTTCCAGTTATTCCCTGCGTCTATTTAAATATAGAAAGGGTGATGGGATGATTAATAAATGGAGATCAGGTTATCTAATCATGCTTGGCATAGCGATATTGCTTGTTGGACTAGCCGGCTGCAAATCCGAGCCCGATTCTAGCGCTCCGCATGTTGCCTCAAACGATGGTATTGCGTACAAGGAAACTCCGTTAAAAGAAGAGAATATCGTTAAAACTTTAAAGGCAAACGGTGTCGAGTTGACGGCTAGCCCTTCAGACTCCTATTTCAAATTAAATAAAGTGAAGCCTTCTATTTATGCGCTCCCGGGCAAAGAGAGAATTATGCTGTACGTTTATGACACTGCCAAAGATACGAAAAAGGCAAGACTCGATTTTGTGGAGCAAACCAAGGTAATGAACGTCAATTCGCCGCTATTTTATAACGTGAAAAACATCCTAATCCTGTACCAGCCTAACGTTAGCGGCGAACGCCCCCGAGAGAGAACCGACTACAATTCCGGCATTGAAAGCTCCATTGAACAGCTGTTAGGCGATGAAATTTATGTCCAGCATTTTAAATACTATAATGTCTCCAAATTGAAGAGCTTCATAAATAGCTTTCTCAACCACCAAGCGGATCAAGTAAAAATAACATCATTGACTATCGAAGGCGATCCGATCTACATCTATCTGATCACTGACGGAACCAAGCTGCAATATGTACACGATAACAGCGAAGATGCTTTTGGAGGGAGCGATACAGGTGCCTCCAAAACGGAATGCACGAATATCGAACAGGAGAAGACCGAAGAAGGAAATATACGCTACGTCGCAACCGGATGTCAGATTGGCGATAACAGATCTATAATGACCATCCCTGAAGACTCCATGAAAAAAGACAGCGGGAGCTGATAGCTGATCCCGCTGTCTTTTTTATTTAGTCCTGTAAAATGGCGACTGGACGGGACCAGCCTCCGCTTGCTTTTTCCACTTTGATCGGGAAGCAGCATACTTTGAAGCCGTATGGCTGCGGGATTTGGTCCAGGTTGGCCAGCTTCTCGATCTGGCAATATTCCCGGTCCTTGCCGACGAAATGGGCCGCCCACAAGACGCCTTCTCTTGGATCCTGTTTGAACGATTCCGCTTGCAGGTTGAGAGGAATATCCCATCCCCATCCGTCGGTACCCACTACTTTGATGCCTTGATCAAGCAGCCAGACCGTAGCTTCGGCCGATACCCCCGCATGCAGGAATGCATAATGCTCGTGGTATAAACGTTTGTCCGCATCGCTCCGGATCAGGACGATATCAAACGGTTTTAACGTGTAGCCGATCCGATCCAACTCGGCTTTCAAGTCTTCCGTAGTAATCTCGTAGCCTGGCGGCTTAGCGCTGAAATCTAGCAATACGCCGTCGGAAAAGAACCATTCCAGAGGAAGCTCGTCAATCGTTCTGGCCGGCTTGCCTTCCGACGTTGGCCAGTAATGCCATGGCGCGTCTATATGAGTGCCCGCATGCGTATTCAAGGTTACCGTTTCCGTCGCCCACGCTTTGCCTAACGGAAAATCCTCCTGCTTAAGCCCAAGGATAGCCGCAGCTTGCCGGGCCCCTGCTTCATGGCTCGAATATTCGATTTTGGCAGGCAAAGGCTCTCTGATTGATGGACTGATAGGAACGCTTAAATCGATTATTTTCATCACGCAATTCTCCTTGTCTCCCGATTCAAGCCCCATTATACCACAATCCTCCAACCGCTTAGATAGAGATTCCGTTAACAAGGCTATTGGCTAAGGTTGAATTTATACTTCGCCCCAGTAGATTTCGGTCTCATAGTCGAAGGAGATTAGACCGTTTTTCTCGGTAGCGTCAAAAAGCTTCCGAAGCTCAGCCATTAAAGGCTCATGGTTAGGATGGCCGGGCAGCGGCATGTAAGAGGAAGACGACATCCGTCCGCTTAATTTCTCAAAGTTAAGCAGGCTTAATAACGGGAAGGTTGCCTTATGGAGTTCTCCGTCTTTGAAGAACGGCGTAAGGGCGTCTTGGGAAATATTTTTGTGGCCCACCTTCTCGTAATCGATGCCGTAAGTCCGGAGCAGCCGGTCGTAGCCTTCCAGGAATGGCGTGCCGGTTGTTAAACGCGAGTTCCAGATCAGCACGGCTTTGCCGCCGGGCTTTAAGATCCGGTTGAATTCCGCTTTTGCCGCGGTACGGTCAAACCAATGAAAGGACTGGGCGCAAACGATAAAATCAACGGAATCGTCCGCAAGACCGGTCTCTTCGGCAGAACCCGGCGCCGCTTGAAATTTGGGATATCCGCTTAATTGCTCAACGGCTGCCTGCCGCATATCGGGATTAGGCTCAACGGCGGTTACGTTGCTTCCCTTTTCCAAAAGCAGCCTGGTGAATATGCCCGTCCCCGCTCCAACATCCGCAATAGAGGATTCCGGAGTGAGCCCGATTGTCCCGTACATATATTGAATAACCTCGTCCGAATAGCTCGGACGGTATTTGACATACTGATCAACCCGGTCGGAAAAACGCTCCTTGCTGTTCATCGATTCGTCATCTCCTAATCCATTCGTTAATTATTAGAGCCATTCCAGAAATTCAAGTCGGTTTCCAAACGGGTCGTTTAGATAAAATCGCACGACTCCTTCATCAGACCGCGCATGATCATCCATCACTTGAATTCCCTCTTGAAGTAAATACTCCCGAAGCGCATTTAAGTTCTGCACCTGAAACGCAGGATGAGCTTTTCGGGCGGGGACAAAGTCGCCTTGAACCCCAAGTCAACGTAAAAGCTGCGCGCTACCCGTTCACAGCCTTCCGGTGCCGCCAATTGAACATGATCGATTCCAGTGAATAAGAAAGACATCTTCCCACCGCCTATTGTTTCACCAAATGAAACATAGTTTCAATTTATAATTCCATTTTATAGGAAAACGATGCGGAAATCCAGTAGGTTCATGCTTAAAAAGGATAAAAAAAGACCCCGGCAAAAGATTAGCCGTCTTCAAGCTAAGCTTTTGCCGGGGATTGTTTAAAAGAGGGCGCCGATGGCCCAGCCAAGCAGGCCGGCGAAGACCGACGACAGGAGGTTCACCCTGTCGTTGTTCAGCGCGGCCAAGCCGCGCACCCGCTCTGCCGCCGTCCCGCAATGGACGGCGCGCTCGGTCTCGCTGCCGCATACCCGGCAGCGGTACATGGCCTGGCCGGTGGCGCCGAGCAGCGAGTCGGCGAAGCATCCGGCCAGGCCGGCGGCAGCGGCGGCGATGACTACCGCCGCCGCGCCGCCAGGGGCGCTGCCCGCAGCGGCGTCAGCCTGCTGCGGGAGCGCCAGCAGCGCAGCAGCGACGCCGCCGATGAAGGCGGCGCCAGCCAGCGCTGCAAGCGTGCCGAGCGGCGTAACCGCGCCGCTCGTGCCCGGCTTTACCCGCTTGCCGGTCGTGATCGACCGCGGCGCGGTACGGCTTAGGGCCCCGATTTCCGTGGCCCAAGTATCCGCGTTTACGGCGGCCATCACGCCGATATAAGCGAACAGCCAGGCCGTGTCCGGCCAGAGCGCATTGCCCGCGCACAAGAGCAGACCGATGCCGCCATTGGCCCAGACCTGTCCGGCGTCTCGCCTGCCGGTCTTCTCGTAATTCGCTTCCGCGGCGGCTTTGGCCCGGTGGCGTTTCTTCCACTTCGACCATATGGTCGAAGATACAAAGAACGCAATAAGGCAGCCGAACCATACCGGCTCGCCTAACGTAACAAAGCCCGTTCCCATGATCAAGGCCGACCACGCTCCCGAGCCTGATAATGAGCGTGTTCGATAAGCTGCACCGGCAATCAAACCGCTCCCGACAAGACCCGCAAGCAGCCTCAGCCACCACTCGTCTACCCATCCAACCATGTTCCTCGCTCCTTAGCGGCAGCCTTTGCATTCATCATGCTGCCTGTTTCCACGCTGTAAGGCTGATTTCAGCCTTATAAATCTCCGTAACTCTCTACAAAAAAAGCTTATCCAGCTAGTTTAAACTAAACCCCTGTCAGACTGGTTTCAGCCCAACAGGGGTCCGCTGCTTGCTTATGTTACACCCCAACCTGCTGCATTGCATTTTTCCAGCGGTCGGGATAATTCGTGCAGATCATCAGCTCCGGATCAAGCGCAATCAGCTTGCGGATGGAGCGTTCGTCATTAGGCGTCCAGGCCATCACTTGGATTCCCGCCTGCTTCAGCAGTTCCAGACGGGAGGCGTTCAACCGGCCATGCTCGATCGACAGAAACTGGGCGCCAAGCTGCTGCAGCTCAACAGGCAGCGAATTGCGCCAGCCGTCCAGGATAAGCCCGGTTCGGACGCTGCCGCCCGTCAGCTTATGCGTATTAAACAATGTTCCGGCGTGAAACGACGTAATAACTACCTCGTCTTCCATCCCGTAATCCTTAATGAGCTGAACCACATAATCTTCAAGCTTCGAATAACGGATCCCATCCGTCTTCAGCTCAATGTTCAGACGGATACGCCCGCTGGCCTTATCGAGCACCTGACTTAGCGCAGGCACGCCTTCTCCCTTATACAGCGGAGAGAACCAGCTTCCTGCATCCAAAGCCTGCAGCTCGGCCGCCGTCAAGCTTTTCACGTCGCCGCGTCCGTTGGTTGTCCGCTTCAGCTTGTAATCATGGATAACGACAGGTATATTGTCTTTCGATAGCTGCACATCAAGCTCGATCCACTCGATATCCGGCTCATCAATCGCTAATTGAATGGCTGCTAGCGTATTCTCCGGAGCGCGTCCGGACCAGCCCCGATGCGCAACGCATGCATTTCTCATTAGGCGCTGACCATCCTTTCGCTAACCTTATTTTGCTGCAATCGTGCCGTCGCCGCGCACCTTCGCGCCAAACGACAACGCCGTCAAATGATCCAGCAGCGTCTTCGCTTTGTCACCGTCAACCGGCTTCGGCTGGGCGAGATTGTTGTTCATCGGATCAAACTTCAGGTCGCAGTCACCCGATTTGGTGCAAACCGCGTTCAGTACGCCCGTATCTGCCGTAGCCCCTTTTGGATACGCGCTAAAAATAAAATTGCCCAAGCTGTAGGCAATCCACTTGCCTTTGTACTGCTCGAACCCCTGCAGCACATGCGGATGGCTGCCAACAACAAGATCCGCGCCCGAATCAATATATTCCCGCGCAAAATCCCGCTGGTATTGCTCCGGCGTTTCCGCCTTTTCAATCCCCCAATGAACCATCACAACGACGAGATCAGCCTTTTCCTTGGCTTTCTTGATCGCCGCTTTGGTTCTTGTTGTATCATAGGTCTCGGCTACGCCCGCGCGGTTCTTGTCTGCTTTCCAATCGCCTGTCGGCACAACCTTGCTGACGCCGATATAGGCAACCTTAATGCCGTTTGATTCCTTGACGACCGGGGCAAAAGCCTCCGTATCGTTCTTGCCGGCGCCCACATGATTAATGCCGGCCTTGTTCAAATGAGTCATCGTGTCCATCAAGCCCTCAACGCCTTGATCCAGCGTATGGTTGTTCGCTAACGTCACGATATCGATACCCGAATCCTTCAGTGCCGGCAGCGCGCCCGCATCGCCTTTAAAAACAAATTGCTTGTCTTCGGCAGGTATTCCGCGGTTTGTAACCGGATATTCGAGGTTCGCCGCCGTCAGATCGGGCTCGCTTAGATGAAATAAGGCTTCCTTATACGGATAGTCGTCACCGTATTGCTTCATCATATCGCCGACGCTTTCCGCCAGCAGAATATCTCCTACGAATGCAAGGCTAACCGTATCGCCAGACGCTCCGCCGCTTGATGAGCTGCCCCCTGACGGTGTCGTGCTTGGGTCACTTTGTCCGCTTGAATTGTCTTCTTTGGTTCCGCCATTATCCGCACCGCTAGCATTTCCGTTGTCGGCTGCGGACGTTTCAATTGGTGCTGCACTTGCCTCAGGGCTTGCTTCAGCGGAAGTATTGCCGCCTGCGGAAGCGTTAGTCGGGTCTGGGGAATGACCAGCAGCTGCTGATTCTTCCGTCTGTGGCTTGTTATTCTTATGGAATAAGCCACCGTCCTCGGCAGAGGCCCAAACCGCGATTAGAACGACAATCAGGCCAACAATCATCAAATTCACGGTTAACAGAAGGCGAAATCTTTTTTTGCGTCTTCGTTTTTCATGCTGATGTGCTTCAGAACGGGATGAATACATGGATCGGCTCCTTCCAGCCAGAATATCCCTTCCATTATAGCAAGGTTAGTTCTAGATTGCGAAGGTTTCATAGAGTTGATAGAATTTCGAGAGCCGCTTCTTTCCCCGATCTGATGCAGTCGGGCAATCCTACTCCGCCAAAAGCTGCGCCTGTTACATATACGCCCGGAAGCTCTGCAGCCAGACGTTTGCGGAGAGCTGCCGTATTCTCCAGATGCCCTACAGGATATTGCGGCATCGATCGCGGCATTCGTGTAATTTCCGTAAAAATCGGGATGGCATCGATACCCAGCACCTTCTGAATATCTTCAAGCACGGCTTGTTTCAACTCGTCATCCGGAAGCATAGCCGCCTCTTCATCGCCCGCACGGCCGACATAGCAGCGGAGCAGCACTTTATCGTCGGGACTGGTATGCAGCCATTTGTTCGACGTCCAGGTGCAGGCCGTAATGCGAAGTCCCTCCGAGCGCGGCACGAGGAAGCCCGACCCGTCAAATGCTCTGTCAAACGTCGATTTCTCGAACGCCATAACCACATTCGCGACGGATACATAGTTGATGGCCCGTAGCTCATCAACGTCCACCAGCGGCTCTAGCAGCTCTGTCGCACGGAATGCCGGTACGGTAATTAGCACATCATCGGCAGGCACTACCTCGCCCGACTCTAAAACAACCTCGTAATTAGAAGCTGCATCCTCTCCGTTAAGAGGTTTAATGGCCACAACGGCATCACCCAAACGCCGTTCTACGCTTTGCAGAGCTTTATCGAGGGCATGCACCATCGTTGACAAACCATCTTTAAAACTCAAGAAGACACTGTTTTTTAATTCATCCGGCAAATAATCCGGCGCTTGATGCGGCGCTTTGTTCTTTTGCTGCATCTGCGTTCCGCGAATCAGGCTGCCATACTGGCGTTCCGCCTCCGCAAACTGCGGGAATGTCGCCTGTATGCTCAGCTTGCTGAGATCCCCCGCGTAGATGCCGGCCAGAAGCGGCTCCGAAATATGCTTTACAATCTCGGATCCGATTCTACGGGATAGAAAATCGCCTAGCGACTCATCTCCGTCCGGTGCCTCTGACGGCATCTCCAAATCCTCAAGCGAACGGGCTTTGCCTTCCTCCGACAACAAAGTCGTCTGCATAAACGTATCGAGATTCGTCGGAATGCCAAGCACCATGCCCTTCGGCATCGCATGAAGCTTGCCGTTCCGCATAATATAAGCGGTTTTGCCGTTTTCGTTTTGCGCCGTCAGCTCGTTCTCGATGCCAAGCTCCCTCGCCAGTTCAATAATCGGCAGCTTGCGCGACAGGAAAGAATCCGGCCCCTTCTCGATGACGAACCCGTCACGCTGCAGCGTATTAATTTTTCCGCCAAGAACAGGCGCGCCGTCCACAATCGTCAGCTTCACCTGTTTGCCTTGCCGCTCCGCTTCCCGCTGCAAATAAAAAGCGGAGCTCAGTCCGCTGATCCCCCCGCCGATGACGACAATTCGATCAACCATTCCGATTCTCCGCATGTTCTTCATCCTTTCCCTAATCCAAAGAAACGGCGCCCATCACCGATTCTGCCAAAGTTTCCATATATAGTGGGTCTTTATTCAGCATGGTAATCCGTTCAAGCGTAATTCCCAGCTCGGCTGCTGCCTGCTTGGCTTCAAGATCGAGATCGTACAGGACTTCCAGATGATCGGATACGAATCCGACCGGCGCGACCAATACCGCTTTAATGCCTTCATCCTTAAGCACCTTCAGCGTATCCAGAATATCCGGACCAAGCCAAGGCTCTCTCGTGCGGCCTGCGCTTTGCCAAGTGAATTGCCAATCCTGCGCATCGACGTTCGCCAGCTCCGCAACCGCATCCGAAGTAGCAAGAAGCTGCTGTTCATAAGGATCGCCCATTTCGCGAATTTTTTCCGGAAGGCTATGCGCGCTGAACAAGACTTTAACCGGCGCCGCGTTTCCGGACGATTCCGCCAGGCGCTGCAAGCCGTCCATTACGCGTTCGCTAAGGGCTTGCAGCAGCTTCGGATGAAGATGGTATTCTTTGACGAAAGACATCTTAATGCCAAGCTCCGCTGCTTTCTCCTGCGCGCGTTTGTTATACGAACCTACGCTCATGATCGAATAGTGCGGCGCAAGCACAATCCCCACCGCTTCCTTAATCCCGTCGCGAGCCATTTGCTCCACGCCGTCTTCGATATATGGAACCGCATGCTTCAAGCCCTGATAGCAGACATAACGGCCCGGCGCGAGCTGCTCCAGCTTATCCTGCAGGCCTGCCACTTGTCCGTTTGTATTCTCGCGCAATGGGAATACGCCGCCAACGATCGCTTCATAGCGGTCGGTCAACTCTTTCAACTGCTCCGGCGTTGGCGCGTGGCCTCGGCGGATATGGGTGTAGTAAGCTTCAACGTCATCCAGGCTTTGCGGCGTGCCATAGGACATCACCAGAACGCCAATCTTGTTATTCGTCTCAGACATGGCTCGTTTCCTTCCCCTCTCGCGCTGCAATAGCTTTCTCCGAATAGGAGTGAATGAATGCCGTTAACTCTGTCAACTTCTCAAGCGAAGCTTCCGGGAACAGACCGTGGCCCAAATTAAACACAAAGCCCGGCTGCTGAATTCCTTGGTCGATAATCTCTGCCGCATACTGTTCGATAACGCTCATAGGCGCTGTCAGAATAACCGGATCAAGATTACCCTGCACCGCGTATTTGCCGTCCAGACGGCGGCGGCCTTCCGGAATCGATACGCGCCAATCCAGGCCGATCACATCGGCTTTCAGATTGCGCAGCTCCGGCAGAAGCTCTCCCGAGCTGACCCCCGGGAAGTAGATTTTCGGCTGCGGAAGATCCGACAGCTCAGCGAAAATCCGTTCGATCGTTGGCAGAACAAACTTGCTGAAATCGGCAGGAGTAAGAGCTCCAACCCAGCTGTCGAACAACTGGAATGCCTTGCCGCCGTTTGCCATATGGGCGCGCAAATACGCGATAACCATATCGCCAAGCTTGTCCATAAGGCTGAACCAAACTTTCGGCTCGCTATACATAAGCGCTTTTGTCCGCAGATAGTTTTTCGAAGGTTTGCCTTCGATCAAATAGCTTGCGATGGTAAACGGAGCGCCAGCGAACGTAATTAGCGGCACTTCCAGCTCTTTGTCCAATATACGGATTGTCTCGAGCACATGGCCCAGATCGCCCTCTACGTCAATTGGCGTTAACCGCTCCACGTCTGCTGCCGTGCGAATCGGATTGTGAATAACCGGTCCTATGTTGGCAACGATGTCGAAATCAATCCCGATCGAAGCGACCGGGTTCATAATATCCGAATATAAAATAGCCGCATCAACGCCTAGCTTGCGTACCGGCATCATCGTAACTTCCGCCGCAAGCTCTGGCTGCTTGCAAATTTCAAGTAGAGAATATTTCTCTTTAATCTTACGGTATTCAGGATCATATCGTCCTGCCTGACGCATGTACCAGACCGGTACAGTGTCTACAAGTTCCTTCCGGCATGCCCGAATGAAACGGTCGTTATAGCTCATGTTGCCGTTCCTCTTTTCTATAATTTTTCACTAATTTCCATTATGCCCGTTTTCGTTCCCCCTAACAACCGTTCTCGCCTTGCTTCCTATGACAATAGTATGACAATCAACCTTTCCCTGCATGAAGAACCGATGAATATTAACCGTCTAAAAAAGAAGACAGCAGTAAGGCTTTCCCTATCGTTCAGGGCACCTCCGCTGCTGTGTGATTTCTCTTATTCGGCCGTCGCCGGCAAGATCGGATCCTTCAATAACGACTTGTAGGACGGGTCGAAATACGCGGTAAAAGACAGCTCCGTCGTATTCATTCCGCTGTCGGTCTGCTGCAGGGTAAAATCGTTGATAACGATAAGACGCTTTTGCTGCTGCAGCTGAGCCATCCAGCTTTTCACCTGCGCGTATGTGCCAAGCAAAGACACATGCACGTTAACTTCCTTCACGGTTGGGTATAACGGATCGGCGCTGCCGGATAAGGCGTTAAGCTTATTTTCGTCCGGAAGGTCAACGGTTGCGCTGTTTATTTTCGCCCCGGTCTGCACACTTAAGCTTTTGAGCGTAATAACAAGCTGCTCCGAGTTATCCCATAGAGGAAGCGCGGCTTGTATATCCTGCTCCGCAAGGCCGCTCCCCTCCTCTTGTTTGGTCACGCTGGCTTGAAGAGCATTTAATTGCAGCTGGGATTGTTCCGCTAGCTTCTTCTGGTCCGACAGCTTGCTGCTTGAAGGCTGAAGCAAGACGACGTATAAGAGAAGCAGGACAAGGAAGAGCACCATTATGACGATGAGGCCAAGCAAGCGGTTTTTCGAATTATCCATGATTGCCCGAGCCTCCTGCGTCAGCCTGTTTATTGTCTGAAGTAGACGCTGTTTTCCAAGCAATCTCGTAGCTTGCTACCCACTGGCCGTTATTATCGGCAAAAGACTGCAGATGAACGTTTCCGGCAAACGGCATGGCCCGAAGACTCGTCAAGTAAGTGGACAACGCGGTTAAATCCGTGCTTTTGAGAGTTAGGGAAAGCGTTCCGGGCTTGTTGTATTCAATCGTAGTCAGCCGGGAGCCATAAGGCAGCCGATTCGTCAGCCCGTCCAGAACGGCAACGGCATCCTGTCTGTTATCATTAATTAACTTCACGACAGCCAGCGGATCCGCATCCGCTTGCGCCTCCGTTTTTTGCGTCGACATCTGCTGCTGGAGCAAGGCCGTTTTATCTTTGATCACCTGCACGGTATGCTCGTAATCCGAGATTTGAAGCCTGTTGTTCGTATTTAGCGCCAGAATAGCCCCGAGGCAGAGCAGCCATAGGATACCCGCGACAAGCAGCTTGGCCGGAATGGGTTTGGTCTTTCTTGCTTTCTCCGGCATTAGATTAATGCCTGGGGCGGTTTTCTCGCGAATCGCAAGACCAAACGGAATCATGTATTCATCAAGCTTCCTGCGAACCCGCTTGCGAAGCGGCGATTCCAGCTCGACGGTCTCGACTCTCATATCCGGCTGCGCCTGCTGCAGCTCGGCTGCCAGCTGCGTACGTCCGGCCAGCTCGCCTGCGATAATCGCCTGATTAATCCGCGCGCTGCCTTCATGAATACTGTATTGATAGAAGCTGAGAAGCCTGGAGATCTCGGCATTAATGCTGGAGACCAGCTCCGGGGTAAACGTTCCGTCAATAGAACCGCTGTAATCATGCTCGTTAATGACCCTCATAAAGACCGGATGCCCTTCATGGAACATATACACTTCCACATTTGCTTTATCCAGATGAATGAGCATCGTATTTTCAAGCGAATCGATGTATCTTGCTTGAATCGCCCTTGCGAATGCCGTTGAGGCGAGCTCTGCGTATTTGACCTTCAGTCCCGTGCTTTCGAGCAGCTCGATGCATTGCTTGAGCCATCTTTGCGGGGAGGCATAGACGAGCACATTAGTAGACTGCTGTTCCGATCCGGCAGCTATATAATCATAGACCGGATCTTCAAACGGAAGATGAAGCGCCGTTTCGACTTCGAGATTAATGAGCTGGTCCAGCTCTTTTGCGTTAACGGTCCCGATCTGAAGCTTCCGGATAATGATTTGCGAAGTCGGAATGGATAACGTAATCGAAGTACCGTTAAGCCTTTCTTTCTTCACCCAATCCTTCAGACTCGTGCCAAGCTCTTCCATGTTCGTGAATTGATCCTCAAGAATGACTCCATCGGCAAAAGGCAGGAAGCCGGTCTTCTCGATTTCCCAGCCCTTTTTCCTTTTCCTTACTCTCGCGTAGCGTACTCCGCCATGATCGATCGTTAGACCAACACGCTTGCTGCTCTCGAGCATTCTTTCTCACATCCCACTACATTAGAATTGAACGGTATAAATCAATCATGGCATCGCCATAAGCAAAAGCCAGCAAAGCGCCAAGCAGTAAAAACGGTCCAAACGGAATAGGCTGCTTCCTCTTCACTACCTTGAACAGCATTAATAATCCGCCAACCGCACTGCCGAAGAAACAAGCCAAAATAAAGGCGGGTATCAAATTCGGCAGCCCAAGGATCCAGCCCAGCAGGAAAAGCAGCTTGACATCGCCAAATCCCATGCCGCCTCTTGTAAGAATAACAACTGCAAGCAGAACCCCGCCCCCGGCAAATGCTCCTCCAAGATGAAGCCAGATGGAGCCTGCCGGAAACAGACATCCAAGCACAAAAAATAGTGGAGCAAAGAAGAGCAAAATACGATTGGGCACAAGCATATATTTCAAATCGGAGACGGTAAGGATCACCGACATGCTGACTAGGAGCAGTCCAATTACCGTATTCCAGCTGTTTCCGAAGGTAAAATAGATCCATACAAACAAAAGACCGGTTGCCAATTCCCCAAGCGGGTATACAGGAGAAATCCGTTTGCCGCACTGGCGGCAGCGTCCACGTGACAAAAGATAGCTCGCGACGGGCATCAAATCTCGCGGCTTAAGACGCATCCCGCATTTCGGACATTGCGATGGCGGCGATACAACCGAAAGCTTGATCGGAATTCTTAGCCCAACAACGTTAAAAAAGGAGCCTACTATTAAGCCTAAAAAGAATAAGTAGATTGCGAGAAATAGGGTCATAGGCGGGTCCGCTTTCTAAGGTATTGGTAGAAGCTGGAACTAGTACATCCAGTTCCAGCTCAAATGATGAAGACTCTAATTAGTCACCAAGTATAGCGGCAGCATTATAATTAAATTCAGCGTCTGTATCACCATCAAGGCTAACACTTTGAACTGATCCGTTTGCATCAAATCTTACAATCGCATTTGTTAATGGATCTTTAGTGCTTGGTATTACTGAGTTAGCAGGAATATACTCAGGGCTCATATCATTAAAAGATACTCCATTTGTAGCAACTGCAGCATAATCTCCACCTAACTCACCTGTAACATATAAACGAGCTGCATCATGTAACTGACGTGCAGTTGCTAAGTCAGCATCATCCCTCGTGTTATTAATTATGTTTCCGATTAGAGGAACAGCAATTACAGCTATAACCGCCAGTATTACAATCACGGCCAAAAGCTCAATTAGAGTAAAACCTTTTTCATCTTTCTTAAGACGTTTCAACATTTTTTTCAACATATTGCTCTCCTCCTAAATAATTTATCTTGTCTCATCTATGTTGTAATACCTGTAAAACCCCTCGAAACTAATGAACACTGGAATACAAGGTGAACATCGGTAAAATAATCGCCATAACGATCAGCCCGACTACCCCCGCAAGGAAAACGATCAAGAGCGGTTCGATCAGTGCCTTCAGACGATCAACCGTATTGTCGACGTCCATCTCGTAAAAGTCCGCGATCTTGGCCAGCATCTGGTCAAGCGAGCCAGTCTCCTCCCCTACCGCAATCATCTGCGTTACCAGCGGAGGGAATACCCATGCTTTCTTAAACGGCTCCGACAAGGAATTACCTTGACGCAGCGACTCCCCCGATTTCCGTATGTATCCGCCGATCACTTTATTGCCTACCACCTCCTCCACAATAGTCAGAGATTGGAGCACCGGCACGGAGCTTGCATATAACGAGGAGAGCGTCCTCGACATTTGGGCGATTGCGCCTTTTTGAGCCAGCTTGCCGAAGATCGGAACCTTCAGCTTGGCGTAATCCAGCACATACCGGCCCCGTTCCGTGCGTTTGTATAGCTGATAGGCCACAATGAGGGCAACAAGCGAAATAACCCAGTAATACCATTGATGGGACATGCTTTTACTGAGTGCCAACACAATCTTCGTAATGGCAGGCAGCTCGGTATCAAACGATTCAAACATCGTGACGAACTGCGGCACAACGCCTTGCAGCAAATAAATAACGGAAGCGATGGACATCAGACCAACAACCGCCGGATAGGTCATCGCGGATTTAATTTTTTCTTTGGTCGTATGTGCTTTCTCGAAGAACAGTGCCAACCGGTCAAGGGTGCCTTCCAAATCCCCCGTCTCTTCCCCGGCACGGATCATGCTGACAAATAACGGCGGGAAAATCCGCTTATGCTCTTGAACAGCCTGCGAGAACGGAATGCCTCTTAGAAGGGCTGAGCTTACGTCGACTAACGCTTTCTTGAGCGGTTTGCTTTCCGTCTGCGCGGCAAGGATATTTGTTGCTTCTACGATCGTTACCCCAGCCCGGATTAGCGTTGAGAATTGACGGCAGAAAATAATAAAATGAATGCTTTTTACCGGATTGCCAATGTAAATCTCGGTTGATAGTACACTTTTGCGTATCTCTTCTACGGACAAAACCGTCAACCCGCGCTTACGCAGCTCCTCTACCGCCGACGACTTGTCCAAGGAGTTTAGCTTGCCCTGCAGCTGCTTGCCCCCGGTTGTCTTCACATGATAAGCAAATAGCGGCATTAGAGACCTCCTTCCGCCATATACGGCTTAGCCGCGGATGGATGAATGACGCCGGAATGAAGCAGCTCCTTCACGGACATTTCCAGCGTGTGCATGCCTTGGGCACGGCTTGTCTGCATAACGCTTTTAATCTGGTGCACCTTATCCGTCCGGATCAGGTTGGAGACGGCAGGCGTATTAACCAGAATCTCCGTTGTACATGCTCTGCCTGCTCCTCCCCGCTTCGGAAGCAGCCTCTGCGACACGACGGTAACAAGCACGGAAGCTAGCTGCGTGCGAATCTGTCCTTGCTGATGGGCCGGGAACGCGTCAATGATCCGGTCAATCGTCTGCGGTGCATCGGATGTATGCAAGGTTGCCAGCACTAGATGCCCGGTCTCCGCCGCCGTAATAGCAGCCGAAATCGTCTCGAGATCACGCATCTCGCCAACGAGAATGACATCGGGATCTTGCCGGAGCGCGGCGCGAAGACCGCTTGAAAAGCTGCCTGTATCTTGGCCAACTTCTCTTTGATCAATAATCGAAGAATGACTTGTATGTATGAATTCAATAGGATCCTCAAGGGTTACGATATGTCTCGCTTGCGTCCGGTTAATATGATCGATTAAAGCGGCAAGCGTCGAGGATTTTCCGCTTCCCGTTGGTCCCGTCACCAGGACGAGCCCTTGATGCTTCTCAGCTAATGAGGCCAGAGCCGGCGGCAGCTGGAGCTGTTCCAAGGTAGGAATTTGCGTCGGAATCGTTCTGGCCGCAAGGCTGATGAAGCCTCTTTGCTTGTATACATTGATCCGGAAACGGCAGTACCCCGGCAATGCGAGGGAAAAATCTACTTCCCCCATCGTTCGGAGCTTATCCGCCTGCTCGCTTAACAGCAGACTTAATGCCATTGTCTCTGCTGCTTGTGCCGTAATGGCAGTGTCACCAATCTTCTGGAGTTCTCCGTTAATCCGGAATACGGGAACATTGCCAACCGACAAATGCAAGTCCGACGCCTGAAGCTCATAGGCCTGCTTAAGCCAATTCATAATAACTTCGTTAAACACGGCTGTCCTCCTAAAAGAATGACCACATCAATGGGTTGCACCGAAGCCAATGCGGTCATTCTTACATCGTAAGCATGAATTAATTGGCGACGGTTTCGCGGAGAACTTCCTGCAGTGTCGTAATGCCGCGGGTAACTTTCTCCAATCCGTCATCCATCAGTTGGATCATCCCTTGCTTGTTAGCTGCCTCGCGAAGCTCGCTTAACGAACCGTTCAAAGTAATAAGCTCACGAATTTCGTTATTGATATGCAAAACCTCGTGAATAGCCACCCTGCCCCGATAACCCGTGCTGCCGCAGTTGCCGCAGCCTCGTCCGCGGTAAAGCGTCTGCGCCTGAATCCCCCGGCTTCTCAAGAACAATCTTTCCTGTTCAGTCGGCTCTTGCGCTTCCCTGCAATCGCTGCATATCCGTCGGACAAGACGCTGCGCGACAACCCCGATAAGCGAAGAGGCGATTAGGTAAGGCTCGACCCCCATGTCCCGGAAACGCGTAATGGAGCTGACGGAATCATTCGTATGCAAGGTGGACAATACCAAGTGGCCGGTCAGGGAGGCGCGGATTGCGATCTCAGCGGTCTCCGTATCCCGAATTTCGCCGACCATGACCACGTTAGGGTCCTGACGAAGAATCGAGCGCAGACCGGTTGCAAAGGTTAAGCCGATAGTCGGGTTAACCTGGACCTGGTTAATACCATCCAATTGGTACTCGACCGGATCCTCAACGGTAATAATGTTGGTGTCCTCTTCATTCAAGTGGCTGAGCGCGGAATACAAAGTGGTTGTTTTGCCGCTGCCCGTCGGGCCGGTAATGAGCAATATGCCGTACGGACGCTCAATCATTTCTTTAAATACCTGGACGTTGTGATTATTGAAGCCAAGCTGGTCAACCGCTTTGACGCCAGTGCTCAAATCAAGCAGACGAAGAACTATTTTCTCGCCGTGAATGGTAGGCAAGGAGGCGACGCGGATATCTACCGTCTTGAATTCGAACTGCATCTTCATCCGGCCGTCTTGCGGCAGCCTCCGCTCGGCGATATTTAATTTGGACATGATTTTCAATCTTGCCGTAATAAAGCCCTGCATCTGCTTAGGCAAAGCCCGTTCCGTGCGAAGCACCCCGTCAATCCGGTAACGGATCGTTACGCTTGTCTCACCCGGGTCAACGTGAATGTCGGAGGCTCTAAGCTGTACCGCCTGTTGTATCATCTGGTTCACGAGCCGTACGACTGGAGAATCTTCGTCGGTAATTTCAGTCTCGCGGATTTCTTCCTGTGTCGGAAGATCAATCATCATTTGAGTCATGGAGTCCTGCAGGCCGTAATGCCTTGCGATAGCCCGCTGCAATTCGTCTTTACTGGAAATAGCAGGTTCGATTCGAAAGCCTGTGCTCATGCGCAGCTCTTCGATCGCGAAGTAATCAAGAGGATCCGCCATTGCAACCATCAGCTTGCCGCCGTCCTTCTGAAGCGGGATCGCCTGGTAGCGCTTGGCCATGCTTTCGGGGATGATCTGGGTGATTTCCGGATCAATCTGGTATTTATACAAGCTAACATGCGGAATTCCTAATTGAAATTCCAACACTTCAATAAGCTGCTGCTCCGTTATGTACCCTTGCGCGATAAGCAAGTCGCCAAGCTTCTGCTTTGATTTGCTCTGCTCTAGCAGCGCCTTCTGCAGCTGTTCCTCGGATATTATGGCGCTCTCGACCAATAAATCTCCTAGTCTCTTCTTAATAGCCACCATCTCTTAACAGCCCCATTCTCTTATATCTTGCTGGGTCCTTTATACCCAGAATTCTAGACCACGGAACCAATTTTGGCAATATTTATTATATTAATTGTTGCATCTATCGACCCACTGACTTAAACTGATTATAGCGCATTATTACTAGAATTCAAGAAGTTTATTAGGTAAATAGAACTAAGTAAATAGAATGTAAAAATAGGAGGATAGAACTATGAAACTGGTTGATTTTCAGAAAAGAATTTCCATCGCTTTAGCCGTTACTCTCCTTGCGTCGATATTCGCATTTACAGGCTTTCCGGTAAAACAGGCCGAAGCTGCGGACACGTTCGACCTGGGGCTTGTTGCGCTAAAGTCAGCGGAGAAAAGCAAATACGTGAGGGTAACGTCAAACAACTCTACTCCTGTCGCCGACTCGGACAAGGTATGGACCGAAGAGCTTTTCGTATTGGCGAAGTCAGGCAGCTATTACACGTTGAAATCGAATAATACGGGAAAATATTTATCGGCAGGGAGCAATAACAGCTCGCTCACCGCCAGCAGCGACACTAATACGAGCGATAACCAGAGGTTTTCAATCACGTCTAACTCTGACGGTACCGTTTCCTTCTACTCTTCAGTCAAGAGCAGGTATATTAGCACGACTTCATCAAACAATAATCTGCGTCTCAGCAGCGCTGCAACCATTCAAAGTTCCCAGAAATTCAAGCTTACCTCCTTCCGCGATTCCGTTCGCATACTGGAAGTAACCGAATCCGGAACATCGGATCTCTCCTCCATACTCGGCAGCAGTTCCCCCGTTCCGTTCACTATCGATACATACAGCATGAAGGAATTTGTTGCTTCCCGTGATGATTTGGACGGCAAATACGATGCGGTATACATCGGAAAAGGTACCTTGGTCGACAAGGACAACAAGGCAAAGACGCCATACAGCATGTCCCTGCTTAGCGCGCAATCCTCCGGCAGTTCAACGCAAAGCAATAACCATAACACAAGCAGTATTCAAAACGATATCACGCAGCTCAAGGCAAACGAAATTACGAACGATTTTATTAAGAAAGGTCTCCCGATTGTCTTTTACAACGATTCCTCAACGAGGAATGGCATCGAGTATCAAGCGGATTTAAGCTCTAGCTCCAAAGCTTTGCTGAAGAAAAACTTCCTTTCATACAAAGACGGAAGCACAACAAACGTTATTTTCGTGGATTCATCCCATATCTCTTCCGCAGCTAACTTCATGAGCAAGACGAATCTGCTCGAGAAAGCCAATATTCGCCCGCAACTAACCGTAACAAGCAAACCAACCGAGTATACGGCTAACCAGGCGAATAAATACAACGCAGGAAACACGATCAACTTCAATTACACGATTGATAACGTAGGAGATATCAGCCAGAAAAATATTGAGCTCAATCTTTACATCAGTACGGATAGCTCCCTGCCTTTTGGCGCTGAACAGGTGGTAGCTACCAAGCAAGCGGATAGCGCAACGGGAACGATCTCTTACACGCTGCCCAAGGGCTATTCCGGCATTCAATATTGGCGGCTTGAAGCGGTGGATTTCAACACCAAGCTGAAGGATTATAGTTCGGGGGTTTACCGATTCCAGGATCAGAAGATTAATATCAAGGTTCTTCAAGTCATGCCTAACGACAGCAATGCAAGTACTTTGAACAATACCAACAATATGAGTTCATCCTATCTCGTTCCGACATCCGGCAATAACAAAGACGCTTATAGCATAAGCATCGATGTTATGAATATGAACACGTTTAACAGCACGGGCTATAAAACCTTAAACGGCATATACGATATGCTGATCTTTGGCTTTGGCGATATCTATAACAACAACGCTCCAATTAACGATGATGCTGCGGCAGCCGTAATCGCCTTTAAAAACACCGGGCAAAGCGTCATGTTCACCCATGATACGATCTATAACAGCAGCAACTCCAACAGCAGTAACTGGTTGAATAAATTTCAGGCTATTACCGGTCAGATTGCCCCACGAACAGACCTGGGTCTCGGTGCTCCCGAATCTTCAACGACAACCGAAAAAGTGAATGACGGCTTGTTAACGCAGTTCCCTTTTCTATTAAGCAGCACGACCAATGTAGCCACTACCCACAACCAGTACTACACGCTTGATCTGGAAGATTCGACCGTTATCCCTTGGTATAACATGAGCGGCGGGAAACGGACTTCCGGGGACAGCTGGAACTCCTACTACACTTATTCCAAAGGAAATGTAACGTACTCCGGTTCCGGGCATACAAATTCCAAATTCCCGGACTGGGAGCAGCAGTTGTTCGTCAATACCATGTACCGGGCGTATATCGGCTCTAACCATGCTCCTCAACTGACGGTTAACTCGCCGGCAGATTACAATTCGGCAAGCAATAATTTTATTCCGTCCTATCAAAATATTTTGCTGAACTATCAGGTCGATGACTTTGACCTTGCGGACCGCGAGCTCAAAACAACCGTTAACTTTATTTACGGCGGCCAGTCTCACGAAATTTTCAAAGACAAAACCATGCTGTCCGGCGGTACAATTAACCAACAAGTTGCTAACCCGCTTCCAAACGGCGGTGACTTGAAGGTTGAGATTATAGCAAAGGATAAGAGCGGTGCTCAAGTTAGTCAAACGATTAACGTTAAAGTCGTAAAGGTAGAATCCAACATTGATCTGAATCGTACGGTATCGGGCAATGTAACGGATAACCGGGTTCAGACGAATACAACCGCGACTTTCACTTATACCGTAACGCCAAAGGCGATTCCGTCAAGCGACGCCTTGTCCGCAGACAAGATGAAGATAACGAACATTACGTTTAGCGAAACCTTGCCTGCGAAGCTGGAAGTAACCAGTCTTCCGTCAGGCTGGACAAAAACCGGCACGACAGCAACCGGATATACCGTTTCGGGTACCCTCGCTACCATTACGTACAACTTAAACGGCAACAGTTATATCGCTTCACCGGTGACTTTCCAGATTGGAGTGAAGCCTACGGCAGACGGCTTATATCCGCTTCAAAACGCGGCGCTTACGTTTAACGATATCGGCCAGCAATCCGCAAGAACCTTGACATTCCCCGGTTATGTTCTGGAGGCTGTAACCAGACTGACCTCGCTTAGCTTAACCGATACAAAGCTGCTTGTTGGCGACAGCCGGAGAATGATTCCGACCTATGCGCCGCTTAACGCAACGTATGCTTCAACGTATATTTGGGAATCGGATCGTCCGGATCTCGTAACCGTCGATAGTTCCGGCATTATGAAAGGCTTGGCAGCCGGTACAGCCCATATCACCGCAAGAGCAACGGATGGCAGCGGATTATCCGCAACGGCAGCGGTAACCGCCATTGTACCTGGTCTTAATATTATTGGTCAGGACCGCGTCGCATCAGGAGATTCGATCGACCTGGCTGCCAACCTGTATACCGCGGATTATGAGAAAATAACAAGCTATCAATGGAGTATTAAAGACGGCTCGAGCTATATCAGCTTAAACGGAACAACGAGCAACACCGTTTCCGTCACGGGCAAAAACGTAGGTAATGCTACCGTCCGCCTTTCGGTGGGAACCGATCAGAATCATACGTATACAAAAGAGATGAATATTACCGTATTTAAAAAGGTAACCTCCATTACCCTGACTGGTACGACCATGATCGTAGGCTCCACCTATCAGCCTAATCCGGTCATAAGTCCAGCGGACGCAACGGATAAATCCATAGCTTGGCTGCCGAGCAGCAACTCAAGCGCGGCAACCGTGAACAGTTCGGGCCTTGTCACCGCCGTTGGCGTTGGAGAAGCAACGATCACCGTACAGGCGCAGGACGGCAGCGGGGTGACGGGCAGAGCGGTCATTAAGGTCATTGATCCGGTTCCCGTTATTTCGGGACCAAGCGCAATCGAGCTTGGAACGGACGGAACCTTATCCGTTGACCTGACAACGGCAACCGGTGATGTTATTACGTCCTATGACTGGGCTATTACAGAGGAACCGGGCAAAGCGAATATTAAGGGCTCGACCACAAGCAAGTCATTGAATTTTACCGGAACAAAACCAGGTAAAGTCAAAATCAAAGTTACGGTTCATACGAAAAACGGAAAGATCTACATTGCCGAACAGGAGGTTACCGTCAAATCGGTTACTCTAAGGCTGGAAAGCTCCTACCGGATCCAGGTTAGCAAATTCAAGGATTTGTTCGCTTCTCTAGCCTCCAGTCCCGCCGCAGGCAAAACCAACATTAAGGGCGATCTGCAGTGGTCTTCAAGCAATCCATCCATTGCTACGGTAGACAGCAGCGTCCGCGTAACCGGCGTAAAAACAGGGTCAGTCACCATCACGGTCACTTACAGATATGATTCGTCCATAACGGCAAAAACAACAATCATCGTGGAACGAAGCAATACCAGCGGCGAGAAATATTAATTCCGCATCAACAAAAGGAGGTGTCCCATAAGTCATGAAAATGACGATGGGCACCCCCTTTTTTTATTTAGGCTAAACAGCAGCCTGCGCATGAAATGTTCTTCCGATCGCCATTGCTCAGGGATTCCTTGAATTAATCTTTCAGAGGTAGGCAATCCCCTTACAAAAGCGAACGCTGACGCTTCTCCAGAATCATTTCATGCTCCGTCTGCCCTTTATCCTGTTCATGAAATGCTCAAACAAAAAGAAGCCGACCCTTGTTAAAATGGAGGTACCACCCAACCATTCTAAGTAAAGAGAGGCTTCTTTATGTACAAAGAATATACCATGGATCAACTGTCCTTGCCAATGGACTTGCAAGAAGATATCCCCGAAAATCATCTCGTACGCGTCATCAACGATGCGGTCAATCGCTTAGATATGAAGCTCTTCACCAAAGCTTATCCCGGAGGTGGCCGGGACAGCTATCACCCTAAAATGCTCATGAAAGTCGTTATCTATGCGTACACTCAGCGCATCTACTCTTCTCGCCAAATCGCCAAAGCTGTACGTGAAAATATCATGTTTATGTGGCTGGCTGCTAGGCAGCGTCCAGATTTCCGTACCATTAACCGTTTCCGCTCTGAGCGTATGAAAGACGTTCTAGAGACTGTATTTAC
>NZ_NMOK02000019.1:0-2938 GCF_003399985.2 Paenibacillus sp. ATY16 | reverse complement strand
ATTAGGTTAAGCTAATAAGAGCGCACGGAGGATGCCTAGGCACTAGGAGCCGAAGAAGGACGTGGCGAACAACGAAACTGCCTCGGGGAGCGGTAAGCACGCATTGATCCGGGGATGTCCGAATGGGGAAACCCGGCTGTCGTAATGGACAGTCACTGTTAACTGAATACATAGGTTAACAAGAGGCACACCAGGGGAACTGAAACATCTAAGTACCCTGAGGAAGAGAAAACAAAAGTGATTCCGTCAGTAGCGGCGAGCGAACGCGGATTAGCCCAAACCAAGGAGCTTGCTCCTTGGGGTTGTAGGACGTCTCACATGGAGTTACAAAGTTGTAGATTAAACGAAGAGGTCTGGAAAGGCCCGCCAAAGAAGGTAAAAGCCCTGTACTTGAAAATCTGCAGCCTCCGAGACGGATCCTGAGTACGGCGGGACACGAGAAACCCCGTCGGAATCCGGCAGGACCATCTGCCAAGGCTAAATACTCCCTAGTGACCGATAGTGAAGCAGTACCGTGAGGGAAAGGTGAAAAGCACCGCGGGAGCGGAGTGAAAAAGAACCTGAAACCGTGCGCTTACAAGAAGTCAGAGCCCGTTAAAAGGGTGATGGCGTGCCTTTTGTAGAATGAACCGGCGAGTTACGTTCACGTGCAAGGTTAAGTCGGGAAGACGGAGCCGCAGCGAAAGCGAGTCTGAATAGGGCGAATATAGTACGTGGTCGTAGACCCGAAACCGTGTGATCTACCCCTGTCCAGGGTGAAGGTGCGGTAACACGCACTGGAGGCCCGAACCCACGAATGTTGAAAAATTCGGGGATGAGGTGGGGGTAGCGGAGAAATTCCAATCGAACTCGGAGATAGCTGGTTCTCCCCGAAATAGCTTTAGGGCTAGCCTCGGTTAAGAGTGTCGTGGAGGTAGAGCACTGATTGGGTGCGGGGCCCGCCAAGGGTTACCAAGTCCAGTCAAACTCCGAATGCCATAGACATGTTTACCGGGAGTCAGACAGTGAGTGCTAAGATCCATTGTCAAGAGGGAAACAGCCCAGATCATCAGCTAAGGTCCCCAAGTGTGTGTTAAGTGGGAAAGGATGTGGAGTTGCAAAGACAACCAGGATGTTGGCTTAGAAGCAGCCACCATTTAAAGAGTGCGTAATAGCTCACTGGTCGAGTGACTCTGCGCCGAAAATGTAACGGGGCTAAACACACCACCGAAGCTATGGCATGTACCTTATGGTACTTGGGTAGGGGAGCGTTGAATGCGGATTGAAGTCAGACCGGAAGGACTGGTGGACTGCATTCAAGTGAGAATGCCGGTATGAGTAACGAAAAGACAAGTGAGAATCTTGTCCGCCGAAAGCCTAAGGGTTCCTGAGGAAGGCTCGTCCACTCAGGGTAAGTCGGGACCTAACGCGAGGCCGAAAGGCGTAGTGGAAGGACAACAGGTTGAAATTCCTGTACCACCGTAAACCGTTATGAGCAATGGGGTGACACAGAAGGGCAGTGACGCAGGCTGATGGAATAGCCTGTCCAAGCAGTGAGGCAGAGTTGTAGGCAAATCCGCAACTCGCGTAAGCTAGGCTGTGATGGGGAGCGAAAATTGCAGTAGCGAAGGTCATGTACTCCGGCTGTCAAGAAAAGCCTCTAGCCAGGTGAAGGTGCCCGTACCGCAAACCGACACAGGTAGGCGAGCAGAGCATGCTAAGGCGCGCGGAAGAACTCTCGTTAAGGAACTCGGCAAAATGACCCCGTAACTTCGGGAGAAGGGGTGCCTCGGTAGGGTGAATAGCCCGAGGGGGCCGCAGTGAAAAGGCCCAAGCGACTGTTTAGCAAAAACACAGGTCTGTGCGAAGCCGTAAGGCGAAGTATACGGGCTGACGCCTGCCCGGTGCTGGAAGGTTAAGGGGAGCGGTTAGGGGTAACCCGAAGCTGTGAACCGAAGCCCCAGTAAACGGCGGCCGTAACTATAACGGTCCTAAGGTAGCGAAATTCCTTGTCAGGTAAATTCTGACCCGCACGAATGGCGTAACGACTTGGGCGCTGTCTCAACGAGAGATCCGGTGAAATTTTAATACCTGTGAAGATGCAGGTTACCCGCGACAAGACGGAAAGACCCCATGGAGCTTTACTGCAGCTTGATATTGGACTTTGGTACGATCTGTACAGGATAGGTGGGAGCCTGAGAAGCATGAGCGCCAGCTTGTGTGGAGGCGACGTTGGGATACCACCCTGATCGTATCGGAGTTCTAACCTGCTACCCTGAATCGGGTAGAGGGACCGTGTCAGGTGGGCAGTTTGACTGGGGCGGTCGCCTCCTAAAATGTAACGGAGGCGCCCAAAGGTTCCCTCAGAATGGTTGGAAATCATTCGGAGAGTGCAAAGGCATAAGGGAGCTTGACTGCGAGACCAACAAGTCGAGCAGGGACGAAAGTCGGGCTTAGTGATCCGGTGGTACCGAATGGAAGGGCCATCGCTCAACGGATAAAAGCTACCCTGGGGATAACAGGCTTATCTCCCCCAAGAGTCCACATCGACGGGGAGGTTTGGCACCTCGATGTCGGCTCATCGCATCCTGGGGCTGAAGTAGGTCCCAAGGGTTGGGCTGTTCGCCCATTAAAGCGGTACGCGAGCTGGGTTCAGAACGTCGTGAGACAGTTCGGTCCCTATCTGTCGCGGGCGCAGGAAATTTGAGAGGAGCTGTCCTTAGTACGAGAGGACCGGGATGGACGTACCGCTGGTGTACCAGTTGTTCCGCCAGGAGCACCGCTGGGTAGCCAAGTACGGACGGGATAAGCGCTGAAAGCATCTAAGCGTGAAGCCCCCCTCAAGATGAGATTTCCCAATTCGTAAGACCCCTTGAAGACGACGAGGTTGATAGGTTCGGGGTGGAAGCACAGCAATGTGTGGAGCTGACGAATACTAATCGGTCGAGGGCTTATCCTA
>NZ_NMOK02000018.1:0-222 GCF_003399985.2 Paenibacillus sp. ATY16 | reverse complement strand
AGGAAATACCCGATCACGATGATGATCGGATAAATCAGGTAGGTTAGTCGCTCGCTCGTTGTCAGTTTTGAAGGAACAATCCTTCTCATTAAATAGTTGTTAAGGGCCTTTAGCTCAGCTGGTTAGAGCGCACCCCTGATAAGGGTGAGGTCGGTGGTTCGAGTCCACTAAGGCCCACCATTATCTTTTCGATAATGACAACTTATACCCTATGGGGCCATA